>JBNJGS010000044.1:0-23513 GCA_051747965.1 Bacteroidota bacterium
CCGCCGTTATCGGCAGCAGTGAGCGTGATGGCTGCATCGCTTTCGCAGAAAGGTCCCTGGGGATCGATGGTAGCAAGTACCGTGCTGTCCACATGAATTTCTGTGCTGTCGGTTGCAGCGCATGCGCCGTTGCTGATGTCATAATATACTGTAAAATCCCCTGATATTACCGGATCAAATTCATCTCCGGAAACGCTGGCACCAGACCATGTTCCACCGGAACTTGTGGCAGTTAGCGTTATGGGTGTGTCTCCTTCACAAAGGTCACTGACAGGTGTGATGGTAGGATCCGGCATGGTATCAACCATGATTTCAACAGGAACTCTGGCGCTGTCATGTACTACTCCTTCTGAAGAGACAGCTTCAACATAGTAAATTGTTGTCGTATCAGGGCTTACCCAAAGTGGGGTAGATCCTAGTAATGTGCCTCCGACAGAATCTGTATAAACGTCAATATGAGCAGCTCCGATGGATGTTGCTGTGATTTCGCTTGAATCGGTTTCGCAGATGGGGTTTGGCATTGCATCAACATCCGGTACTTCTGGTGTAGGAGGGGGTGTGGCTGCACCTTCAATGGTAATTTCAGTATCGCAATCGTTGTTAGCGTATCCATCAATGGTAATATAATACGTTGTATTTGGCGGAAGTGTATCAGTCCAGTTTATATCTGACTCGCTGCCGGGTGATTCGCAAAAGACGTTAACATAGTCGGTAGGCTCACATGGTGTTCCGACAAGCTCATCAATGGATACTTGTATTCCGTCAGACGAAGGCGAACAGCTTGTGTTTTCAAATGTGACGGATACTTCACCACCAACTGAATCAGTGGTGAAATAATACCAGACGGTGTTTTCCAGAGTGATGCCGCCGCAATTTGAAAATGACGGGTCTTCGGTTGGGTCGGTGGTTGCGTTTGACGTTTGTGTTGCTGATGTTGTACCAAGGGTTAGTTCGATGGCATTGGAGCAATGGTCGTTGCAATGTGGCCATGTTCCTGCATTGGTATAAGCTGTGTCATTGAGGTGGTTTTGATCGGGATTTCCGTTTGGATTATTGGTCCAAACGACGATGTCGGCAGATTCGTCCGGGATTGTAATGTTTGGGACACCAACAACCTCTGTTTCACCTGCCTGTATGTCAAGTCCGGTAAGTGTTTCAGTAACCGGCGAGCCACCGTTTATGGAATAGGTGATATCAATGGAGTTAATGGCCGGTGGTGAGACGCAAAAGTTATCTCTGTTGGTAAGGGTGACATCGAGGAAATATTCACTTCCCCAACAACCGGAGACAGCATCCAGCGCGATATCGTTCGGGGAATCGAAAACGGTAAAATTATCAAAGGCAAAATCGTTTTGATCATCATGATACCCTCTGCCCCGGATGCGAAATTTCACACAGGTTTCGCCAACCAGCGAACACAGGTTGTGTTCAACATACCTCCATTCATCCCAGGGGTTATTTTCTGTATCTGTCCAGTAGTTTGTTGTATTGTACCATTCAGGGTCAGGACCGGTGCCAAGTTGGTCCCAGTTTTCTCCTCCATCGGTTGAGTATTCCACTTTGTAGTAGGAGTATGAGCCATAGTTATCAAGTCTGTGCTTGATTTCCATGGCGAGTATGGGATTTGTGGCGGGACTCAGATCAAAGACCGGTGTTTCAGCCCAGATTTTATCCCAGGTGTGGTTTGTTGTGTTTTCAACGTAGCAGGATTGACCGTGGCCTTGCGGACCGTTGAGATAAGGCAGTGTGCCAACAACAAAATTCCGACCATCATTGTCGGGTGGGTTGTCGCCAGTCAGAAGCCAGTAGTCCGGGCCGGATTCAAAATCCTGCAGGTAAGGCAAGGTGGAAATAAGTGTATCGTTAACCACAAGGGTTTGGTATATGGTATCATTTTCTGAGTTGACATCTCCTGAGTAGTCAACCCAGGCAGTGAAATTGTAATCACCAACATTGGTCAGATCAATGGCAGAGGAGAATGTATATGTGGCGTATGATTCTGCCGGGATATCTACTGTGCCACTGAGGCTTTCAGTAATTGTCCCGCTGACATTGCAATAAACAGGGACATCACTTAAGTCTGAGCAAAAGGGGTTGAATACCTCTACAGTTACTGTCTGGGTATTGGTAAATGTGCAATATTCTTCGCTTTGAACCGGTGTGATAAATTCAGTGATGGCTGCGTCGTATTCCTGATCCGCAATTCTGAAATTATCAAAAGCAAAATCGTTCTGATCATCGTAGTACCCACGTCCACGCACTCTGAACTTAACGCATGATTCTCCGGCCAAGGAGCAAAGTGATTTTTGAACATGTAGCCATTCATTGACAGTATCATTTTCGCTGTCGGTCCACCAGTTTGTGGTATTGTACCAGTTATAATCATCACCATCGCCTAGTTGATCCCAGTTGTTACCTCCATCCAGAGAATATTCCACATGGTAAACGGAGTAGGTTGAGTAATTGTCAAGCCGGTGTTTAATATCAAAACTCAGATTTGGTTCTGTCAATGTAGAAAAATCAAATACCGGAGACTCTACCCAAATATAATCAAAGGTATGATCTGTTGAGTTTTCCACATACCAGCAATCTCCTTCGCCTTCCGGGCCATTAAGGTAGGGCAGTGTTCCGTGTACAAACTGACGACCATTGTTGTTTGGCGGATTGTCCCCGGAAGGAATCCAGTATCCATCTCCTGCGTTAAAGTCTTCAAGGTAAGGGTAGGATGAAATCAGTGGAAACTCCGCTTCAATGCTAAGATTAGCTGTGTCGTTATCATTGTATGGATCTCCGGTAAGGCTTGAGAATGCCTCAAAATCATATATGCCCACCGGAGTCATATCAAATGTGCCGGAGAAGGTAAAGTCGGTTGTGCCTGACGCCGGAACGGTATCAACTATGCCTGTAAAGTTTGCGTTTGCAGCACCTGTGATGTTTGCTTCCACCGGGACATTAATCACATCATTGCAACTGTAATTTTGCACGGTTATGCTAACCTGCTGGTTTGCTGAATACAGGCAGCCTGAATTTCCCGGATCTGGTTCGAAAATGGCTGTTACACCAACATCCGGGGCGTCAATAATTTTAAAATTGTCGAAGGCAAAATCGTTTTGATCATCGTGATTTCCACGTCCGCGGATGCGGAATTTAACACAGGATTCTCCGGCGAGGTTGCAGAGGTTCTGCTGATAAGTAGTCCACTCATCAATAGGATTGTTCTCAAAATCGCTCCACCAGTTGTTTGTATTGTACCAATCCGGATCAGAACCATCGCCAAGCTGATCCCAGCTTGAACCTCCGTCAGTGGAGTATTCTACACGATAGATTGAATATGTAGAGTAATTATCAAGTTGATACTTAAGGTCAACAAAAAGTATGGGGTTGGCTGCGGTACTTAAATCAAATACGGGAGATTCAACCCATGCATAGTCGAAGGTGTGATTGCTGGTATTATTCATAAACCAAGAGGCACCTTCACCTTCCGGACCTTCGAGGTAGGGGATGTCTCCCCGCTCAAAATACCGGTCAGTGGTTTCGGTATTGCTTGTCCAGCCTTCATTGTCGGTGTTGAAATCAGCGTGGTAAGGCAATGTACTGATGGGGTTATTAATGCGGATTTCAGTGAGTTGGTCATTGGTGTTGTCTCCATCTGTGGGCAGGTTGGTGGTCACCAGGATGGTGTGATTGCCAGGTGCAGATAAATCAGCAGTGGCTGAGAAGGTGTAGATGTAAGTTTCAAAACGTGGTACCGGCCCCGGAATAATTTCGTTGATGACTGGCCCTCCGTCGATTTGAAGGGATACCGGTATATCAGTAAGCGGCCTGCATCGGTTGTTTCTGACAATAATCTGAACGGTTTCATTGTTTGTAAATCCGGAACAATCACCTCCGTCAGGCAGTGATATGGCAACGGGTTCAATGTCATCGCTTTCACCTCCTGAGATTTCAAAATTATCAAAAGCAAAATCAACCTGATTGTCGTAATATCCTCTGCCACGGATTCGGAATTTTACGCAATCTTCTCCGGAAAGCTCACACAAATCCTGTTCAACATGTGTCCATGTATCCACAGGCGTGTTTTCACTGTCAGTCCACCAATCTGTCGTGTTGTACCAAAGCGGGTCGGGGCCTTCACCAAGCTGCTCCCAGTTTGTTCCTCCATCCAGCGAGTATTCAACATGAAAAACACTATGGCTTGAATAGTTATCAAGCATGTGTTTTATGTCCATAGACAAGACAGGGTTGGTATTTTCAGAAAAATCAAACACAGGTGATTCTACCCATATATAATCCCAGGTATGGTCTGTGGTGCTTTCCACATACCAGCAGTCTCCTTCCCCATCCGGGCCGTTGAGGTAAGGCAATGTGCCATGTACAAACTGCCTGCCGTTGTTGTCGGGTGGGTTTTCACCGCTGGCTGTCCAGTAAGCAGTGCCTTCATTAAAATCTTCCAGATAGGGATAAGTGGTAATTTTGGGAAAGAGGACATCAATGCTTTCATATACGGTGTCATTGCTGGTTTGTGTATCGCCGGGGAGTTCTGTCCATGTGGTGAAATTGTAGGTACCCATAGGCGTCATATCAAAATCACCAGTGAATGTATATGTAACAGAAGAAAGTGCCGGGATTGATGGAACAGTACCTGTAAAGGTTTCGTTGTGTTCGCCACTGACTTCGGCTACAACCGGGACATTGGTGGCTTCAGCACAAGCATAGTTTTGTACCTCAATGGTAATCTGTTGTTCAGTCGAATATAAGCATCCGGAATTTGATGCGTCTGGGTCAATAATGCTGATGACACCTACTTCAGGTTCATCAATGATTTTGAAATTATCAAAAGCAAACTTTACCTGATCATCATGATAGCCTCGACCACGGATTCTGAATTTGATACAGCTCTCTGTACTGATGTCGCATAAGGGAAACTGATAAGTAGTCCACTGGTCAATGGGGTCGTTTTCGTGATCTGTCCACCAGTTGGTGGTGTTGTACCAGTTTGGTGATGAGCCATCTCCCAGTTGGTCCCAGCTACTTCCGCCATCGGTGGAGTATTCAACTCTGAAAAATGAGTGAGAGGCATAGTTATCAAGCTGATATTTTAAGTCCAGATACAGTATGGGATTAGCAGCTGCACTCAGGTCAAAAACCGGTGATTCAACCCATGCATAATCATAGGTGTGATTAGTATTGTGTTGAATATACCATGAATCCCCTTCATCATCAGCGCCGTTGAGGTATGGTATCTCGCCATGTTCAAAATAGCGATCTGTGGTTTCGGTATTGGATGCCCAGTCCTGATTGTCACCGTTGAAATCGGCGATGTAGGGAAAGGTATTGATGGGATTGTTGATTCTTGTCTCGGAAAGGTTATCGTTACCGGTGTTTCCATCAGTAGCCAGGTTGGTGGTGACATCAATGGTATGCGCGCCTGTTGCAGACAAATCTGCTGTAGCTGATGCTGTGAAAACATAGGCATCAAATCGCTCTACAGGCCCGGGAATGATTTCATTGATGACCGTACCGCCGTCAATCTGTATGCTTATGGGGATGTCTGTCAGCGGTCTGCAGGTGTTGTTCCGCACCAGTATGTTTATGGGTTCTGCAGCTGTAAAGCCACTGCAGTCTTCTGCATCAGGCAATAAAATGGCTACGGGTTCAATATCATCTGCTTCACCAGCGGAAACAGAGATGTTATCCACAGCAAATTTCACCTGATCATCGTAATATCCACGTCCGCGGATGCGGAACTGAACACAACTGTATCCGGAAAGCTGACATAGTTCCTGTTCAACATGTGTCCATGTATCCACAGGCGTGTTTTCACTGTCAGTCCACCAATCTGTGGTGTTGTACCAAAGCGGGTCGGGGCCTTCACCAAGTTGATCCCAGTTGGAGCCGCCATCTGTAGAATATTCAACCCGAAAAACTGAATAAGTGGAGTAATTATCCAGTTCATGTTTGATGTCAAAACTGAGTACAGGATTGGTGTTTTCAGAGAAATCAAACACGGGGGATTCTATCCACACATAATCCCAGGTATGATTGCTTGTGTATTCAATATAATACGAGTTGCCTTCGCCTTCGGGGCCGTTCAGGTAGGGTAATGCTCCCCAGACAAACTTTCGTCCGTCGTTTTCGGGTGGATCATCTCCTGTTGGTATCCATCCCCCGGTACCAGTATTAAAGTTTTCTGTATAGGGATATGTCTGAATAAGCTGGTGCCTGCCTGTAATCCAGGCATTATTTGATGGAAAAGCATCTGAGGCCAGGTCTGTTTGTATGTTGAAATGATAGGCAGCATCTGCTGACATATCCACTGCTGAGCTCAGGGTAAAATCAACATATGATTCGGCCGGAATGGTACCTGTGTATGTTTCGTTGAATGTGACAGTAAGGCCACCCTGTATTTCAAGAATGACAGGCACATTGCTTACCGGTTCATGAGAGAAATTATGTATTCTGACGGTTAAGGGTTCAGATGCAGTAAAAGACTCACCGCAATTCAGTGGAGCAGGTTCAACCAATTGGGTAATTCCGACATCAGGGTCGGAGTAAACGGTAACATCATCCATATACCAGTAGCGTCCGGCATAGCCTCCGTCATTATAGCGAAAGCGGATTTTTACATTTGATTCATTTGCTGCGTATGTACTGATATCTAGTGTGGTATCCTGCGGGGCGGTGAGGCTGCCACGTGTGTTTTTTTCGTAATCCATCACTGTTGTCCATGTACTGCCTCCGTCAGTTGATAATTCAACGTATCCGTGGGTTCCTTCAACACCTTCCCAATAATGCTCATAGTTGATTTTAATGTTCGTATGGCCGGAAAAGTCTAGGGGATTTGTTACAAGGGCTGCTTCGTTGGGTGTGACCGATGCTCCCAGGGCATAATCATCAAACACGGCATAGTACCCGCCACTTGTGGATGCCATAGCCGGGGAGGATTGTATTGTCCAGTTCTGGGATCCTTGTAAGGCATTGTTATCCCAATTGGCAGGTGTGCTGCCACCGGAGAAATCCTCATCAAAAAAAACAGTGGCATGTAAAAGGCTGCCTGTTAGAATCAGATTAATTATGAGTAAAACCGACCAGAATTTTATGCTAAGATTGGACATGGTGAAAAAGTTTATTTGCAGATTAAAATTATCGCAAAATTCAACATAAAAAAAAGTTAAGTGTACAGATTTGGAAATCTGTACAGGTTGAGCAAAGTGTCTCTGGTAAGGCTGTTGGGGTGTTGATTATTTGATGATGAGTTTTTCTCTGAAAGTTTCGCCCTTTTTGTTTTCCATTTCGAGAATATACATACCAGGTGTAAGTTGCCTGAGAGGCAACTTACCATGACCTGAACCACGAAATTCATGAATAAGAAACCTGCCATTAAGGTCATATACCCGGATGTATTGTGCCCCGCTAAAGTATAGCAGATCAGATGCGGGGTTAGGATAGAAGCTTGGCGGGAGCCCGCCTTTAGGGGAAAGAATCGAGCTTGTTAAATCAAATTTTGCCAGCCATACATCATTTGAGCCATGATTGTATGGTATAATGCTGTCGTTAGAGGCGGTGCGTCCGGTAGTAATGATTTCGCCATTGTAGTATTTCATGCTGGTTAAAATGTCAGAATTGGTTCCACCATTCTGCCAGGTCCAGATGGTATCCAGTTCATGATTCATCCTTAACAGCCAGAAATCTGCCCCTGTGGTTGTATCGCCATGTGCATAGTAATCATTTCCGCGAATAAAGCCGCTTAAATAGTACCCATTATTTCCATCAGGTTGAATATCATAAATTGATTCGCCCTGGGAACATCCGATGATTTTTTGATTTACAAGGCTTCCCTGGTTGTCAATTTCAGCTATCCAGACATCGGCCATATCACCCATGAAATCACCTGTAACATCTCCATTTGCTCCCTGAATCATACCGGTAATCAGCATTCCGCCATCTGTAGTGGGACACATAGCTTTTGAAATGTTTTGAACATCACTGCCGTAAGTATATTCCCACAGTTTATCATAGGCTGTGTCAAGTTCCATCACCCAGAATTTGTCAGCACTTTCAAAGGGATGTTGCGATTCTCCCATGACGAGAAATCCACTATTGTCTTGTTTTTCCTCAATTCGAAACAAAACATTTGGGTTGTTTTCATCGTGTTCAGGGCGGTAAATACGTTTTACATCCAGTACTTCTCCGTTATCGGGGCTGATCTCAATTACCCATCCGGTATAAAACAAATCCCAGCTGAATTCAGGTGCCAGATCGTCTGTTAAGGAATTGGTTTGTCCTATGGCCAGATAGTTACCATTGCTCATAACAATTACGTCGTAAAAGAAATCATTACCTGCAATGGCATCCATATAAGTTGAGCCGCCGTAGGATTTTACCCAAAGCGTATCACCTTCAGCGGTTAAGCGCGCAAGAAACCCATCGGGTTCATTGGCAACACCATGGTGATCGCTCATCATCCCATCATCAGAGTATGAGTATCCGGCCACCAGGCAGCCACCGTCATCCAGTGCCCGTATTCTGGATGCGTATTCATTACCTGATGCACCAATAACCTGAGTCCAAAGCGTATCTCCTTCGCTGTTAAGTTTGAGAATCCAGGCGTCCCTGCCACCGTAATTATGGGTGACATCGTTGTCATCCGAAAGTGTGGGGGTTAGGAGGTATATGTCTCCGTTTGATGTGATGTCCATGTTTACACGAGAATCGTACCCAAAACCCGGGCAATCATCTGCTGAGCCTCCGTAAACTTTTGTCCATGTTGTATCAATTGTTTGCCCTGTAAGTAAAGCGGGCAAAAATAATGTGAGAATATATGTGAAAGCTGTTTTTTTCATGATGTCTGCGATATTGTGTGCAGTAAACATACGACACCTGAATCATGTATCAAGATGGGTGATGTATAGGTTTAGAAATGTTAACTGATTTAATACATATTTACTTTAAAAATCATGCGTGATCACAATTTTTTCACTGTGCAATATTTGTCCTGAATTTACATCATGTAAATACAGCATGTAAAGGCCTGGTTTATATCCTGATGTTTTAATAATCTGATGCATTTTTTCGTTGATTGGATTCAGAATTTCATTCTGTACTTCTTGTCCTGCAGCATTGATTAAACGCATGCTGATTTTTTCTGCTTCAGATTCAATATAGAGGTTAAGTTCTTCATCCGCCGGATTCGGAAAAACTTTGATCAGACCCTGAGTTTCGAACATAACACTGGCAATGGCCGAATATGTATAGCTTCCGTCAAAATCTACCTGTTTCAGGCGGTAGTAGGACCGACCATTAAATGGGTTTTTATCTGTAGTGAAATAATTCGTAATGGAACTTGTTGTCCCTTGTCCCTGAATGGTATCCATGCTGATAAACTGTTGAGCATCTTTGGATTTTTCCACAACGAAGTAATCATTGTTCAGCTCGCTGGCAGTTTTCCAGCTCACATCTACCTGCGACTGATTTTTTTCAGCTTTAAAGAATAACAATTCTATGGGCAAGGGGACATTGCCGGTGACATCCATTTCAAAGTCGCAATCATTGTTGGCGTATCCGTCCACTGCAATCAGGTAGGTTGTATTTGCCGGCAAGTCTGTACCATTCCAGATGATATCGCTTTGGTCGCCGGGTGCTTCGCAGAACACTTCTGTGTAGCTTGCCGGATCGCAGGGGTCTCCACTGATTTCGTTAACCGATACCTGCAAGCCATTTGAAGATGGTGAGCAAGCTGTGTTTTGGAATGTGATGTTTACATCCCCTTCATCGGTTGTCGTAAATGTGTACCATACTGTATTCTCCAGGGTTACAGAGCCGCAATTTGAAAATGACGGGTCTTCAGTTGGGTCGGTGGTTGCGTTTGAGGTCTGACTCGTGGTAAGTACACCGGTTGTCAGGCTGATGGCATTGGAGCAATGGTCGTTGCAATGTGGCCATGTTCCTGCATTGGTATAAGCTGTGTCATTGAGGTGGTTTTGATCGGGATTTCCGTTTGGATTATTGGTCCAAACGACGATGTCGGCAGATTCGTCCGGGATTGTAATGTTTGGGACACCAACAACCTCTGTTTCACCTGCCTGTATGTCAAGTCCGGTAAGTGTTTCAGTAACCGGCGAGCCACCGTTTATGGAATAGGTGATATCAATGGAGTTAATGGCCGGTGGTGAGACGCAAAAGTTATCTCTGTTGGTAAGGGTGACATCGAGGAAATATTCACTTCCCCAACAACCGGAGACAGCATCCAGCGCGATATCGTTCGGGGAATCGAAAACGGTAAAATTATCAAAGGCAAAATCGTTTTGATCATCATGATACCCTCTGCCCCGGATGCGAAATTTCACACAGGTTTCGCCAACCAGCGAACACAGGTTGTGTTCAACATACCTCCATTCATCCCAGGGGTTATTTTCTGTATCTGTCCAGTAGTTTGTTGTATTGTACCATTCAGGGTCAGGACCGGTGCCAAGTTGGTCCCAGTTTTCTCCTCCATCGGTTGAGTATTCCACTTTGTAGTAGGAGTATGAGCCATAGTTATCAAGTCTGTGCTTGATTTCCATGGCGAGTATGGGATTTGTGGCGGGACTCAGATCAAAGACCGGTGTTTCAGCCCAGATTTTATCCCAGGTGTGGTTTGTTGTGTTTTCAACGTAGCAGGATTGACCGTGGCCTTGCGGACCGTTGAGATAAGGCAGTGTGCCAACAACAAAATTCCGACCATCATTGTCGGGTGGGTTGTCGCCAGTCAGAAGCCAGTAGTCCGGGCCGGATTCAAAATCCTGCAGGTAAGGCAAGGTGGAAATAAGTGTATCGTTAACCACAAGGGTTTGGTATATGGTATCATTTTCTGAGTTGACATCTCCTGAGTAGTCAACCCAGGCAGTGAAATTGTAATCACCAACATTGGTCAGATCAATGGCAGAGGAGAATGTATATGTGGCGTATGATTCTGCCGGGATATCTACTGTGCCACTGAGGCTTTCAGTAATTGTCCCGCTGACATTGCAATAAACAGGGACATCACTTAAGTCTGAGCAAAAGGGGTTGAATACCTCTACAGTTACTGTCTGGGTATTGGTAAATGTGCAATATTCTTCGCTTTGAACCGGTGTGATAAATTCAGTGATGGCTGCGTCGTATTCCTGATCCGCAATTCTGAAATTATCAAAAGCAAAATCGTTCTGATCATCGTAGTACCCACGTCCACGCACTCTGAACTTAACGCATGATTCTCCGGCCAAGGAGCAAAGTGATTTTTGAACATGTAGCCATTCATTGACAGTATCATTTTCGCTGTCGGTCCACCAGTTTGTGGTATTGTACCAGTTATAATCATCACCATCGCCTAGTTGATCCCAGTTGTTACCTCCATCCAGAGAATATTCCACATGGTAAACGGAGTAGGTTGAGTAATTGTCAAGCCGGTGTTTAATATCAAAACTCAGATTTGGTTCTGTCAATGTAGAAAAATCAAATACCGGAGACTCTACCCAAATATAATCAAAGGTATGATCTGTTGAGTTTTCCACATACCAGCAATCTCCTTCGCCTTCCGGGCCATTAAGGTAGGGCAGTGTTCCGTGTACAAACTGACGACCATTGTTGTTTGGCGGATTGTCCCCGGAAGGAATCCAGTATCCATCTCCTGCGTTAAAGTCTTCAAGGTAAGGGTAGGATGAAATCAGTGGAAACTCCGCTTCAATGCTAAGATTAGCTGTGTCGTTATCATTGTATGGATCTCCGGTAAGGCTTGAGAATGCCTCAAAATCATATATGCCCACCGGAGTCATATCAAATGTGCCGGAGAAGGTAAAGTCGGTTGTGCCTGACGCCGGAACGGTATCAACTATGCCTGTAAAGTTTGCGTTTGCAGCACCTGTGATGTTTGCTTCCACCGGGACATTAATCACATCATTGCAACTGTAATTTTGCACGGTTATGCTAACCTGCTGGTTTGCTGAATACAGGCAGCCTGAATTTCCCGGATCTGGTTCGAAAATGGCTGTTACACCAACATCCGGGGCGTCAATAATTTTAAAATTGTCGAAGGCAAAATCGTTTTGATCATCGTGATTTCCACGTCCGCGGATGCGGAATTTAACACAGGATTCTCCGGCGAGGTTGCAGAGGTTCTGCTGATAAGTAGTCCACTCATCAATAGGATTGTTCTCAAAATCGCTCCACCAGTTGTTTGTATTGTACCAATCCGGATCAGAACCATCGCCAAGCTGATCCCAGCTTGAACCTCCGTCAGTGGAGTATTCTACACGATAGATTGAATATGTAGAGTAATTATCAAGTTGATACTTAAGGTCAACAAAAAGTATGGGGTTGGCTGCGGTACTTAAATCAAATACGGGAGATTCAACCCATGCATAGTCGAAGGTGTGATTGCTGGTATTATTCATAAACCAAGAGGCACCTTCACCTTCCGGACCTTCGAGGTAGGGGATGTCTCCCCGCTCAAAATACCGGTCAGTGGTTTCGGTATTGCTTGTCCAGCCTTCATTGTCGGTGTTGAAATCAGCGTGGTAAGGCAATGTACTGATGGGGTTATTAATGCGGATTTCAGTGAGTTGGTCATTGGTGTTGTCTCCATCTGTGGGCAGGTTGGTGGTCACCAGGATGGTGTGATTGCCAGGTGCAGATAAATCAGCAGTGGCTGAGAAGGTGTAGATGTAAGTTTCAAAACGTGGTACCGGCCCCGGAATAATTTCGTTGATGACTGGCCCTCCGTCGATTTGAAGGGATACCGGTATATCAGTAAGCGGCCTGCATCGGTTGTTTCTGACAATAATCTGAACGGTTTCATTGTTTGTAAATCCGGAACAATCACCTCCGTCAGGCAGTGATATGGCAACGGGTTCAATGTCATCGCTTTCACCTCCTGAGATTTCAAAATTATCAAAAGCAAAATCAACCTGATTGTCGTAATATCCTCTGCCACGGATTCGGAATTTTACGCAATCTTCTCCGGAAAGCTCACACAAATCCTGTTCAACATGTGTCCATGTATCCACAGGCGTGTTTTCACTGTCAGTCCACCAATCTGTCGTGTTGTACCAAAGCGGGTCGGGGCCTTCACCAAGCTGCTCCCAGTTTGTTCCTCCATCCAGCGAGTATTCAACATGAAAAACACTATGGCTTGAATAGTTATCAAGCATGTGTTTTATGTCCATAGACAAGACAGGGTTGGTATTTTCAGAAAAATCAAACACAGGTGATTCTACCCATATATAATCCCAGGTATGGTCTGTGGTGCTTTCCACATACCAGCAGTCTCCTTCCCCATCCGGGCCGTTGAGGTAAGGCAATGTGCCATGTACAAACTGCCTGCCGTTGTTGTCGGGTGGGTTTTCACCGCTGGCTGTCCAGTAAGCAGTGCCTTCATTAAAATCTTCCAGATAGGGATAAGTGGTAATTTTGGGAAAGAGGACATCAATGCTTTCATATACGGTGTCATTGCTGGTTTGTGTATCGCCGGGGAGTTCTGTCCATGTGGTGAAATTGTAGGTACCCATAGGCGTCATATCAAAATCACCAGTGAATGTATATGTAACAGAAGAAAGTGCCGGGATTGATGGAACAGTACCTGTAAAGGTTTCGTTGTGTTCGCCACTGACTTCGGCTACAACCGGGACATTGGTGGCTTCAGCACAAGCATAGTTTTGTACCTCAATGGTAATCTGTTGTTCAGTCGAATATAAGCATCCGGAATTTGATGCGTCTGGGTCAATAATGCTGATGACACCTACTTCAGGTTCATCAATGATTTTGAAATTATCAAAAGCAAACTTTACCTGATCATCATGATAGCCTCGACCACGGATTCTGAATTTGATACAGCTCTCTGTACTGATGTCGCATAAGGGAAACTGATAAGTAGTCCACTGGTCAATGGGGTCGTTTTCGTGATCTGTCCACCAGTTGGTGGTGTTGTACCAGTTTGGTGATGAGCCATCTCCCAGTTGGTCCCAGCTACTTCCGCCATCGGTGGAGTATTCAACTCTGAAAAATGAGTGAGAGGCATAGTTATCAAGCTGATATTTTAAGTCCAGATACAGTATGGGATTAGCAGCTGCACTCAGGTCAAAAACCGGTGATTCAACCCATGCATAATCATAGGTGTGATTAGTATTGTGTTGAATATACCATGAATCCCCTTCATCATCAGCGCCGTTGAGGTATGGTATCTCGCCATGTTCAAAATAGCGATCTGTGGTTTCGGTATTGGATGCCCAGTCCTGATTGTCACCGTTGAAATCGGCGATGTAGGGAAAGGTATTGATGGGATTGTTGATTCTTGTCTCGGAAAGGTTATCGTTACCGGTGTTTCCATCAGTAGCCAGGTTGGTGGTGACATCAATGGTATGCGCGCCTGTTGCAGACAAATCTGCTGTAGCTGATGCTGTGAAAACATAGGCATCAAATCGCTCTACAGGCCCGGGAATGATTTCATTGATGACCGTACCGCCGTCAATCTGTATGCTTATGGGGATGTCTGTCAGCGGTCTGCAGGTGTTGTTCCGCACCAGTATGTTTATGGGTTCTGCAGCTGTAAAGCCACTGCAGTCTTCTGCATCAGGCAATAAAATGGCTACGGGTTCAATATCATCTGCTTCACCAGCGGAAACAGAGATGTTATCCACAGCAAATTTCACCTGATCATCGTAATATCCACGTCCGCGGATGCGGAACTGAACACAACTGTATCCGGAAAGCTGACATAGTTCCTGTTCAACATGTGTCCATGTATCCACAGGCGTGTTTTCACTGTCAGTCCACCAATCTGTGGTGTTGTACCAAAGCGGGTCGGGGCCTTCACCAAGTTGATCCCAGTTGGAGCCGCCATCTGTAGAATATTCAACCCGAAAAACTGAATAAGTGGAGTAATTATCCAGTTCATGTTTGATGTCAAAACTGAGTACAGGATTGGTGTTTTCAGAGAAATCAAACACGGGGGATTCTATCCACACATAATCCCAGGTATGATTGCTTGTGTATTCAATATAATACGAGTTGCCTTCGCCTTCGGGGCCGTTCAGGTAGGGTAATGCTCCCCAGACAAACTTTCGTCCGTCGTTTTCGGGTGGATCATCTCCTGTTGGTATCCATCCCCCGGTACCAGTATTAAAGTTTTCTGTATAGGGATATGTCTGAATAAGCTGGTGCCTGCCTGTAATCCAGGCATTATTTGATGGAAAAGCATCTGAGGCCAGGTCTGTTTGTATGTTGAAATGATAGGCAGCATCTGCTGACATATCCACTGCTGAGCTCAGGGTAAAATCAACATATGATTCGGCCGGAATGGTACCTGTGTATGTTTCGTTGAATGTGACAGTAAGGCCACCCTGTATTTCAAGAATGACAGGCACATTGCTTACCGGTTCATGAGAGAAATTATGTATTCTGACGGTTAAGGGTTCAGATGCAGTAAAAGACTCACCGCAATTCAGTGGAGCAGGTTCAACCAATTGGGTAATTCCGACATCAGGGTCGGAGTAAACGGTAACATCATCCATATACCAGTAGCGTCCGGCATAGCCTCCGTCATTATAGCGAAAGCGGATTTTTACATTTGATTCATTTGCTGCGTATGTACTGATATCTAGTGTGGTATCCTGCGGGGCGGTGAGGCTGCCACGTGTGTTTTTTTCGTAATCCATCACTGTTGTCCATGTACTGCCTCCGTCAGTTGATAATTCAACGTATCCGTGGGTTCCTTCAACACCTTCCCAATAATGCTCATAGTTGATTTTAATGTTCGTATGGCCGGAAAAGTCTAGGGGATTTGTTACAAGGGCTGCTTCGTTGGGTGTGACCGATGCTCCCAGGGCATAATCATCAAACACGGCATAGTACCCGCCACTTGTGGATGCCATAGCCGGGGAGGATTGTATTGTCCAGTTCTGGGATCCTTGTAAGGCATTGTTATCCCAATTGGCAGGTGTGCTGCCACCGGAGAAATCCTCATCAAAAAAAACAGTGGCATGTAAAAGGCTGCCTGTTAGAATCAGATTAATTATGAGTAAAACCGACCAGAATTTTATGCTAAGATTGGACATAGTGAAAATTTTTATCTGCAGATTAAAATTATCGCAAAATTCAACATGAAAAAAAGTTAAGTGTACAGATTTGGAAATCTGTACAGGTTGCGCAAAGTGTCTCTGGTAAGGCTGTTGGGGTGTTGATTATTTGATAATGAGTTTTTCTCTGAAAGTTTCGCCCTTTTTGTTTTCCATTTTATTAATATATACTCCTTGGTCGGATTGCCTTATGGAAAATGGTTGTTTTTAATATCAGCATTGGCAGTAATAATTTTTCTTCAGTTTATGGGATAGACTTTGACTTGTGAAGCATTGTTTATTGTAATTTGATTTCTTGCCGGATCTGGATAAAAACTTGGTTTGTCTGCTATTTGTTCCAGCAGACCATTTAGGGTGTTGACATCTATAATGACTAACCACGCCTCTTTGTCTCCGGGGTTGGTGTAGATAATGCCGTCAGCAGAATTATTTTATCACTGAAAATATCCTGTGCATTACTCATTTTGCTTATAGCCGTCAATACATCTATGTTATTGCCTCCATCTTTCCATATCCAAATCGTATCTGGCTTCTGATCCATAGATAAGGTTCAAAAATCAGTCAGGCTTGTCTGTGTTCAAGCATCCGTTTCAGCAGAAGGCATTCTGGGAAAACCAATGGGTAAAATCGGACAAAATCGCAGCCTGAGTTGAAATAGTAACATCTACAGTCAGCATTTTCAAAGCGAAACAGTGCGCCAGCAGCTATGATCTTTAACAATAAATTAATTCTGGAGTATTTTGTGCGTATTTTTAGATGCCTGAAAAATGAAATTGTAAAATTATTTTTTGAAGTATTCCTTTTCAATAAGCCAAAATTATGAAGTAGTTAATCAAAATTGCGGTCAGGAAAATCTGAAGAGCCTGCACATTAGAATGCGGGTTTAACCATATCATATCCGGCGGGGAAACTCAGGGGGGAAAGTTTCCCTTTATGACTCTGGTTTGAGATAGTAACCTTTGTGAAAATAATATGTGAATCATAACGCCGGATATGCAACACCTGTATAGATAAAGCCACGAAAGAACAGATGTTGGGATAGATTGAATACGGACTGGCATCCGTTTTTGTGAAGCTCTGCAATTTATTGAAATGTGATAGTGTATTTATCATGCTTGTTGTTTCTTACCATTGGTTTTACATGGTATGATGCAGAAGTTTTTAATGAATCTCTTAGGGGCAAACATAGGCAATGGCGGATTCATAAAAAAGGCGGGATGGTTCAGTAAGAGAAAAATTCATCGAATTAATACAAGATTCCCTTTGTTCTGGTTTTGACATGTAAAACATTTCTCAGTATAATGGTTTTGACTTGATCAACAATACAGGCGTGCAATCATTAAGACATTCGGAAATAGTACATGTTGTTGCAGATAAAATATCTATAAATTTTGCCACCTTCTGGTTTTGTATGGCTGAATGGAGCCTGGTCTGAAAAAAAAATCTGCAATTTTGAGAAAACATCATTTATCCTTTTATCCTGATGGCCAAAAAGATATTGGATTTTCTTACTTATGATTTCTCGCTGTATAAGGTATGCTAAGTTTTCCTTATGTTTTGGTAGTAACTTATCCTTTGTAAGGATTTTTCTTTCTGTGGCGGAGGGTAGCTACCCTCTGAGTCAGTCAGGTTAGTTTGCTTTAGGACAGGGTGTCCTTTTAAAAAACTGTGATCGCTGATACGTGAAAGAACATTTTCCAATAGTTTGCTGGGGTGTTTTTGCAAAAAAAGCTGTATACATTTGGAAAAATTGATTGAAATGAATCAGGTATAAAAAAGAGGTTGTCTCACAAGACAACCTCTTTTTAAATTAACCAAAAACCACAGTTACTTATTCAATTATCAGTTTTTGCGAGCTTGTGCTGTCGTTATTTTTCATGCGTACGATATAGACGCCTTTTTCAAGATGTTCAAGATTGATTTTACCGTTTGTGTTGAGGTCTGCATTTTGGTAAACCCGTTGTCCAATGGCGTTAAAAATGCTTATTTCATTGATATTTTGGGTGTTTACAATGCCGGTGCTTGGGTTTGGATAGATTTCCATTTTTGTAGCTATTGCATTTGCATTGCCTACTGTGCCACCTATATCCTGGTAACGTAAAGATTCATATTCGTCTGTGCCGCCCTGTCCATCTGATTGTTCAGTATAAATGTACTGAAATACAGGTCTGGTGATTGTGTCATGGTACCAGTAATATGCATCATCAGTGACAGTGTATGTAATGGCTTTGCCCATAATGTAGACTTTAATGTCAAATGATTCAATCACATGCACCCTAAGTACATCATTCAGTTCCGTACCATTGGGCAGAATAAGTGTGCCCTGCGCATCTGCACTTATTGCATATTCCCCGTCTTCAATCGCGGTGCTGTCTTCTCCGGCTCCCATGCTTCCCATGTCTCCTGCATAAGTGATACCATAACCATCGCCTGCTGATATGGGGAATGTAAATTCCGGAATGTAAGGATAATCGTAATTCATTTGCATGATGGTGCTACCATCTTCACCATATGTTCCTGTCCGATAAATGGTGTCTGATCCGGTATCATAGCTGTAATAAAAATGTCCCACAGTTTGGTCATCTGCCAAAGCAAAATTGGCTTCAGGGAAGTCAGCACCCTGATCTGTTGTTGATGGGTCTACCCACCAGTAACTTACGCCGGATCCTGTTTCTGATAAGGCTGAATAATCCCAGGACATATCTGTAACATCACCATCACCAGCCGGATCAAAACCAAATAAACTCAGGTTTTTGTAAACTATGGTATCTCCAATTTCAGGCAATTGGTTTGTTTTTGATATGGTCAACATTTGAGAAAATGTTGCACTCCCAAAGAAAGTCAATACTAAAACAAGTAAAATTCCTTTTTTCATAATGATAAGATTTAATTAG
Source organism: Bacteroidota bacterium (assembly GCA_051747965.1). Classification (GTDB taxonomy): domain Bacteria; phylum Bacteroidota; class Bacteroidia; order Bacteroidales; family ML635J-15; genus JAQIBY01. The sequence goes on from JBNJGS010000044.1 coordinate 18,983, forward strand.
TAATTTGTGTGTCCAGTTAATCAATCCCGTTTCTCGAAATCTTTGAAACAAATTTAATTTTTTTATCAATAGAAATAATTCAGGCTTGTTTAAATTTAGAAAAATGCATTTATTTTGAACATTATTTTGCCTTTCCTTTGTTGTGACAGAGTTAATAAATATGATTATCTTTACGCCTGGAAAACATGTATTCATTTATTCACATATTGCATTTTCTGCTGATTTTTCAGCCCCTGGTTTTTGCCTTGCAGTTGTTTACATATAAAAACGCAGAGAGCAAAGCCAACAAAACTCTGGGCAGCCTTATGCTGTTCGTTTCTTTCTTTTATTTTATTACAGCACCTTTTTTTTTGGAGCCATTGGGCCTGGGCTTTTTAAATAAATTCCTCGTATATGGTATCTTGCTGTGCATTAATCCGCTCTATTATCTTTATGTCTGCTCCCTAACGGTTGAAGGTTACCGCTTTGGGTGGAAACAGGCTTTACACTTCCTTCCGGGAGCTGTTTTCCTTTTGCTCAATATCATAAGCGGAGTGGTGGATAATGGATTGTTTACAATTCAAAATGTCCGCTTCATCTCTACTGCACTTTATAATCTTCAGGTAATCATTTATGTGATTTTAATGCTCATCCTCTTGAAAAAGCATTCTGTTAACCTAAAATACTATTTTTCTTTTACTGAAGACATAAATCTGAACTGGCTCAAGGTTTTTGTCGCTATGTATATCCTGATTTCCTCACTTGACCTCTTGGTATTTTACGTGGGCAATACCGGAGGAATGCAAATCTTCTACTATGCTCTAATGGTTTTCTTTTTTAATTTTCTTGGATATTTCGGGCTGCGTCAAAAAGATATTTATGACGAAAAACATGCCAAAACTGTTATCTCTCAGGATGTGGTCAATGAGGTAGCACATGAAGAAGTAAAAGCTGTACCAGCAGGACTTTCTGAGAAGAAAAAGGAAATGCTTATGGATAGCATCCTCAAACTAATGGAAAAAGAAAAACCCTATCTCGATCCCAAACTGAGTATCTTTGAGTTTAGTAAGGCATTGAAAATCAATAAAACATATATTTCAAGAGTGATCAACGATAAAATGAATGAAAATTTTAGCAATTTCATCAATCGTTATCGTGTTGAAGAAGCCAAAAAATACCTGAAAGCTGCTGAATATGAAAACTACACCATTGAAGGCATTGCACATACTGTCGGGTTCAATTCCAAAGCATCTTTTAATAATGCATTTAAGAAATATACCGGTATGACTCCCTCGGTTTATAAACGAGAAGAGATTGAAATGACATGACCTCTTTGCCATTACTGACCAAATTGCTTTGAAAAGGAAGGGACCTCAATATAGCATTATTTTTTCCATCCATGTAAGTCAGCGACAAAAGGCCATACTTTTGTAGTTCTGATTGACTTCCGGTACCCCCTCACCTCAGCGTAAAAAACTCCCACGCATTTCCACTCGCTTCAAGCAAACGAATGAAATCCTTTGTGCTGATTTTCAGAATGGCATCATGGGCATTTGGCAAAAAGGTGACATAATCTGTATCACGCAATGCTTTATCCACAAATACCCTGGTGTGATTCTCTGTGTCGTTGAAAAGCGAAAAGACCGACACCGCTCCGGGTTTTGTCTTTATCCACTTGTCCAGACGACGCTCCGAGGCAAAGCTGATTTTTCCCTTTTTGAAATAATCCTCCAGAATTTTGATGTTGAAAGGCTCATAATACTTCGATATCACCAGAAAATGCTTATTGCCCTTGTGGTTGCGCAGAAAGAGGTTTTTGCAGCGTTCGGCCTGTATGCGTTTCCAGAAGCTGCCATCGTCTTCGGATGAAAAATCCCGGGGCGATTCGTAGTATTCGTAAGGGATGTTAAGTTTTTCCAGTGTTTTGTAAACAATGTCCTGACCTGTCATGCCTTAATCATTTTTACGGTTGTAGTATAAATCCAGTAAGCGTTGTGCCGCCTCAAAAGAGCTCATTTTTCCATGTAACACATCTTGCTCAAAGCTTTGCTGCTTTGTTTTGATATCAGGATTGCTGTAAAAGTCGGATTTCAGGCTTTCATTGATGGTTTCGTACATCCAGTAACGGGCCTGCTCCTTGCGCCGTTTGTCGAAATAACCGTTTCCCTTTGTTAGCTTTACGTAATCAAGAACCGTATCCCACACATAACTAATGCCGCTGTTGTTCAAAGCTGAGCAGGTCATTACCTGTGGTTTCCAGCCGGATGGAGCAGGGGGGAAGAGGTGCAGCGCATTTTTGTACTCGGCTTTTGCCAGTTGTGCCCGCTTTTGGTTTTCTCCGTCGGCTTTGTTGATGGCGATGGCATCGGCCATTTCCATGATGCCCCGCTTGATGCCCTGCAGTTCGTCGCCGGCACCGGCCAGCATGAGCAGCAAAAAGAAATCCACCATGGAGTGCACAGCTACTTCGGATTGACCGACACCCACTGTCTCAATGAAAATTGTGTCAAAACCGGCAGCTTCACACAGAATTATGCTTTCCCTGGTTTTTCTGGCTACCCCGCCAAGCGAACCGGCTGAAGGGGAGGGGCGTATGAAAGCATTTTCATCCTGAGACAATAGCTGCATGCGGGTTTTGTCTCCCAGAATGCTGCCTTTTGAGCGTTCTGAGGACGGATCCACGGCCAGTACTGCCAGTTTACGGCCCGCCTGCACCAGATTGTGTCCCAGGGTTTCAATAAAGGATGATTTCCCGACACCGGGAACACCGGTAATGCCAATGCGGATGGATTTACCGGCATGGGGAACGCACAGGCGGATGATGTCCTGTGCCAGTTGTTTCTGATCGGGACGTGTGCTTTCAATCAGCGTAATGGCTTGCCCAAGCAGGTTGCGGTCACCTTTCAGAATGCCATCGGCGTATGCTTCGGCACTCAGCTCACGGCGCCTGCGCTTGAATTTAAGGTGTGGATTGACCTGCGGGGGCTGGTCTACACCATCGTTTACATTGAGGGCAGAGCCTTCATGTTTGCTTTCTTCCACTTCGCCTTTATACTGTCCTTTTCCTTTGCGTTTTGCCATTAGTACCTAGATTTTGAATTCAGGTAATGCTGCACGTAATCTTTAACGCCATCTTCCAGGCTGGTAAATGCTTTGGTATATCCGGCTTTGCGTAGTTTGTCCATAGTGGCCTCCGTGAAATACTGGTACGTGTCACGCAGGTTTTCCGGGGTGTCGATAAAGCGGATGTCTTCTTTTGTGTTCATCGCCTTGAATGTGGCTTTGGCCAGATCCAGAAAGGTTCTGGCATGGCCTGTGCCCAGGTTGAAAATGCCGTTTTCGGGTCGCTCTTCCATGAAATACAGCAACACATCACACACATCTTTAACGTAGATAAAGTCGCGGGATTGATGCCCGTCTTTGTAATCGGGATGGTGGGAGCGGAACAGGTTCATATAACCGTTTTCGGCAATTTTCCTGTGGGCATGCATCACCACCGATGCCATGCGGCCTTTGTGGTATTCGTTGGGGCCAAACACGTTGAAAAACTTAAAGCCGGCCCAGAAAAACGGTGTTTTTTCCTGTTCAAGTGCCCAGATGTCAAACTGATTCTTGGATTCGCCGTACGGATTCAACGGCTTAAGTTGCGGGATGATGTCGTGCCGGTCATCGTAGCCCAGACTTCCATCGCCGTATGTGGCAGCCGAGGATGCGTATATCAGTGGCAGACCGTATTCAACACAGGTGTTCCAGATGTCTTTGGAGTAATTGAGGTTGAGCTTGTCAAATACCTCCCGGTCAAATTCCATGGTGTCGGTACGGGCACCCAGATGGATGACAAACTGAACATCTCTGTGGTTAGCTTTCAGCCAGGGGATGAAGCGGGAACGATCCACTTTGGTGGTGAAGATTTTGTCCCTGTAGTTCGGGATTTTCTTGTCTTTGCGGAAATCATCCACCAGCACGATATCGCGGTAGCCTTCCTCGTTGAGGCGGGCACACATGCATGATCCTATGAATCCGGCAGCGCCTGTAATGACAATCATGGGCATTTGTTTTAGTCAAACAAAGATACAAAATGCCATGAAATCGAAGGGAGATTTGTGGCTTTTGTTTGTAATACCTTTTTGTTGAAGGTGTGTAGGCCGGCTTACCAGGCTATTGGTTCTTTACAAAGCGCCCGTAATAGTTATAGCCTCTTGCTTTTATCTGTAGCAGATAATGCCCCGGTGGATAGCTGCTGACATTTAGCTCTGCGGGAGATTGCTTATGCCGGGGCAGGTGGATGGTGTTTACGATTTGTCCCTGCTGGTTGATTACCTGCATATCTCCGCCGGGGAAATTTGCAGGTAGTTTGATGTGCAACTGCCGGCTTGCCGGGTTTGGATACACCTCCAGCTCATAGCGGGAAATGGGGCTGGCTTGCGGCTCACTGATGTATGAAAGGCTGTCGTTGCCAAGGCTGTCTGTTTTGATGAGGAAAATCTGTTGTGAAGAAACCCATCCAGATGAATCAGACCACTCATAATAATCCTCATAACCACTGATTGCA
>JBNJGS010000045.1:0-23276 GCA_051747965.1 Bacteroidota bacterium
AGACATATGTCTGTTTTTTGATAATTCAATGTCGGTGTAAAAAATCTAAAAAAACTGTTTGACTTTTTCACAACCGGCGCAATTGGAAAGGAATCTGGCTCAATACTCCCTAATGCAAAGCCTCCGAGCTCTCTAAAACTGATGTTTTTTAGGATAGTTAGTGGTACTTTTTAATTGCGAAAAACTGTCACTTTTTGATTTGCTATTCACAGCTTGTGAGAAGCAATTAGCTGGGGCACAATCTATTGCTATTTTGCTGAGCAAGAACTGGGAAATATCGTTGAGACGCACAGCGATATTTATTAAGATTCATCGCCGCAGTCTTCAAAACTTTTGTTGTACTGTTCTATGGCTCGCAGGCTCATACCCATGCTGCTGAAGCCACCATCATGAAACAGGTTTTGCATGGTTACTTTCCGCGTCAGGTCGGAAAACATCATGATGCTGTAATCAGCACATTCATCAGCGGTGGCGTTGCCCAGGGGTGACATACGTTCGGAAAAATCCAGCAGGCTGTCAATGCCTTTGACGCCAGAGCCGGCTGTAGTCAGGGTTGGTGACTGGGAAATGGTATTGATACGGATTTTCTTGTCTCTGCCGTACATATAGCCGAAGCTGCGGGCAATGCTTTCCAGCAATGATTTGGCATCGGCCATATCGTTGTATTCAAACATGGTTCTTTGTGCGGCAACGTAAGTAAGCGCTACCACAGAGCCCCAGTCGTTAATGGCATCTTTTTGGCGGCAAACCTGCAATACTTTATGAAAGGAAATGGCGGATATATCCAGGGTTTTTTCGAGAAATTTGTAATTCAGATCGTCGTATGGCCGTCCTTTACGAACATTTGGTGACATGCCGATGGAGTGCAGAACAAAATCAAATTTGCCGCCAAAAAAGTCCATTGCCTCATCCACCAGCTTATCAAGATCGTCAACATTGGTAGCATCAGCCGGGACAATTTTACTGCCTGTTTTTTCAGCCAGCTCCTCGATTTGTCCCATCCGTATAGCCACGGGCGTATTGCTAAGCACCAGTTCTGCGCCTTCTTCATGCGCTTTCTCGGCCACTTTCCATGCAATGGATTTTTCATCCAAAGCGCCAAATATCAGGCCTTTTTTGCCTTTCAATAAATTATGTGCCATGCTTATATCTCTTGTTTTCCCCTGATTAACCAATAAGACGCCTGATTGTTTGATTTTTTTCAGGTACCCTTGAATATTCTCTATTCACTTGTCAGGCCAGGCTCTTTTGCTATTCTGCAGCCTGGCTCAATGCATTTATAAAGCACAGCCTGCTGCTCATCAAGTCTGTCAAGGCTATTCCAGTGGGTATTTTGAATAAATTGCAAAATAATCGGTTTCATCCAATAGTTTACATTCCTTCCATATGTCATACACATAAGTATACTTCCAGTATTTTATGGGTTCAAAGCCATCATACATGGTTTTGACACTTACTTTCTGCACCATAAATATGACACCTTCGTCAATTTTCCAGAACAATTCTTTTTTGAACCGCTCTTCCTGCCCGACAAATTCGGCAGATTGTGCCCAATCTACAGGCAAGGGGTTATCCAGGCGATAAATCGGATAAACAATGGCATTATCAGGCAAAAGGACAAAGGGGCGCTCCAGTGGTTTATATTCCTGTATCAGTGAATCGACTTCAGCCAGATACTCATAGGTATATTCATTTGTCATGCAATTGCCATAATCCGGATGCAAATTTTCCAGGCTGTGGGTTTGCTTATCTTTACCGACATCCCTGTAGTTGACATGTTGCTGGCTTCTTGTTCCCGTAGCGAAAAGAAAAACAGCTATGGCGGGGATAAAAAGTTTGAGCCAGTTCTGCTTCAGCAAAAGCGCATCCTGATATTTGATAAGGAATACATAAAGGATGGATATAACCAGTATTCCAAAAGCAAACACCGGCGAATTATCACCCAGGCTTATGGCGCTCACCCAACCCACGAGCAGAGCAAACCAGGCAGGCACGCAGGAAGACAGTTTATTATCCTGAACAAAGACACTAATCAGCAACAGATCCAGTAGTATCCAGAATGCTCTGAACGGCAGAGTAAACACATCCCGGCTTTCTGCATAGAGGAAATAATCAGCAATGCCGTACAAAAGTATGAGTACCAAAGCGGTTTCCACGAGAAAAAGAATACGCAATGCCGGCAGTGTAGCTAAAAAGGAGTGCAATCGTGATGACAGACGTTTACCAATGCCCAGCAGTATAGAAAATATTACAATTATCAGGTGAATCCATTTCATGCTGCTGAGTTTAAACTGATCGTAGAATGCACGTATGGCAGTATCGTAAAACTCAGTCCGTCCGGTCATCTGTGTCAAGAATGCTCTTCCGGCATCGTTTGCGGCAATAAGAATGGCATATAACAGAAGTGGTAAAAGACCGATGGCACCTGCCGCCAATCCAGATTTCCATGCTTTGCGATGGTATAATCTGACAGCTACCCACAACCATCCGGCAATGGCCACCAGGGCAAAAGTCTGACGTGAAAGTGCTGCCAGGACAAAGGCCATCAGGCCCAATGCCAGACCGATTGTTTGTCTGCGGATATGAAAAGAACGTTCGGTAAGGTAAAAGCCCAGTGATGTCCAGAACACGGCATCTATGGTAGTCCAGGGAAAAAGGTTGTAATTAAAAATGCTGGTAATCCATGCAATCAGCAAAAAGCTCAATTTGTACAGTGTTGGGATTTCATGTTTAAAATTAGATTTTAAACGAAAAAACTGTACCCACGAAAAAGCGATAATAAAGAACTGGAAAAGCACAAAATACCGGGCACTGCTTTGTAAGGGAAAAGGCAGGACATGATGAATGGTATGCAGAACTCCGGATCCTACCGGGCGGATACTGATAAAGTCCAGGTGTGGAACTTCTCCCTGCAAAATGCGCCAGCTTTGCGCCAGAACAACGCCTTCATCAGAAGGATTGATACCCTCGGTGCCGGCATAATTTATCAACATATAAAACACCGTCACAAGAATCAGAATTGTCCATGCCCATGGACTGAATCTGTACAATAATTTTTTATTATATTTTTTTGCTTTCATGATAAGCAGTTTCGGTATTTACATTCCAGATATTATCTTTTGATTTTACACCATTCACGATATTATCCACTGCGGTCATCGCGGCAAGCATACTGTGATCCTGATTGTTGTATTTATGCATACCATTACGACCGATAAGATACAGGTTTTCGATGGAATCCGCAAATAACCGTAGGGCATCGATTCTGTTGTAGGTTCCGAAATAAGCGGGATAAGCTTTCGGCACACGGTACATACTGGCATCCACAACCTCTGATTCATCAATGATACCAATGGACTGCAACTCATTGACAGCAAACTCTATAATGGCATCATCCTTCATATTCCAGAAATCATCCCCTTCGTTGCAGAAATATTCCAAACCAAGCCAGCGATGTTCCGGATTTTTCACAAGATAGGGACTCCAGTTGTGAAAATTCTGCAGGCGTCCCAGTTTCACATCTTTTTCCTGAATGTATATCCAGTTGTCTTTCAGTGGTTTTTCTTTTGTCTCGATCTTCATGCTGTTTACCAGCAGTCCAACGGTGATAAAATCGCGGTAAACCAGACCCCGTGCAATAGATTTGAGGTCATCAGGCACGTCCATACCTTCAAACAATTCATTCATGGGCATGGTACTGAAAACATAATCTGCCTGCAACTCATGTAGTCCACCATTTGCATCCCGGTACACTACCGCCTCAACAGCATTCTTATTATGCAGCACCTGTATAGCCCTGGCCTGCATGATAATTTCTCCGCCCAGATTCTCTATTTCTTCAGCCACCAACTCCCACATTTGTCCGGGCCCCAGCTTGGGGTAATAAAATTTACGAATCAGGCTGGTTTCCACTTCCCTGTTTTCTTTCTGCCGTTTGCTCAGGAGCATATTGCTGAGGGCATCTGTCACTGCTTTACTCACCGACAATCCTTTGATTCGCTGTCCGCCCCATTCGGGACTGATGTCACGGCAGGGCACCCCCCAGACTTTCTCGGTATAATCCTTAAAAAAAGTTTCGTACAGGGATTTACCAAATCGGTTAATAAAAAAATCTTCCAGGTTATCTTCCTGTTTTCGCGGAAACAAACGAATACCGATGTAGGAAAATCCTATCCGCATCATGCGGCCCATTCCAAGTGAACGTATGGTATGCCAGTTGAGACTAACGGGATAATTAAAAAAGCGCCTCAGATAAAATATGCGAGATAAACGCTGGCGAATAAGGAGGACACGGTTGATTTTTTCCGGATCAATTTTCTGAATGCCTGCTTCATCTCTTTCGGGAGGCATTTTTTCCTTCCACCAGTTCATCACACGTTCGGATTTGGAAAAAAAGCGATGACCTCCAAAGTCCATCCGGTTGCCTTTATGGTTGACGGTTTTGGAAATACCACCCACTTGTACATCTGCCTCCAGCACTACAGGCCTGATATCTGTACGTTTCAGCAGTTGTTCAGCAACGGTCAAACCGGCAGGTCCGGCCCCAATAATAATGGCGGTTTTTGATTCCATATTACAAAAGTAAAAAAACACAGGATTTTTGTACTTTTACAATGAAAATAAAACAGTAATGAAGGAAATAATTCGCAAAACAGAAAGTGGCAAAAGGCTGACCGCAGAAGAAGGGCTTGAGTTATTCAACCTTCCCTTATCACAACTGGCCTTTCTGGCCTGGCAGCGGAAATATAAAATCAGCAGCAATCTGGTGTTTTACAATCGCAACATCCATATTGAGCCCACCAATATCTGCATCAATCATTGTCTGTTTTGCTCCTACAGGGCACGCAAAGGTGATTCCCACGCCTGGGAATACTCTCACGATGAAATGGAAGCCATGGCGGCCAAAGCTTTGAAAAAAAGCATCACTGAGATTCACATTGTCGGCGGGGTTCACCCTGACCGGGACATAAACTATTATGCAGAAATACTGCGTCGCATACGCAAGCTGAATAAGAAGGTACATATCAAGGCTTTTACGGCAGAGGAAATTTATCAGATGAGCAAGAATGCCGGTTTATCCCTCAGCGAAGGCATAGAAATTCTTCAGAAATCAGGTTTGAATTCTGTTCCCGGCGGGGGTGCTGAGATTTTTGATAAAGAAATCCGTCGGAAAGTATGCCCTGACAAAATTGATGCTGCAAGATGGCTTCAGGTACATGAAAAGCTACACGAGATGAATGTACCATCAAATGCCACCATGCTATACGGTCACATTGAAAAACCGGAACACCGGATTGACCATCTGCTGCGGCTACGTGATCTGCAGGACAAGAGCGGGGGGTTCAATGCCTTTATCCCTTTGAAATTTAAAAGCGGAAACAACAAGCTCTCTTATGCCGGAGAAACGCCCGTTACCGATGATATGCGCATGTACGCCATCAGTAGAATTTTTCTGGACAACATACCTCATATCAAAGCTTACTGGCCAATGATCGGCAAAGATAACGCATCTATGAGCCTGGCCTTTGGTGTGGATGATCTGGATGGCACCATAGACGACAGCACAAAAATTTATTCACTTGCCGGGGCAGAAGAAAAGCATCCGGGCATGCACAGTGATGAACTGCGGGACATGGCAATGTCGGCCGGGCTAAGAGCTGTGGAACGGGATTCCTTGTATAATATTCTTGATAAAAGCTGATGGCTCAAATCACCGGATAAATTATTTCCGGCAAAAACGATAAATCATATCCGCAGCATCCGGGTGACCAAAGTGCCGGGCTTTTCTCCACAAATAGCAGGCTCCTTCCTCATCTCCGGATTTGTGGCGTGCCAGGGCAAAATTGAAATAAACTTCAGGCAGATCCGGTTTGATATCAAGTGCCATGGCATAATCTTTAAAGGCGTTGGTATATGAGCCTGTCTCGCGAAAAGCATCAGCCCGGATAACAAAATACTCATGCTCTGAAGGGTCGCTGGCCAGAGCTTTGTTCATATAGCGAATAACATCGTGAAATTTTCCGGTATTAAACTTAGCAACAGAGATCAGATAAAATGCCTGCGGTTCAGCAAAGCTTTTGACGTATGGCTGCAGTGCACTAACAGATGTTTCAAACCGGCCTGCTTCATTGAGGCTTCTTGCATACAGTGGATAAAGCGCAGGCATCCAGGGAGCAAGTGATATGGCTTCTTCAATAGCAGAAACTGCTTTACCGGGCTTATGTAAGCTGAGATAAATTTCTGCTGCCAGTTGATGATACTCAGGCTCCCGCGGCCCGTTACTTATACTTTGATCTGCATACCGGAGTGCAAGGCGGAAATTCTCCTTTTTCTGATGTATGCGTGCTGCCAGGCAGGAATAAGCTGGCTGAGACGGGTAGGATTGCAAGAGAGGCTGCAGTTCTTCCAGGGCCCAATTGTAGTTGCTGTCGCGATAAAAATTCAAAGCAGCCTCATAATCCAGTTCACGGGTTTTATAATTGTCCTCAAGCCAAAGTGACTTCCATTCGTCTGCGTTTTGAATGTTTTTGAATACCCCGGCAGCCCTGATTTCACCCCGCGGTTTGCGATTGGCAGACAGAATGTGATCGCGAAGGCGGTTCACTGCATCTTTTGGCTTATTGTTTGCGGCATAATAAACTGCGGCATAATACTGCATTTCTCTGTTATCGGGAAACATATCAATCAAAGGCTTCAGCCCATCGTAGCATCCATTGTTGTAAAGTAATTCAGCCAGGTAAAGAGATTGCGCTTCATCATTCTCCAGCTGAGAAATAAATGCCTGCGGAATTTCACATTCAGCCTCCGCACTTTTTATTTCCGCCAGATAATCAAACCATGCTTGTTGGGATGTCTGTGAGAAGCTCATCCCTGAAATCAAAATCAGGACAATATGTAAAATAAGTTTTCTCATTCGTTCTGACCAGGATCAGGATTATCCCCGGATGTATAAACATGGATTGTTCCGTTCAAATGCCTTGGTTCTATACCGGTCAGCCGGTATTCATATACCTCGCAGGTGTAAAAATACACTCCGTCCGTCACTTTTTTGTTGGTTTTCTGAATCCGGCCGTCCCACATAATGTCAGGATCTTCTGTCTCAAAAAGCAATTGTCCCCAGCGGTTAAAAATTTTCATTTCCACCCTGTCTACAAAGTAATATGGCATTTTGGGATGGTAATAATCATTGGTACCGTCATTGTTTGGGGTAAATACATTGGGAAGTTCGTAAAAGGTACATTCATCCACACAAACTGAATTGGAGGGAACGCTTTCGTTATAGAAAGAATCCACTGCTGTCATCTGGTAGCAAGCAGCCATAGAGAGCTCGGGATAATGTTTGTACTTCAGGGTATTTCTGTCATTTATTGTATCCAGCAGGACAAAATCACCCTCCAGACTTGTTTTGTAATAAAGTTTGTAAAGGTAGGTATCCTGCAAACAGGAATCGGCCATTGTCCATTCAAGCCGGTTAAACAAACTGTCACAATGTGATGTGGCAGACAGTACCGGCGGACATGGCGGCATGGTATCTGCCGGGCTTTCACAGTTAATTTGTGACCAGTTGATGATGGGATCAACATAGCCGTCGGTGGTGTATTCCCCGGTACTTTTTATTTTGTAACAGTATTCTTTCCCATTGATCAGCAGAGAGTCAATATAATTGATGTCGGGGCTCGTTCCGATTGAATCATAGAGTTCTGATTCCGGATTTTCCCTGAATACCGTATATTCATAATTTTGCCAGGGAACATTTTTTTCAGCGGTAAGATAAAGCTTGTTATCACCGGGGGCTATCTGCAGGAAAACAGAAGAGGCTACATGTGGTGTCCCGATCAGCAGATTGTTTCCCGGTTCGTCATGATAAAATTCCACAAGATAAGACCATGCTTTATCTCTGGTATTCAAGCCTCTATCCTGATAGATGGTATCATTTATCCCGGCTGTGGAATCCACCAGCTGCAGTTCTTCCCCCCACAGGCCTTCCGACCGGTAAATCAGGTATTTATAGGGGCCTGGGTATTGAATACTGTCAAATTCTTTTGGTTTTGACCAGGCGAGATAAATTTCCCCGTCTTCTGTATCTGTGGTATCTACGGAGACATTGGTTATGGTGGGAATACCACGCACCAGTTCGGTACAGATTTCTTCACTGGCATAAGATTCGGCACCATCCGGAAAAATGGCCACTATGCGGTAACAATATACATATCCCTGTGGCAGTCCATTGCCCTGGTTATTATCAAGAAAAGTGGTATCCATATGAGAGTCTGTACTGCCCACCTGCTGATAATCCAGGCTGTCGGGGATACCTCGGGTGCATTCACCCGGGCTCCAGTCAATGGGCTGTGTGCTACGGTATATATCATAACCCGTGACATTCTCGCAACGGTTGGGATGCCAGGCGAGGTCGATGGTGTTTGTTGTAGCACCAATATCAGCCCATTCAGTGGCCGGGCCAATAACATAAATATTTACATTTTTGATATCAACAAGGCTTATGGGGGAGGCATTATCAGTGGCTTTAAAGTTAACCAAATAAGGTTGTACGCGCACATAATCGCAGAGAGTTTGCCATTTAAACAGCCCCTGAGCTTGTCCTGAACCTATATTTTCATATTCAAAACTAGTATATGACTCTTCAATCAGGAAAGGGGCTCCATTGGCTGACATACTGATATAATCTCCGTCAGAATCTTCTGCCAGGACAGTCATTTCGACCATTGTTCCGGCCTCGACACATAATTTATCATTTGCGATTACCTGAGGTGCGATATTATCGGTATCGTACACTTCAATCTGCATATCGCGGATAATCTTACCGATTTTCTGACCGTTTCGCCATTCAAATATTTCCATAGCGATATTGTAGATACCTTCCCTCACTGGCGCATCCCATACAAGGTCGCCCGAAACCGAATCCATTGTCAGGCTGTTGGAAGCCTCAGGATAGGTATATCCTTCAATTGGTTCGCCATCTTCTGACCGGCAAATGGTCAGGCCGTAGGAGATACTGTCCCCATCGGGGTCGTATGCACCCGGATTGTGGACAAAAACCTGTCCGACAGCAGCCTTATCAACAGGTGGCTGGGTAAGCACAGGCGTGTTGTTGGTTCCCTGGTCTGCAGATATTGATAAAATTGTAGAAATGCTGAAAACAACATTGACAGAATTGGGGATATTATCAACACCGGCATTTCTGTTTGGGTCTTCCACTACCAGTTCATAGATTCCTGGCCCCGGGAAAGTATGTGTACCCTTGTACTCATTGCGTTTGTAAAAATCGGGTAAAAACACCTCTTCGATTCGTGGCAGTATTGAGCTCGTGTTGTCTCCCCAGAATATTTCCAGTTCGGGGCGATCAGCAGTATATCCGGGTCCTGTGGCCGTATATGTTATGATGGTAATTTCATATGTCAGATCAGATATCTGGCGGTAGGTAATTTCTCCGGCACGGTTATGTGTAGCCAGGGCACTGAAACCTGAAAGCATCAACACAATCATCACCAGATATTTATTAAGCAATTTCATTCTACAGACAAAGTTACCTTATTATTATCATTTGTCAAACGAAAACTTTCCTCCTTATTGTATAATTTCACAATCAACAAGTTAGACTGGTCATGGAATAGTCCGGTAAGGATGTGATTTTCCATAGTCAGGCTATTGATCTCATAATCAGACACGGGAATACTGAAAAACAGCCTCACTGCCATGTTTCCATAATCGAACCGCTCAAATTTTATCTGATCCGGATTGATTTTCTGGTCATTGATTCTGAGGCTGATCCTGTCTTTATAATAACGTATAACAGGCTCAAGATGTTGCGGCTCACCCAAAGAGTCCATCACTACCTCTTCCTGATAGATTCTTCTGATATCATCTGCCAGGTCATCGTGAAAAATCCGGCTCATCAGCAGGATATTATTTTCCTTTTCATCAAGTTCCAGGGTGGTAAATGAAACATGAACCGGATGAAAACTGCTGATCAGAAAACTTATGGCTATCAGTAATTTCATAAAATATCAATTCTGTATTGTAATAAAATCGCCTCTATCATTGATTAACAGATCTTGCAGACAAACCCATTCTGTTTTTTATAACAGCAAAGCCCTGAGCTATGTTGTGCGGATGGTAGTTTAATTCCCGCATGGCTTTTGTAATTCTGAAGCCTGTTTTCGGGGGTCGGCGGGCGGGCTGTGCGAGTTGCGCGGATGTTGTTGGTCGTATCAGTTTTTTATTCAGATCAAATGCATCTGCTGTCCGGCAAGCGAAATCATAAACACTGAGGTATTCATCGCCGGAAATATGCCATATTCCTTCCTTTTTCCTAGTCATCAGTTTTATCAGACCTTCGGCAAGGTCATCAACAAGTGTAGGAGTTCTGAACTGATCATTTACTACCTGAATTTGTTTTTGCTGTTTCAGTGAGTTCACAATCCAGCCCACAATATCTGACCGATTGCTTTGTGGTGAATCGTACACCAGAACAGTACGCACAATGCCGGCCTTAACAGGTGACTGAAGCAGATAGTTTTCGGCCATCAGTTTTGTATTGCCATAATAATTGACAGGTGAAGGCTTATCTTCTTCGGAGTACAATCCGGTATTTCCATCGAAAACAAAATCAGAACTTAGATGGAGCAGGTATATTCCGCGCTCAAAGCATGCATCAGCCATGCTTGCGACAGCCAGGTAATTGGTTTGATAAGCTTCTGTTTTGTGTTTTTCACAGGCATCGGGTTTTGACATGGCTGCCGTATTGATCAACACATCGGGTTCATAAAGGTCAAGCAGGTATTTCATTCGTGCAGTATCCCTGATGTCCAGGTATTCAAAAGCGGGATAATTTCCGGCAGTCTTTAGGCGGGCAGTGCAAATCAGTCCATCTGACTCATCATCAATCACCCGTATAAGTCCACTACCAACGAGTCCGTTACTTCCTGTCAGGAGGATTTTCATGAATCACACATGATTTTTCTTAGTTGCTGAATCTCTGATTTCTTTCCCAGTACGAAGATACAGTCATTGCGGGTAATGCTTGTATCAGGACCGGGATTCACAAGATACGTGCCGTCACTTCTTCTTATTCCGATGATATTTGCGCCGGTATCCTGACGGATTCTCAGTTCGCGAATACTTTTCTCATCATTTTCACTGAGCAAATCTTTACAGGAAAGTTCTTCAATGCTGGTTTCATTGACTGTTTGCAAAAGCACATAATCCATAAACTCAACAACATCGGGTTGAGCCACCAGTTTTGCCATGCGTTGCCCGCCGGTTTTTGCAGGCATAATCACATTGGTTGCGCCGGCTCTTTTCAGTTTAGTATCAGAATTTTCTTCTGATGCCCGTGCAATGATTTTCAGTTTGTTATTAATCTGTCTTGCACTGAGAACAACAAACAGGTTATCTGCATCCACGGGCAATGCAGCAATCAGGGCTTTGGCTTTATCTACACCGGCAGCATTCAAAACCTCATCGTGTGTTGCATCCCCTTCAACATAAAGAAGATTGCCTTTTTCCCGGATTTCCTGAATAATATGTTCTTCTTTTTCAATCAATACGATTTTTTCGTCGTGGGCAGACAATTCGTCAATTGTCTGGCGGCCATTACGGCCATACCCCACAACAATCACATGACCTGTAAGATTTTTTATTGTTTTTTCCACTTTCCTGTCTTTAAAATAGTTTGTAAAAATTCCGCTAATGAGATAGCGGGTTAGGTTGGTTAATACATAAGCATATATTGAGAAGCTCACGATGATCAAAAGAATGGTAAAAATCATTCCCGGGCGGGACAGGGGTGCTACCTCTTTAAAACCTACAGTAGCAATGGTAATTACGGTCATGTACAGGGCATCAATGAGCTGATAATGCTCTATCAGCATATAACCCAACACCCCAATCACCA
Source organism: Bacteroidota bacterium (assembly GCA_051747965.1). GTDB lineage: Bacteria > Bacteroidota > Bacteroidia > Bacteroidales > ML635J-15 > JAQIBY01. Next base: position 11,915 of record JBNJGS010000045.1, read on the forward strand.
TGATTAGGATCAGTACACCAAGTGCAATAATAATACCCCGGACATTGTCCCTGGCGAATTTTGGTGTTTTTTCAATCTGCATGATTTTACTTACTTATGATTTTATGTCCGATACCGCAAAATAAGCATTTTTTTTCAAGGCAATACTTATTTTTAAGCTGAATCATTGCCTGAGATTCCAGAGCGTTTGCAGGACTTATTCCCAGAATTTCCCACTCTCTGACAATACGGTTGCTTTCCGGAGGTAGCTCTTCAAGGAACATCAGGGCTTTCTCGGCATAATTTTGTTCATTCCGCATGAAATCATACATAAACAGAAACGGGACCACAGCATTGATCACAATGCTTTTAACTGCCATATTGCCTGTCTTTTTTTTGTATTTACGCGAAGTTTCCCGGCCAAAGCGGTAATGGATATCCCAGTATTCTGATGCAGGATGTGTCAGCAAATCACTAATTTGCTTAATATCCCCGGCACCTGCCAAATTGCTGAACAGGCGTTGTTCGTGATACATGATGGAGGCAAGTTGTGCAATTCTGATTTCGGGAAAATTTCCGGGTCGCATACGTGAAAACTTCCACAAGTGTGGCTCAATATTATCAAGCTGAAATTTGTTTTTCAGAAACCGGTATTCCTTTTTCAGTTCACGAAAATAGTCATCATTCATATCCCCTTTCAGGAATCCGGCCTGTCCAAAAAGCAGGGCTTCTAACTGCCTGAGATTATGCCTGTGCCTGGCCAGGACCTTCCAGTTTATACTGCGTGCCAGCATATCAAAAGGCAGTTGGTTTACTTTGAATCCAAACTGACGGAAAAGTGTCTGGTAAAAAGCCGTATCAATATCCATCCGTTCCTTGACAAGGCGCTTTTCAATTTCTTTTGCCTTATGATAAAATCGCTGGATTGCTATGGACTGCAACCACATAATAACCTCGGTGGGATTTACTTTATGCAGGTCATCCTTACATGGAATGGTAAAAATTGATTGCACGAGCTTTTCATATTGTTTGAAAGCAGAATGGGGGAAATTCATCACCCAGGTTTCAGGTTGCCGGCCCTCCTTTGTATTGATGGGTTTATTGTTTTCAGCCACAACATGCATTATCACATTGTTGTATGCCGGATCCCTGTGATGTTTATGAGCATACCAGTCTCCTGCGGATTTATGTATTTCCACATTGCCTGCCCAGACTGTATCATCGATTTTAATTTTGGCATTGAAAAAATCCGGCCCTGCATCCTTATTATGCAAACCGGTGTCAAGAACCTCAAACTCCTTGCCTGACACGGTTTTACAGGCATTGCTCCACTGCCGGGTTTTCCAGATGAAATGCAGGAAATCTTCTGACATGTTTCGTTTTTATGCTAAAGTTAAACATTTTTACCATAAATCAAAAAAGCCATCTGTTAAAACAAATGGCCTTATAATGTAATGTTTGCTTACTTATCAGAATCTGAACCCAAGGGTTGCCATCATGGTATGTCTGGTCATATTCTGATCAACTACCGGGCTTGATACACCATAGCCTTCGTAGAGGAAATATTTTTCATTTCTGTCGTAATATACGTATGCAAGATCGAAGAAAAACGATTTGCTTCGAAAGCCGATACCACCGGAATACTGCATGAAGTCAGCACCGGAGTTAATTTCTCCATCTACATAAGGGCTGTCAAAATACGCCCATCCTGCCCGGAAAGCAACAGGACCAAAGCGGTATTCAGCACCTGCTCTGATGTTATGTGCAGCACCGTAGCTTTCCGCTATGATATCGTTTTCAATATCAAAAGGTTCATCATTGGCACGCAGTTTACTGATGCCATAGTTAAGAAATTCATAATCTACACTGATGATGGCATTGTTGTAAATCACTGCAGCCAGACCGGCCTGTGCTCTGAAAGGAGATGTCAGCTTATAATTATAAATACCGGTAGGAGACTTGTAAGTAGTGCTTTTATCTGTATCGTCAAAGTTTGAAACAAATTCTGTTGAATACTCATCATGCAGATTATAAAATGTGGGTGTATGAATTGCTACCGAAGCTCTCAGCCAGTCAACCGGACGTACAATACCTCCCAGTTTAAGATTGTAGCCTGTTCCGTCTGTTACCAGTCTGTCTTTATAGGTGAAATAGTTAAAATCGCTGATGACATCATCGGGGTCTGATTCTTCATAAAATTTCGATTGTTCAAAACTGACATTTTGGATGCCAAAACTGGCTCCCAGGTAAAACATATCATCCAGGTTTACTCCCATGGCAAAGACATATTCTCCAACATTCCCGGATTTCTGCATAAGTTCCTTTTGTCTGGTACCATATGCATCATATGATGAAATATAAGTTGTGGAATCATTACCCAGCGGATCGATCAAAAAGGAATAATATGCCGGCCATTCATAAAAGTCACCAAGATTTTCAGGCCGGTTGCCATCTGAACTTGCGGCAAAATAGTTTGTCATAGAACCGTTGTCATTGTATCCTTTGATGTCGGTAACCTGATTGAAATTCTGTAATTGATTATAGCCAAAGGCAAAACTCATGCTTTTGAGTATATCTGATTCATTTTCTAAAAGGATGGTCCCGACATAACCAATATTGCCCATCACCGAGTTATAATTAAAATCGTGTTCTTTATTATTCAGGTACTCAGAGTTTGTGGCTGAGTACATCATTCCGGGGGTAAAGGTCAGTTCAGAGCTACGATAGACACCAAGACCGGCCGGATTTTGCGAGATGGCCCCAAAGTCACCACCAAGGCTGTTAAAAGCACCGCCCATGCTGTTAAACCGGGCAGTTCCTGACGGATTTAACCAGGAGTACCTGAGCGCATCTGTCTGATTCTGGGCAAATAGGCCAAGGCTAAGGACGATCAGACATGCTGTTGTTATATATCTTTTCATTGTTTTTGCTTTTTGGTTATTAACAGATTAAATCAAAAATAAGACCATAAAACCATCACACCCCGTGGTGCATTTTGTTTAGCGGCTGCGTCCGCCGGATGATGAGCTGCTACCTGAGCTTCCACCGGAGGAACGGCTTGAGGAGGAGCTGCTGCCACCGAAGCTTGATGAACCTGATGAACGGCTGCTACTACTGCTACTACCGAAACTTGAGCTGCTGCTTCTGGTGGAGCTTGAGCCAGACCTGTTGTATGATCTGCTGCTGTTGCTGCTCCGTGAGGGGCTGCTATAAGACCGGTTTGTGTTGCGTGACGGACTGGAATAAGACCTGTTGGAATTACGTGACGGGCTGCTGTAATTATTGTTATTGTTGCGTGAGCCCGAAGGTCTTGAGTAAGATCCACCACTGTTGCTGTTGCTGCTACCAGATCTGCGGTAGGTATTGGAGTTGCTCCTGGTATCGTTACCGCTGCGTGAGGTACTGCCCGGTTGCGAGTAACGTGAGTTACTTCTCACTGAGTTGGAGGAATTGTAATTACTCCTGCCTGAGTTTGAGCTTGTACCTGATGAAGGCCTTGTATAGGTACGGCTGTTGTTGTACCTGCTGCCGGTATTGTTTTCAGGGCGCTGGTAATACCGTGCTTTCCGTGCAGTATTGGCATTGCTGTTACGGTCAACCGTATTGTCACCCTCAGGTTTTGTTACTCTTCCTGTATTTGCTGATGATCTTTCAGGATCCAGGCGCTGTGTATTGTCTCTGACACGGCTTTCACCATCAGGTCTGTTGTTCTTACCGCCATCTCTGCCGGCATCAAGCCTTTCGGTACTTTCGCGGCCTGCACCACGGATTGAAACCGGATCATTATCTTTTTTATCACGGGTCAGCTCTGCAGTATTTTTTGCAGCATCTGTCCGGACCCGGTCATTTCTGTTATCAGTGTTGTCGGCAGATCCACGTTGTCCTGTGCCATCTCCGCCAACCGAACCACGTCGTCCGTAATAAACATCATCATTATCATAGGCAATCCAGTCGTCGCCATAATACGGTGTTCCGCTGCCATCGGCGTAACCATTCCAGTAGCCGTTCCAGAATCCGTCCTGGTAACCGGCATAGTATGGGTTATAGCCCCACCCGAGATGATGAGGATACCATGAATTATGATAATAATGTGGCCAGCCGTAGCCCCAGCCAAAGTTGAATCCCCAACCTGCATAGGTATTGTATCCGAAACCTACATGCCAGGGGTTGTAATAATAAGAATCGTAATAGAAGGGATCATAATAATAAGCACTGTGGAACCTTCTGAGGCGATAAGCATAGGAGTCATAATAATAATTATTTATGACATCTCCACCGCCATAGTAATCACCTTCATCATCATCATAATAATAATCATCATCATCATAATATGCTGTATCTTCATAATATTCTTCATCAGCATACTGATCAGCATAAGGATTATTATTCTGATCATCGGCATAATTATTGTTACCATTTTCAGGTGATTCATACTGAGGCTCATAACCGTTACCGGCTGCCTTATTATTTTGAGGCTTTTCTGATGCTATTTCTTCTCCCGGAGAATAATAGACATCATCATAGCCGTAACCTTCGCCGAGATGCACGCTGGTGGTGCAGCTTGTTGCGAAGATGATCAGGGCGAGTGATAATAATTTAAAAAGTTTCATGGTCTTATCTTATTTTTTTAGATTTGACAAATTATTTACAATTAGTTTAGTGCAAATTTCATACCAGAAATACTATGGGAAAAGGCTTAACAAAGCGCAGTGATAATTATTCACAGTGGTACAATGAATTGGTTGCGAAAGCAGATCTGGCGGAAAACTCTGCGGTCAGAGGATCTATGGTAATCAAGCCATATGGGTACGCCATTTGGGAAAAGATGCAGGCTCAGCTTGACAAGATGTTTAAGGAAACCGGCCATTCCAATGCATATTTCCCTTTATTTATTCCAAAATCATTTTTTGCCAAAGAAGCCAAACATGTTGAAGGCTTTGCCAAGGAATGTGCAGTGGTAACACATTACCGCTTAAAAAACTCTGAAGACGGGATTATAGTGGATCCGGATGCAAAGCTGGAAGAAGAACTCATTGTTCGTCCGACATCAGAAACAATTATATGGAACACATACAAAAACTGGATACAATCCTACCGTGATCTCCCCATACTTGTCAACCAGTGGGCCAATGTTGTACGCTGGGAGATGCGTACACGTTTATTTTTACGTACGGCCGAATTTTTGTGGCAGGAAGGTCACACTGCACATGCCACCCGTGAAGAAGCCATAGAAGAAACAAAAAAGATGATTCATGTTTACTCTGAGTTTGCAGAAAACTGGATGGCTATGCCTGTCATTATCGGAACAAAGAGCGAAGGTGAGCGTTTTGCCGGTGCAGAAGAGACATACACCATTGAGGCCATGATGCAGGATGGAAAAGCCCTGCAAAGCGGAACCTCTCATTTTCTGGCACAGAATTTCGCCAAAGCATTTGATGTTAAGTTTCTTACAAGAGAAAACAAGGAGGAATATGTCTGGGCCAGCTCCTGGGGTGTATCAACCCGCCTGATGGGTGCTCTGATCATGGCTCACTCCGATGATCAGGGTCTTGTTCTGCCACCGAAGCTGGCTCCTACCCAGGTAGCCATCGTCCCCATATTTAAAAACGAAGAGCAATTATCCGCCATACGGGAAAAGGTGGATGGCATTACAAAGGCGTTGCGAGACAAAGGTATCAGTGTGCATTTTGACGACCGGGATACACAAAGGCCGGGATTCAAATTTGCAGAATATGAAATGAAAGGCTATCCTGTTCGCATTGCTGTAGGGCCAAGGGATCTGGAAAGCGACACTTTTGAAGTTGCCCGCAGGGATACACTTGAGAAGGAAAGTATCTCCGGCGACAAACTTATCGATCACATCAGCTGGCTGCTGGAAGACATTCAGACCGGCATATACAACAAAGCCAGGAAGCTGCGTGAAGACAGAACTGTAAAAATTGATGACTACGAAACATTTAAAAAACATATAAAGGAAGAATCCGGCTTTGTGTTGGCACATTGGGATGGCACCTCTGAAACCGAGGAAAAGATCAAGGCAGACACAAAAGCCACAGTACGTTGCATTCCCCTGGAAGGTGAAAGCGAAACCGGCCAGTGCATGGTTACAGGCAAACCCTCCAAAGGCAGGGTTTTGTTTGCAAAAGCGTATTAACCTGATAAAACAATTTGCGTTTGGAATTTTTTTTGAGTAATTCTGAGCCAACACAAGATATTTACCGTTATGAAAGAAGAAGTTATTAAAACTTTGCTTGAAAAATCACAGACGAAGCAACAAGTTTACGATCATACAAAAGCTGCATTTAAAAAAATAAAGCAAATATTGCAGGACATTGTCAGCGATTACAACCAGGATTTGATTGATGCTGACAAGCGTGTATTGCTGGAATACAGAGACAGGGGCGTTTTTGAATCAGAAATCCGTATTGCAGGTGATTTGTTGATTTTCAATATGCATTCCAATGTGTTCGAATTTCCTTCCGATCATCAGATATGGAAAACAAGAGAGGGAAGAGAAGATGCCCTGAACACCTATGCAGGCATCATCAACATATACAATTTCCTGGCTGACAGCTTCAAGTACAACCGGTCAGATGATCTGGGATATTTGATTGGCCGCCTCTTTATCAACCGGAACAATTATTATTTTATTGAAGGCCGTAAGGAAATCGGTTACACATATCCGAGTTTTGATGATCATGAAGTAAGTCATGAAGCCTTAAAACGTGTTGTTGAAGGCACGCTGTTGTTTGCTTTGAAATTTGATTTGCTGGTGCCCCCAATGGACAAGATTCAGGTTGCTTCTGTATCGCAAATGAAGGAAAGAATTAACAAATCTAAAATACAAACCGGTAAGCGGCTGGGCTTTAATTACAAAACGGAAGAGGGTTGATTTTCTGTCTGATTCCAGGCTTATTTGTTGTTTTTTGGAAAATTCAATAATAATTTTTACCTTTTAGGGGTAAAACAAAAGCAAGAATTATGGCCGGAATTCCCGAACTTGACAAGATTGCAATCAGTGTAAAATCTCATCATCTGCTTCGTCAGTTGCTGGATGAGAATCCACAGCTTGAGGTGATACTGAGAGAATCCAAAAATGAAACAGAAGCCCTCATTGGCGTGCGGAATATGGTTCTTTCCGACATGCGTCATGCCCACAAGGCGATGGCCTTTTATCAGGGGGAAATCAGTGGCAGAAAAGCCTTTCACAAGTTAAGCTGGAAAGACATGGCCGGGATTCGCATACTGGATTATATAGATCATGCCGGTGAAGAGTACGAAGACCTGAACCTGCAGGGAGAAATCGCGGTCAACAATCCAATCAAGCTGTTATGGCTTGCTGTTTCCAGGGGAACCGGAGGCGCCAAACCCTACTTTTTTGAGGACATGATACAATTGTTCCGTCAGTTCGGAGGCAGGCAAAAGCGTAAAAAGTACAAGCATGAGGATATAAAGGACTGGATGAGTCGCTGGCCTGTTGGTACTGATCCCCGCATTATTCGTTTACGGGAAGAAAATCGTGACCGTATCATCAACCTGTTCATTGACAAAATGGACAGTGGTGAAATCAGCGACAAACGTTACTATTTTGATCCGGGCATGGAGCGTGGAGAAAAATACACCAAGATGCTGGAATGGTGGGAAGACAAGACTTTTCACTTGCGTTTTGCCATCCGGGATCCGGAATTGCTCAATGAAATGCTGGGGAATTCACTTGATCCTGATACCATGCGTTTACTTCACCGTGCCAGGGCTGCCGGCATACCGTTTTTTGTCAATCCATATTATCTGTCCCTGCTACATGTGAGAGTGCCCTACTTTGCCATTGGTGCTGACCTGGCCATCAGGCATTACATCTTATATTCGGAACAACTGGTGGATGCTTTTGGCGATATTGTTGCCTGGGAAAAGGAAGATCAGGTAGAACCCGGAAAACCAAACGCTGCGGGCTGGATCCTTCCCTCACATCATTCTGTTCACAGAAGATATCCCGAGGTAGCCATCATGATACCCGATACTGTGGGTAGGGCCTGCGGTGGTTTGTGCGCAAGTTGTCAGCGGATGTATGATTTTCAGCGTGGCAACCTCAATTTCAATCTGGACAAGCTCAAGCCCGGAGAAACGTGGCCGGACAGACTGCAGCGGTATATGGATTACTGGGAAAATGACACCCAGCTCCGTGATATCCTGATCACAGGAGGTGATGCTTTAATGAGCAGCAACAAATCGCTGAAACAAATTTTTGATGCCATTTATGACATGGCTGTACGGAAACGCGAAGCCAACAAAAAACGGCCAGAGGGTGAAAAATACGCTGAAATACAACGTGTACGCCTGGGTACACGTTTGCCTGTGTATCTTCCCCAGAGAATTGATCAGGAATTGATAGAAATCCTTCGGGATTTCAAAAAGCGCGCCTCAAAAATCGGTATCAGGCAATTTGTGATACAAACCCATTTTGAATCACCCATGGAAATTACCCCGGAATCTGAATTTGGGATCAGACAACTCATTTCCGCCGGATGGATGGTGACAAATCAGTTGGTATTTACTGCCGCTGCATCCCGGCGCGGACATTCTGCACGCTTGCGACAGGCACTGAATGATCTTGGCGTAATGAATTATTACACCTTCAGTGTGAAAGGATATATGGAAAACTCATTCAATTTTGCTACCAATGCACGTGCTGTTCAGGAGCAACTGGAAGAAAAGGTGCTGGGAGAAATCCCTGAGGAATATTACGATATCATCAAGACCTTTCCCGACAAGGCTGAACAAATGGAAAAGCAAATTTCCGATCTCAGAAAAAAAGCTGACCTGCCTTTCCTGAACACGGACCGGAATGTGTTAAACCTGCCCGGTGTTGGCAAAAGCCTCAGCTACAGAGTGATTGGAATTACGCGTTATGGACGTCGTATTCTGGCATTTGAACATGACGCAACACGGCGCCACTCACCTGCCATTCACAATATGGAAAAGGTTGTTATTATCGAATCAAAATCCATAAGTGAATACCTTGATCAGCTTGAGAGCATAGGTGAAAAAGCAGAGGATTATGAAAATCTTTATGGTTATTCCATAGGTGAAACTGAGCCACGGATGCCAATTTATGAATACCCGGATTATGATTTCAAAGTGACAGATGAGATGACAAATCTGCGCGTGGAATAAAATCATATTGCAGTCAAAAAATATTTACGCTGTCAATCTCGTCTCTGATATCACACGCTTGGTTTCAAACATGTTGTGCTTGTTATTATTTCATAAAGGAATACACATTGCTTTACCTCATAATTTGCAAATTCTACAATAATAGCCTTATCTTTGATTTTTCATTAAAGAAATAATAATGAGTAAAATAGTAAAGAATTACTGTGAGTTTCCGGGATTCATGCGCAGGCCAATGTGGCGGATATGGCACAACTTCATGATCAGGTTTGATGATGATGTATCCGCAAATTTCATGAATTACGGTTATCAGAGTCTGAATGGTCATGTTCCCATTGAGTTAGAAGAAGAAGACGAACCCAATCGTTATGGCATTCAGTTGTATGACCATGTAGTGCGCAAGAGCAAAACAGAGGGTAAAGATATCATTGAAATTGGTTCAGGCCGTGGCGGTGGTGCTTCGTTTGTCACCCGTTATCACAAACCCGCAAAATATGTAGCTGTAGATATTTCAGAAAAAATCATTAAATTCTGTAACAGTCATTATGATGTTCCGGGATTGGAATTTGTGCAGGGCAAGGCAGAGAGTTTGCCACTTGAATCCAACAGTTTTGATATTGCCGTAAATGTGGAGTCATCCAGATGTTATACAAGCAAGCAGGCTTTTTTCAATGAGGTAAAACGTGTTCTTCGTCCGGGAGGCAAACTTTTGCTGGCGGACATGATTGAACCACATGAAATGGCAGGATACAAGAAGGACATTGATGCATGCGGTCTGGCAATTGAGGAAGAAAGCGACATTACCAAAAACATTGTTAAAGCGCTGGATCACGACACAGAAAGACGTAAAACACTGATTGACAAAAAAGTCCCGGGGTTTTTACGTACAAACTTTTATCAGTTTGCCGGCACCAAGGGTTCTGAACGCTACGAAGCATTCAACAACGGCAAATTTCGTTACATGAGTTTTGTGATATCGGCTTAAACTGCTTCAGCGGTAGCTTTCGGAATCTACCGGAAAGATTTTTTAACCTCATCAGCCAGTTCCGTGAACTCATCTTCACTCATGTCCACACGTGGATTTGAGAACCGGACATCGGATTCTTTATCCATCGGGATAAGATGCACATGTGCATGTGGTACTTCGAGTCCCAGCACAACCACGGCAATGCGTTTGCATTCAACGTTTTTCTCAACGGCCCTGGCCACGCGTTTTGCAAAGGCCATGAGTCCATTGTAGGTATCATCATCCAGATCGAAAATATAATCCACTTCTTTTTTGGGAACAACCAGGGTGTGCCCTTTTTTGAGTGGATTAATATCAAAAAAAGCAAGAAAATTATCATCCTCCGCCACTATATGGGCAGGGATTTCACCGGCTGCGATTTTGGAAAAAATGGTGCTCATAATTATATACTGATATCGAGAATTTCGAATTGCATTTTACCATTGGGCACTTCAATCTCTACAATATCTCCGACTTTTTTTCCAAGAAGTCCTTTTGCAATGGGTGTATCAACGGAAATTTTTCCTTTTTTCAAATCTGCTTCACTTTCTGCCACAATCTGATACTGCATTGAGGCATTATTTTTTGTGTTTTTGATTTTTACTTTATTCAGGATCTGCACCGCATCGGTATTGATCTTTGAAGGATCTATGACACGAGCATTGTTTATGGTTTCCTGCAGTTTGGCGATTTTCATTTCCAGCATGCCCTGTGCTTCTTTGGCAGCGTCATATTCTGCGTTCTCTGACAAGTCGCCTTTATCTCTGGCCTCCGCTATTTGATTAGAAATAGCTGGTCTCTCAACTGATTGCATATGCTTCAGTTCTTCTCTCATCTTATTCAGGCCTTCTTCTGTAACGTATGTTGTTTTTCCCATAATATCAGGGTTTTAAAATACACAATAAAAAAGAACCCCCTGCCACTTTGCGGGGATTCATACATGCAAATATACATACATTTTAATTAACAACAAAATAATTTACATTTCTGCGGCAAGCTCAACACGTGCTGTATCAGGTTTTTATGGATTTAGCCAGCAACTTATACAACATATTATATCTTTTTCTGCACGACAAGGCATGTAAAAACAGGGATGATATGAGTAATTATATTCATCATTCGCTGAGTGCACCAAACCACTTAACAACTTTTTCGCCTATACCGGACGCACTGATATGCACAATGTACATACCACTGCCTATGCATTTA
>JBNJGS010000046.1:0-22898 GCA_051747965.1 Bacteroidota bacterium
CCGTAGCTCCAATTGTAGCTCCAAGTTTTGAAACAGAATTATAATAGCTTATACCGCCACCTGCAAAAGGTACCCATTCAGCAACATTGGATTCAAGATTGACTCCATAATTTAAGCCTAAGTTACCACCAAATGTCAGATCGCCTGCCTTATAAGAAATACCAGAGTAAAAGGAAGGACCTCCTATTAATGATAATCCTAAAGAAATGTCCCAATTCTCATCCGAATATATTGGAAAAGATGTCACATCATTGATTTGATTATAAGCATTTAATCCTTGTCCTGCACCGGCTTTAATAGCTCCCCACGCGTTTTCATCATTGTAATCGCCTGGATTTAATAAATGATCCAATATTGAGCCTGTCATAAATGTCCCAAGTGCCAAACCTGCTAAAATAAGGCTTTCCCCACTCGGATCCGTATATTTCAGCGGGTTGTTCTTGCAATAGGCATAGCGGTTGTAGTTTTGGGGGTTGCCGGGTTGCTGCACGTAGTTGTCGGGGGAGAGCATGCTCATGCCGTCAGTTGTATCACACCAGCAGGTTTGATGCCCATGCTTCCTCATGTCAAAACCCTGGCGCGAAACATCCATCCGGCTACACATCGCACTAACCGGCTGCACAAAGCTGTTATCTTCTGGATGGCAAACGGTATACTGATTCAATTGCACAGGCACTCATTCTTGTTTTTACGCATTACCAAAGATAGCAATTTTTAAGCAAAAGATAAGCAAAAGAAAAGCATACGGAAAAGCTTTATCTTGTATTGCTGTGGACTGTATCCCATGAGGCTGAGAATGAAAAAGAGCTGCCCGCTCACGGACAGCCCTTTAATAAAATTGATATTAATCAAAATGTTTACTTAACAACATTCAGTTTTTTCATACCCACACCTTTGTCAGTTTTTACGCGCACAAGGTAAGTACCTTCTGCCATATCGCTGAGGTTGATGTCAGTCTGGAATTCTGCGTTTTCAATCATGCGTACGCATTTTCCGAGCATATTGTATACCTCAATGGTAGCACCTTCAACATTGCTGATGGTGGCTGTACCGTTTGTTGGGTTAGGATACACGCTGAAATCGGTAAATTCGTTCATGCCAACAGCATTATCCTCTGTAAGCCTGGTTTCGAGACGGATGACAGCCACATGGTCACCACCGTAGTAATACCATGAATCTTCAATAACAAAGTACATATAGGTTTCCCATCCGTTTGTTGGAGCGGAACCATCAATACCAAGGCGGAAGCTGGAAGCCTCATTGTTGTAAGAATATTCCACAGCTACCATCACACGGGTAAATCCGTCAATGGGCTCAACAACACCGGCTGCCGGAAACTCTACTTCGTGGAAAACACCTACCTGGGTTGTATCTTCGATAGTCACTGGAGGACTGGCCATAAATTCAGTCCATTCATCTGTATCGGGATCCATGGTGAGAAGCTTAACCTTAAAGCTGGCACCAACTTCGGTCATGGAAGAAATGTAGACATGGGCCTGATCAATGGTATCAGGTTCGAAGAAAGGATAAACCACACCAATCATATCACCATCTCTACCACCATCTGTATAGTTTTCAGTACTCCAGCCACCTGTAACATTATCGTTATCATGAGCATAGATGTTCTGTGTAATTTCGGTTTGATATTCAATGGTATTGTCTGCAGGATTTTCATCAACCACACCATCCTCATATGCTTCGAAAGCCCATGTATAGGTACCGAGCAAAGCATCCGGCATGCTGAATTCCATGTCAGTTATCGGCATTGTGTCCTTTTCTTCAGTAGAAACAGGAGCATCCAGGGTTGCTGAATTGTTGAATACTTCAGTACTTTCCGGATCTGTTACTGTTATTCCAAGTGAAGGTGTTGCATCCAGTGAACCGAGGTTTTTAACGGTACCGTCAAATACGATGGTAGCATCTTCGTTCTGGACCTGATTTTGCGGAATCATGCTAAAGAAACCACTATAGCCATAATAGTCACCTAAAGGATACTGCGTTTCATCAATCCAGTGTGGATACTGGAAAAAGTTCACCCGTGCACCCATAAGCTGCAGGTCATGATCAGGAGCAACAAATAATTTGATGTCATCGACCATCCATGCATAATCCCATTCTCCGATATAACGGAAGCGGAAGTATACCTGAGGTTCATTTGCTGCAAAGTCGGTAACGTTCACGGTAACCGTTGATGGGTTAGCAGTTGAAGAATTTACATCAATATCGTCATGTACCTGAAATTGCTCCCAGGTGGAACTGTCTGTACTGATTTCGATGTAACAGTTGCCATTAAAAGCCCTGTAATAGGACTCGAAGGTTACCGCAACGCTTTCATAGGTACTACAGTCGATGGAGCCGTCCAGGATAAGTTTGGAATCCTGTGAGCCAACTTCAACACCGGTAGCATCGGAGTCATACATTGCAAAACCGTTGTCAGCGGTAGTGGATTCAATGGGTCCCATAGCTTCGGAATAATACCCCGAAGGACCTTCTGTTCCAATTACCCAGGGCCCATCGTTGGGGTTTGTGTCATCGTAGGCTGTTACCCAGAGTGCGGGATCAGAGAAATCATCTTCCCAGATAATTTCAAGTTTTTCAGACCTTTCAATCTTATCGGTCTTGGTTTTCATGAAATTTTTGGTACGCTTTTGCATATGCGTCTGGCCAAAAACCATTCCGGCGATGAGTACACAACTCATTAAAACAGTAAATCTTTTCATCATAAACATAGTTTTGGTTATTAAATATTTAATTAATTAAATGCAATATACAATTTTTAACGGAAAACCTCTGACAAATTCAAACCATTACGCACAAATTTATTTCTTTCCATCTTTTCTTTCCTTAACCTATCATTAACAAATTTAATGTATAATATTTAAAAATACAAGAAAAGATCGTGAATTATTATTATTTTTGAAGTTTTAAAGGAAATGCATCATGTATGACGATAAGTTTTATTGCGAAGTATTAAAAAATAAGCACTCTGTTTTTTATGATTTGAGCGAAAGTGATAAGGAAATTTTGTTTAATCATCATACATGTCATCATGCCAAAAAAGGTGAGTTGATTTTCAAGGAAGGCGGTCGCCCGCATGCTTTGATCTGCCTGGTAGAGGGGAAAGTGAAGATTTTCAAGGAAGGTGTAGGCGGTCGCGAACAGATAGTCAGGCTGGCGAAACCGGGTGGATTCATTGGTTATCGTGCTTTATTTGCTCGTCAGAATTATCTTGCCTCAGCCATTGCCATTGAAGACTCCATTGTATGTTCTATCGACAGTCATGATCTGTTTGAGATTATGGAAAACAACAACCAGATCAGCATGAAAATACTCCAGCTGATGGCCACTGAGCTGGGTTTATCAAATACACGCACAGTGAGTCTTACCCAGAAGCATATTCGTGGCAGACTGGCAGAATCCTTGCTTTTCCTGATTGACACCTATGGATTTGAAGAAGATGGTGGTACAATAAAAGCTTATTTGTCGCGGGAAGATCTGGCCAATCTTTCAAATATGACTACCAGTAATGCCATACGTACATTAAGTACATTTGCCAGTGAGAAGGTTATTAGTCTGGATGGCAGACGGGTTAAGGTGCTGAATTTACCCAAGCTTAAGCGAATATCCGATATGGGTTAACCTGCCAGAATTTTTTTTGCGATATCAGCTATCATTTTACCGTCCGCTTTACCTGCAAGTTTTTTATTGGCCATACCCATAATTTTCCCCATATCTTTCATTTCTGAAGCGCCTGTTTCATCCACGATTTTTCGTATTTCTGCTTCCACTTCATCTTCTGACATTGCTTTGGGCAGATATTTTTCAATCACCTCAGCTTCGGCCAGTTCGTTTTCGGCAAGCTCGGGGCGGTTTTGCTCTTTAAAAACGGCTGCTGATTCTTTGCGTTGTTTTACCTGTTTCTGCAGCAGTTTCATTTCTTCTGCTTCATCAAGTTCTTTTTTTCCGGAATCGGTTTCATGCAAAAGGATGGCTGATTTTACAGCCCGCAATGCAGACAATGCCACTTTATTTTTGTCTCTCATGGCTTGTTTCATATCCTGCATTATTCTATCTTTCAGTGTCATATCTCACGATTTTTTATGATTATCCTGGTCTTTTATTGAACGCTTGTAAGCAGGTTTTTGTTCAAGATTGTCCAGCTGGTCATCATCATGCAGTTCATCCATGTTTTTCAGATGAGCAAACCTTTGGGGGTCATCATTTTTGCCTGCCTTTTCTTCATCGGCGGGTTCCGGAAATTTCAGCTTCACCTGTTTGCTTTCCTGATCCTTTTCCTCCTGCGGATCTTCTGTGCTGACAGGCTCTTCTTCCACATGAGTGCGCTTTGTTTTTGTTTGCTCATACAATCCGCTGGCAGTTTCAAAGCCGGTAGCGATAATGGTTACATTGATATCATTCTCCAGGTTCTGATCTTTCCCGGTACCCCAGATGATATTGGCCGTATCACCAACAGAATCTTCAATATATGATGTGATCTCAGAAATTTCATCCATTTTTATCTCATCACGGCCATAAGTCAGATTGAGGAGGATATCTTTTGCCCCTTTGATGTCATTGTCATTCAGCAGAGGAGAGGTAAGTGCATCTTTGATGGCTTTCATGGCCCGGTCTTCACCACTGGCCCTGGACGATCCCATGAGGGCAACCCCGCTGTCCTTCATGACAGTTTTCACATCTTCAAAATCCACGTTGATGTAGCCATGGACAGTGATGACTTCCGCGATTCCTTTTGCGGCAGTAAGCAACACATTGTCTGCACGTTTAAAAGCCGCTGAGAACTCTTCCTTTCCGTAAATTTTTCGCAGGCGTTCATTGTTGATAATCAAGAGGCTGTCAACAAGTGGCCGCATTTCGGTAATTCCCTTCACAGCACTATTGAGCCGGGCTTTTCCTTCAAATTTAAAAGGAATTGTCACAATCCCCACGGTAAGAATGCCTCTGTCCCGGGCGGCTTTGGCTATTACAGGTGCGGCGCCGGTACCGGTACCACCGCCCATTCCGGCAGTAATGAATACCATTTTTGTATGCCTGTCAAGCATGGCTTCGATATCCTTGAGACTTTCAATGGCGGCCTCCCTGCCCTGTTCCGGCTTATTTCCGGCCCCAAGTCCTTCTGTGAGGGTTTTGCCCATTTGTACTTTATTGGGAATAGGGCTGTCTTTCAAAGCCTGGAGGTCTGTATTGCAGACCACAAAATCAACATCGCGGATACCTTCCAGATACATCTGGTTAACGGCATTGCTGCCTCCACCGCCAACACCAATCACTTTGATGATGGAATTGTTGTTTTCTTCGAATTCAAAGCTGTATTCAGTCATTTCCTGGGGGTTTTAATCGTTGTCCAAATCATTATCATCTTCATCAAGGGCATTGTTGATGCTGTTCATGATTTTATGAAAAATTTTGCTGCCTTTTTTGCCGGACTTCTTTTTTTTCGGATCTTCATCTTCTTCCTGACTTTCCTCACTGTCCTGTTCCGGCAATACTTTGTCAATGATGTTCTCATCCCACTCAGGTTTCACATCGTTCAGAAGCATATCGAAACGCATCAGCAGCCCCACGCTGGTAGCAAACATTGGTTTGTTCACCTGTTCCGCACATTTACCGGTAACATGTTCTTTGGGATAGCCGAGTATGACATCATATCCGGTAACTGCAGTTATCAGCTGAGGCAAATTTTTGAGTAAAGCTCCTCCGCCGGTAATAACAATGCCTACATTCAGTCTGTCTGCATAGCCGGATTGTTCAATCTGAAATTTAATTGCATATATAATCTCTTTCATCCGTTCCTGAATCACAAAAACCAGGTCATTCAGGGAAATGGTTTTTTCTTCCCGTCCTTTTAGCCCGGGCACCTGAATAACCACTCCTTTTTGAGTTTTGGACTGCAAGGCAGATCCGTACTGGATTTTCAATTCTTCAGCTTGTGCCTGCAAGACAGAAAAAGCCTGTTTGATGTCCGAGGTAACCGCATTTCCGCCCAGCGGGATGACCGCCGTATGTTGCAGCACCTCATTGGAAAATACTGCCAGATCAGTTGTGCCACCACCAATATCAACCATGGCCACGCCCATTTCTTTTTCTTTTTTTGAGAGTACAGCATCGGCGGAAGCCAGTGGCTCCAGCATAAGCCGATTCACATTCAGACCTGCCCGTTGTACACAGTTTTTGATATTTTCCATGGAATTGGTTTTGCCGACAATCAGGTGAAATACGGCCTCCATTTCTTTGGCAACCCATCCTTTGGGATCGGTGATACTGTCTTTTCCGTCCAGCTGATATGACTGAGGAATCACGTGAAGGATTTTTTCGCCAGCGCCCACCTGTGCATGAAACATTTTCTGAATCATCCGCAAAACATCTTCCTCCTTGACAATTCCGTCAGCGGATGTAATGGATGATTTGATACTGCTTTTTACAGATTTCACGTGCTGGCCTGCAATCCCTACCAGGACTTCTTCCACTGGTGTGCCCGCCTGCTTTTCCATGTCCTCAACTGCGCTTGTAATCGCATTCACCGTCTCCTCAATATTCATAACCAAACCCCGCTTGACTCCATAGGAAGGGGATGTTCCCATACCAAGGATTTCGAAACGACCGGAATCTGTTTTCCTGCCGGTGAGGGCCACAATTTTGGTTGTCCCAATATCGATTGCACCCAGTAACTGATTGTTATTTTGCTGATCCATAATAATTTATTTAGAGCACACAACCTGGTTGCTGTATTTCAGGTTGATGGTTTTATATTCTTTCCAGCCAAAATCCAAAAATGTTTTTTTGTACATGGCTTCCAGTTTTTTCAATTTATAGTGGTAATTCTCAAGCTTACCCAGGATGATGATATGATTTCCTACCCGAGGAATCAGTTCAAACTCACCGGCATGATCAATATACACCTGTACAATTTGATTTCGCCAAATATCATGCGAATAGAGAAAGCCTGCAAACTCAATCAGATCAGCCATGGTAAACGGATACTCCGGTAATTTCAGTGTATCATTTCCGTTTTTAAAGGCCATCACAAGAGTGTCGTCAAGCTGCCCGCTGAGCACCGGTACATCTGCTGTATAGTCATACCCTACAGACATAAGGCCATTGGCATCATCCACATAATAATGCATATTACTTTCGGTGATGATACGCAAAACAGGGTTTCTTTGTTGAAGTCTGATGTGTATTTTTCCGTCAATTTCCGTATAAACTTCAGCTGAACTTACCGCCTGATGAGAGCTTATCACGTCCTCCAGCTCTTTCAGGTTGATGGATGACAGGGGTTTACGCAGAGGATAAAGCGAATCACTCATCAGCATATTATAAATATCGGTTGTATCCACAAAGGCATGGTTTTTACTGATCTCATATACTATTTCACTGCAAGGCGCTGCCCGTCGCTCAGCTTTGACAAAACTGAGTATAACAGTGAGATAGGCCAGCAACAAAACCCACTTCAGTATAGCCCATATGTTTTTCCAACTATTCATCAAGGCTGTTTTTTATGTCATTCACCAATCTGTCAATATCACCCGCACCCAGGCTAAGCAATATTTCAGGTTTTTCTATGCGAAGATAGGGTATCAGCTCATCTTTTTCCATCAGTTTCACCTGCCTGACAGACATTCTTTTTGCTATCATTTCAGCGTTTACTCCGGGGATGGCTTCTTCCCTTGCGGGATAAACCGGTAGCAAAATACATTGATCCAGTTTGTCAAGGCTTTTGGCAAACTCATCTGCAAAATCACGTGTTCGGGAATAGAGGTGAGGCTGAAAAATGCCTGTAATTTTCTTCCCGGGGAACAAAGCTCTGATGCTTTCAAGTGTTCGTTTTATTTCTTCGGGATGATGTGCATAATCATCAATATATACTGAGTTTTTATTCTGCAGAATGATTTCAAATCGGCGTTTTATACCCCGGAATTCAGCAACTGCCTTTTGTAATTGCAAAGGTTTCACACCCTGCATGCGTGCCATAGCCAGCGCGGCCACCATATTTTCCACATTCAGTAGTCCGGGAACAGCCATTCTGATATTTTCAATTTTTTCATGTCCGGCATTCAGAGAGAACTCGTAACAGAGGCCGGATTTCTTCAAATCAGAAGCATAATAATCTGCCCGCTCATCATTCAGGGCATAAGTAAAAATCTTTTCAGGGCCGGCATTGATCCTGGTATCGTATCTTTTCAGGATAAAATCACTGTTGAGCCCGGCAAACTCATCGAAAGCATGCACAAGGCCTTCCTTATTCCTGTATATGTCCAGATGATCGGCATCTATCACACTGATAATGCTGGCTGCCGGTTTGAGTTGATGGAAAGACCTGTCAAATTCATCGGCCTCCACTACCATAAATGGGCTGTTTCCTGCATGAATATAATTCGTATCATAATTGGCAGCAATCCCGCCCAGGAAAGCATGTGCCTTATCATCACCATACTGCATGAGGTGAGCAAGCATGGTGGAGATACTTGTCTTGCCATGTGTGCCGGCCACCGCCAGGGTTTTATACTCTCTGCTAAGATAACCGAGCACCCGGGCGCGTTTTATCATCACAAAAGGTGATTGATTAAAATATGCCATTTCCTGATTCTCCTCCGGTATGGCAGGAGTATAGACAATCAGGCTGTTTTTATCTTCAATTATCTTTGCCGGGATATTGTTCACATCATCCTGATAATGAATATCCAGACCTTCTTCTTCCAGTTTTCTGGTCAGGGCTGACCTGGTTTTGTCATATCCGGCCACATATTTCCCCTCTTTCCTGAAAAACCGGGCCAGTGCACTCATTCCGATACCACCGATACCGAGAAAGTAGAAATTCGATATGTTTTTTACATCAATCATTGTTTTATCAGATCAAACAGTTCATCAACTATTTGTGTGGCCGCATCCGGTTTGGCAAAGCGAACAATATTCTCACTGAACATGTTTTGTCTATCTTTATCTTTCACCAGCTCAATGGCTTCGGGAACAAGCGTGTCAATTGCTTCATGGTCTTCAACCATACCGGCGGCATTTTCATTTACCAGGGCCATGGCATTTTTGCGTTGATGATCTTCTGCAACATTGGGAGAAGGCACAAAGATACATGGTTTTCTCACCAGACAGAGTTCTGAGATTGTACTTGCCCCTGCCCTGCTAATAACAACATCAGCCACTGCAAAAGCGAAATCCATACGATATACAAATTCAAGCACTTTGATACCCTGAGTATTTTCCGGCACAGACGAAACCGCCTGCTCAAAGCCTGTTTTTCCGGTTTGCCAGATAAGCTGAATTTCCTCCTTTAATATGCTGTTGAAGTTTTTGCTTAATGCCTGATTTATTGTCCGGGCTCCCAGGCTTCCGCCAAGCACCAGGATCACAGGCTTATCAGGCTTCAGGCCAAAATGTTCCATTGCTTCCTCTGCTTTTGGCTGGATTTCTGTAATATCCTGTCTGACCGGATTGCCTGTAAATACAATTTTTTCTTTTGGAAACCATTTTTCCAGGCCAGGATAAGCCACACATATCTTATCAACAGACTTGCCGAGCATCTTGTTTGCGATTCCCGGAAAGGAGTTTTGCTCCTGAATCATGCATGGGATACCTTTTCGGGAGGCACGCCGGAGTACTGGTGCACTGACATATCCTCCCACTCCCACAACAGCGTGGGGTTTGAAATTTCTGATGATTTTTCCTGCTTTGGCCAGGCTGATGAACAGCCGCCATGCAAATTTTATCAGTTTGGGTGAGAGTTTTCTCTGGAGTCCGATTACGGGTAGCCCGACAATTTCATATCCGGCCGCCGGCACTTTTTCCATTTCCATGCGTCCTGTAGCACCAACAAACAGTATTTCACTATTCGGGTATTTTTGTTTGATGGTATTGGCGATGCTGATAGCCGGATAAATATGGCCACCTGTACCGCCACCGCTGATGATAATTTTATATTTCATTGTTAAACTCCTCCTTTTGTTGTGCCGCCTGTGGATTCAGTTCATGCTGCAGTTCTGCCTCCTGTACGGTTCTGCTGACAGAAAGAATCAATCCAAAAGCAATGCCGATGAAAATCATAGATGTTCCTCCCATACTCACAAAGGGAAGTGTCTGGCCGGTAACGGGCAACAAATTCACAGCCACCATCATATTTATAAAAGCCTGCATAACCAGTAGAATGGTGAGCCCTGATACCATCAGGGCAGAGAAGCTGCCGGGGCATTTCCTCACAATTTTCAGTGATCTGTTAAACAGGATAAGGTAAAGCAGCGGGATTAAAATTCCACCCAGGAGTATGCCGTATTCTTCGACAATGATTGCATAAATAAAATCTGAATAGGGATGTGGAAGTATATTTCTTTGTACGGATTTCCCGGGTCCGTTGGGTATGATTCCCCCGGAAGCAATGGCAATTCGTGAATGATCTGCCTGGAAGTTGCTTTCAGCATCCCCTGATGTAAAGCTTTCTATTCGTGATTTCCAGGTGTCAACCCTCCCGCTGTCCGGCATTGCCAATGCAATCAGCACGAATAAGGCGGCAGCACCCATGGCAACCCCAATCATCCCAAAAATGTATTTGAATTTTAAACGCGCAACAAACATCATCACCACAATGGTGGCAAACAACAAGATGGCTGTTGAGAAATCTGCCGGAAAAATAAGTCCGCAAACGATCAGTACAGGAAACATAAAAATGCGTAGCGCATCCTTAAAATTATGGACTTTATCTTTTCGTTTGGCAAATATTCTGGCCATATAGGTTACCAATACAATTTTGGCAAAATCAGAAGTCTGAAATGAAAGTCCTCCCGGTAGTGTAAGCCACCTGGAGGCATCGTTAAGATTTGCGCCAATCAGGAAGGTGAGAAACAAGAGGATGATTGACAGGTAAAAGAAAAGTTCCGAGAGCTTACTAAAATAATTATAGGGGATTTTGTGTGTAGCAAAAACCACAACAAAAGCCAGAGCAAGCAACGCGATATGCTTGACCAGGTAATAGGTTGTATTTCCTGCCTGGAATTTATAGGCCAGCATACCTGATGCACTGTACACAGCCAAAACTGAAAACATAGCCAGTACAAGCAGGATCAACCAAATCACCCTGTCCCCCTGAAAATATTTTTTAAGTCCCTGCATGCTTTACAAACTTCTTACTGCGGATTTAAATTGACTACCTCTGTCTTCATAGTTATCAAAAAGGTCAAAACTTGCACAGGCCGGGCTCAATAACACTGTATCCCCGTCTTTGGCGAGATAATAAGCAGATGTCACAGCATCTTTCATGCTTTCGGTATCCACAATAGACTCCACTTTACCGTCAAAGGCCTCATGTATCCTGTGATTATCCTTCCCCAGGCAAACAATTGCTTTCACTTTTTCTTTTACCAGGTCTTCCATTTGCGAATAATCATTGCCTTTGTCTATACCCCCGACAATCCACACAATTTTTGTATTGATGCTCTCGAGCGCATACCATGCAGAATTGATATTGGTGGCTTTGGAATCATTGATAAAATCAATTCCATGAACCTTGACCACAGGTTCAAGGCGATGTTCCACATTTTTAAAATCCATAAGACTGTTCCTGATGGATTCTTTTTTGATTCGTAATACTTGTGCAATAGCACCGGCTGCCATGGAATTGTATGCATTATGGCTGCCTTGTAGAGCTAAATCCTGTACTGACATATTGAATTTGTTTTTTAGGTTAAATTGAATTGTCTTGTCTCTCAGGCAAACAGAAGGTTCAGCAGGGCATTTTTCTGCAGAAAACGGGATTTTTCCGGCTGGAATTTTCCGATTTGCCATTTCTTTTTGAATCACCGGATCATCAGCAAAATAGATAAATGTATCTGCTGAGCTCTGGTTTTGTGTAATTCTGAATTTTGAATTTATATAGTTCTGAAATACAAACCCGTAGCGATCCAGATGGTCCGGAGTGATGTTCAAAAGCACAGCGATATCAGCTTTAAAATCGATCATTCCGTCCAACTGGAAGCTACTGAGTTCAATCACATAATAATCATGTTTTTCTGTTGCCACCTGATAGGCAAAGCTATTGCCGACATTTCCGGCCAGACCGACATTGAGTCCGGCATTTTTCAGGATATGGTAAGTTAGCAATGTGGTGGTGGTTTTACCATTGCTGCCAGTGATACATATCATTCCGGCAGTAGAATATCTGCCGGCAAATTCGATTTCAGAAATCACCGGGATACCATTTTGCAGGGCTTTTTGGATTATGGGCACTGTTTCCGGAACGCCGGGGCTTTTTACGATTTCCCGGGCGGCAAGAATCATATCCTCACTGTGGCCATTTTCCTCAAATGGAATATCCTTATCGGTCAGTTGTTTTTTATATTTGGGAGCGATGGCATTGTTGTCTGAAACGAGCACATCAAAACCCTGTGCTTTGGCCAGCACTGCTGCTCCAAAACCACTTTCACCTGCTCCTATGACAACAATTTTTTTCACGTCTATCTGATTTTAAGTGTTACAATGGTAAAGACTGCCAGTATGATACCGACAATCCAAAACCGTGTTACAATTTTTGCTTCGGGATATCCTTTTTTCTGATAATGATGATGCAAAGGCGACATCAGGAATATCCTGCGTCCCTGACCAAATCTTTTTCTTGTAATTTTAAACCATGAGACCTGCAGCAGCACGGAAAGACTTTCGATAAAAAAGACTCCGCAGAGTATAGGGATGAGCAGTTCTTTCCTGATAATGATGGCAAAAACAGCAATAATACCACCAATGGTCAGACTACCGGTATCCCCCATAAAGACCTGTGCCGGATAAGAATTGTACCAAAGAAATCCTATGGTGGCTCCAATAAATGCACTCATAAATATTACCAGCTCACCGACATTGGGGATATACATGATATTCAGGTAATCTGCTGTAATAAAGTTACCTGAGACATATGCCAGAATCCCCAGGGTAACCCCGATAATGGAGGAGCTTCCCGTAGCAAGCCCGTCCAGGCCATCGGTAAGATTGGCTCCGTTTGATACTGCAGTGACAATAAGAATTACCACGATCACAAAAATCACCCAGGTCCAGACAGTTGAATCAGAAAACCAGGCAAGGGACTCATAATCAAATTCATTGTTTTTTGTAAAAGGAATGGTTGTCAGTGTAGACTTATGGTCGAGATATTCCACTTTTTCATCACCCCGCATTTCTGAAATGCTCACAGCATCCTCGGTGATCATTTCCGGCTTCACATCCACCATTCTGTCGCGCACCACCGCCGCGTCGGAAAAATACAATGTTGCACCGACAATCACTCCAAGTACAACCTGTCCGATGATTTTGAATTTACCAGCCAGTCCTGCTTTATTTTTTTTAAATACTTTGATATAATCATCCGCAAAACCGATGAGCCCCAGCCAGACAGTTGTTACCAGCATGAGGACGATATAAATATTGTCCAGCCTGGCAAACAAAAGTGTGGGTACAATGATGGAGAGTATGATAATCAGTCCGCCCATGGTGGGGGTTCCTTTTTTCTGCAACTGCCCGGCAAGCCCGAGATCACGTATAGATTCCCCAATCTGTAAACGCTGGAGATACCGTATGATGTATTTTCCAAATACCATGGAAACGATCAGGGAGGTTATCACAGAAAGGCCGGCCCGGAAAGAAATATATTCAAACATTCCTGCACCCGGAATATCAAGCTGGTCAAGGTATTTAAAAAGATAATACAGCATACATCAATTATTTATCAATTCATAAATCACTTCTCTGTCATCAAAATGATGCTTCACACCATGAATTTCCTGGTAGGTTTCATGTCCTTTGCCTGCTACCAGAATAAGATCTCCGGCTTGTGCAAGCGACCAGGCCACCTTTATGGCTTCTTTTCTATTGCTTATTTTCAGTACTTCTGCCTGCTTCTCCACAGGTATGCCTTTCTGAATATGTTTCATGATATCCTCAGGCTCCTCACTGCGCGGATTGTCGGAGGTAAGTATGAGTTTTGTACTGTATAAAGCAGCAATACGACCCATTTCCGGTCGCTTATTCACATCCCTGTCACCACCTGCACCAAACACACAAATCAATGCTTTCCCCTGCTGTTTGAATTCAAAAAGTGTGGATAGAACATTTTTCAATGCATCGGGAGTATGTGCATAATCCACGATGGCAGTCTTTCCGGATTCGGAGCGTATGGCTTCAAGCCTTCCCTCAACAGGCTTCAGCTCTGATAATGCCTGCAAACTGTCATTTTCAGATATCCCCATCAAAACAGCTACGGCATACACGGCCAGAAGATTGCAGGCATTGTATTCACCAATCAATGGTGTCCAGACCTCCTTGTCGTTAATAAACAACTGCATACCTTCAAAGTGCTTCTCTTCAATCCGCAGCCTGAAATCGGACATTTTTCTGAGGGAATAGGTTTTTTTGGAAGCTTTGGTATTTTGTGCCATCACGGCAGCATTTTTATCATCACTGTTAAACAGAGCAAATGCATCCTGATCCAACTGGTCAAAAAAGGCTTTTTTGGCATTGATATAATTGGCAAAAGTTTTATGATAATCCAGATGATCATGTGTGATGTTGGTAAATACCGCCCCATCAAAATGTAAGCCGTCAATACGTTTTTGTTCCACAGCATGAGAACTGACTTCCATAAAACAATACTCACAACCTGCCTCCAGCATGTCAGCCAGCAGGGCATTTATCTGTACCGGATCAGGAGTTGTGTGTGTTGCGGGGACTTCTGTTTCATGGATATAGTTACGAACTGTTGACAACAGTCCTGCTTTATAGCCCAGGTTTTCCATCATCCGGTAAAGCAATGTGGCTGTAGTGGTTTTGCCATTGGTTCCTGTGATACCAACCAATTTGATTTGTTGTGACGGGTGTCCGTAAAACAAGGATGCAAGATAGGCCAGAGCAGCAGCCGAATCACTTACCTGGAAATAATTGATTCCTGACTGCAAATCAGTTGGTAACATTTCACACACAATCATTTTAGCACCATTTTCAATGGCTGCCGGGATAAACTCATGCCCGTCTGTTAATGTTCCACTGACAGCAACAAAAACAGCATCTCCCTGAACTTTTCTGCTATCAAAATACAATCCGTCAAACCAGCAGCACTCTCCCACATGCCGCCTGACAACTCCTACGGCATTTTCAATTGAGCTGATATGTATTTTTTTCATTTTCATGACAATTCAATTTCTACAATTTGTCCGCTTTGGAATTTCTGATGTGCCGCCGGGTTTTGTTTAACCACTTTTCCCCGGCCTTTGACTCTGACTTTCATATCATGCTCTTCAAGCACTTTAATTGCGTCGCTTAATCCCATTCCAACGACATTGGGCACAACATTTTCCTGGCTGTAATCGCGGATATAATACATAATTTTGTTCTCTTTTTCCACAGGGTACACCCACTCACAATCCCGCATGTTTCTCTGATCGCGTGGAATTCCAATATTATCCAGTACAGCATTGAGTTTTTCTCTGTCAGAGACTTTCACGTGAGGCAACACCCTGGTTTCTGCTTCAACTCTGGCAGCAGGATGCATATCCGGGTCAGTGGCATGAATTCTGTCAGCAATTTCACGGAAAACGGGGCCTGCTACGATATTTCCATAATAACCAAATCGTCTCGGACCATGAATTGTTACTATACAGGAATATTTGGGTTTATCTGCTGGGAAATAGCCGACAAAAGAGGCCTGATAATGCTGTATAATGCCTGTCTGCCCGTAATTGATTTGTGCTGTACCTGTTTTTCCGGCTATGCTATAATTGTCATTCATCAGGTTGGATGCGGTTCCATCAGTGACTACACCATTGAGCATTTTTCTGACTTTTTGCAGGGTAGATTTCGAGCAGATTGAGGGATTGAGTATTTCCACAGGAAAGTCTTTAACATCATCCCCCCTGTATTTCAAGCCTTTTGCAAATCTTGGTTTGACTTTTCTTCCATTGTTTGCCACCGCATTATAAAAGGCCAGTATCTGCAGTGGTGTCATCTGCACTTCGTATCCAATAGACATTTGCGGCAGGGACAGGCCTGACCATTTGTCTTCGCCTGGATAGCGAATAAGTGGCTCTGCCTCTCCGCGGATACTAACATCAAGCGCCTCATTGAGCCCCATTTTATAAAGCCTGTCAACAAACTGTTCAGGTCTGTCATGGTAATTTCCAAAAATCACTTTAGAGATGCCCACATTGGAGGATTTTTCAAGAGCCTGCTCAAAAGTGATTGTACCAAAACCGCCTTCATGCGAATCTTCCATCCTGTGATTGTAAAAATACTCCACACCCTGGCCGGTTTCAATGCTGTCATGCGGCTGAATCACGTTATCTTCAAGGGCAACCATTACAGAAGCCAGCTTAAATGTAGAACCCGGATCGGTTGCCTCACCTACGGCATAATTATAGGCTTCAATATAATTTCCATGTTTGTTTTTCTTAAGATTGGCAATAGCAAGCACATCACCTGTTTCTACCTTCATGACCACAGCGCTTCCGTGATCAGCATCATGAAATCTTAGACGTCTTTCCAGGGCAGTTTCCGCGACATCCTGGATTTTCACATCTATGGTGGTAAGTAAATCCATTCCATCCTGCGGCTCAATTTCATTCCCATCGTTGACAGGCATCCAGAGATTACCGGCCACTTTTTGTTTTACAGCGAAACCTTTTACACCCCGGAGTTCTTTATCAAAAGCATCTTCCAGGCCCACACCTTTCCTTCCACCCTCTCTGACTGTTCCAATGGTTCTTCTGGCAAGAATTCCGAAAGGATGCTCACGCTCATTCCGCTGGAAATATACAAACCCGCCCTTGAAACGTCCCCGCCTGAATATGGGTGCTTTCTGCAATTCTTTAAGCTGGTCATAAGTGGCAATATAACTTAATCTGAGATACCGGCTACCCTTGTCACGGGCCTGATGTAATATTTCATTGTAATGTGATCGGGGTTTACTGAAGATATCTGAGAGCACATATGTCAGAGAATCAACATTCTCCTCAAACAATTTCTGTGTCACTCCTTCACAGTTGGGATCCCAGCCAACCTCATAATAAGGTACGGACGTGGCCAGCACAGCACCATTTCTGCTGAGGATATCTCCACGGTATGGTTCAATTACACTTTCACGAATCACCTGCTTGCTGAGGGATTCAATCTCCTCTTTGTCAGTAAAAACCTGCAGGGCAATCAGCTTTCCGACAACGATCATACCAAGCCCGAGCATGATAAAATATATCAGCTTAAATCGTTTGATAATATTTTTTCTTTGCGGATTCATTCGTCAAGCTCATACAATATTTTCACCGGAGGCTCACTGGCAAAATCCAGTTCGGAACCATTTTTTCTCAGCTCTTTCAAGACTTGTTGCTGTCGGGATTTTCTCATGAGTTCAGATTGCACGGAAATTTTTTCAGAACGGAGTTCTTTGATTTCTTTTCTTGTATCGTCTGTCATCACGAAAACCTTTTCAGCATGGTATCGATTTGATATATAAATCAATGCCAGAACAGCAATAAAAAGAATATAGGGAAGTTGTCGCACCACCACATCTCTGGCAAGCACGCTACCATCGAGCACATCCCGAAAACTGTTCCGGAATTTTGCATCTTTTTTCTTTCCGTTTTTATTCTTTTTTGCCATCTTTTTTTAATTCTGCAATTCTCATTTTTACACTGCGGGCCCTTGGATTGTGAGAGATATCTTCCTCATCAGCCTGAACAGGTTTTCTGCTTACCTGAGCAAAAGGCGAAATCTGATTTCCGTAAAAATCTTTTTCAATATTTCCTTCAATATTTCCAGCCCGGAAGAAATTTTTCACCAATCTGTCTTCCAGAGAATGATAGGACAAGACCACCAGCTTACCACCGGGTTTCAGGCATTCCACAGTTTGAGCGAGCATTTCCTTCAGAGCTTCCATCTCCTGATTGACTTCAATTCTGAGTGCCTGAAACACTTTGGCGAAAAATTTATGCTCTGCTCCTTTTTTTGCAAGTGGTGTAAGTACTTCTGTCAACTGACCAGTTGTTCTCAATGGTTTTTCATTGCGTGCGGTGATGATTTTATCTGCAACGGCACGGGCATTTTTCAACTCACCATAAGTACGAAGAATTGCTGTGAGTTTATCTTTTTGATAATCGGCCAGGATATCAGCGGCGGTCAATGGAGCCTGTTCATTCATTCTCATGTCCAGGTCTGCATCAAAACGAAAACTGAATCCCCGTTCTTTTTTGTCAATCTGCCAGGATGAAATGCCCAGGTCGGCCAGGATTCCGTCAAATCCCTGAAACTCGTGATAGCGCATGAATTGCCTCAGATATCGAAAATTGGCATGCACAGGCACAACTCTTTGATCATCAGGCAAATTATGCAGGGCATCAGCATCCTGATCAAAGACCATGAGCCGCCCATCATCACCAAGCCGGCGAAGTATTTCAGCGCTATGCCCGCCACCACCAAAGGTCAGATCGGCATATACACCATCAGGTTTTACCTCCAGGGCATCAACTGACTTTTTCAATAAAACTGGCACATGGTATTTCATTCTTCGTCCATCGGATTATCAGATTGACCTAATAGTTTTTCAGCCAGCGATCCAAAATCTTCATCCACACCCATGCCTTTCCATACTTCCAGGGGCCAGATTTCAACTTTATAATCAAGGCCTGCAAACACCAGGTCCTTCTTAGCACCAACTTCACCAATGAGTCGTTTTGGGAGCAGTATCCGGTTGTTTGCGTCAAGGTACATTTCTGCCGTTCCGCTGTAAAACATCCGCATAAACTTACTGTGCTCCCTGTTGTAAGGATTTAATTTTTGCTGAAGGATAGCATTCTGCCTTTCCCATTCATGCATTGGATACAACACAAGACAAGGCTCAAAAATGTCCCGCTTTACAACAAAGCCACTTTGCTCCCTGCCGTTAAGCTGACGCTTCAGGGCAGAGGGAAACAGTACCCTTCCGGCACTGTCAAGCTTCACTATGTGTTCACCAATAAACATATAAATAAGAATTGATCGCTGTACTTTCGAAAGGTAAAATTAACAAATCTTTCCCATATTTCTCCAATAATTCCCATTTTTTCCCATTATGTTAATAACTTTTTCATGAAATCATTATATGATGGGGTATTCGGGAAGTCAGAAGAATTTGTTAATTTTGTAAAAATTATCAAAAAATGAATAAAGGCGGCGATAAAGAATTGTTACAGGTTGATCTTGACCGGGTTTTGCGCAATAAAGCAGGCAAACGTCAGGTTCCTAAATTTGTTGTCAGCCTGTTAAAGTGGATTGTACGTGAGGATTTCATCAACGAGTTCCTTCAGCGTCACCATGGAAAAGAGGGTCTGGATTGGTCGCATGCCTTTTTAAAGGAGTTTAATATCAAAACGAAAACCTATGGTGAGGGCAATATTCCTGAGAATGGTCGTTTTGTTTTTGCAGCCAACCATCCTCTGGGCGGTACGGAGAGTCATGTTTTCATGAGTGTTGTTGGCAGGCATTTTTCCCACATAAAATTTCCGGTAAATGATGTTTTGATGAATATCCGGCCGATGCAGACCATATTTGTTCCGGTCAACAAATTTGGTGGTCAGAAGAAGGATAGTATCCGGATTTTAAACGAGACTTTTGCTTCAGATGCTCAGATACTGATTTTTCCTTCCGGGATGGCCTCAAGAATGATAAACGGAGAGATTCAGGATCTTGAATGGAAAAAAACATTCATCACAAAAGCCATTCAGCACAAGAGGGATGTTATTCCGGTATTTATTGAAGGCCGGAATTCCATGTTTTTTTACAGACTGGCCAAACTGCGCAAATTTCTGGGCATCAAGTTCAATGTAGAGATGCTGTTTTTGCCACGCGAAGTTTTGAAACAAAGAGGCCGGACAATTTGTTTGCATTTTGGCGAGCCAATTTCCTGGGAGCATTTTGATAATTCAAGGTCTCACAAGGAATGGGCAAAATATGTTAGAGAGAAGGTCTATGCCATGAAGCCTGATGATTAAAAAGAATTTTACTAATTTTGCACAAGATTTCAGATTAGAAAAGGAAGCAGCATATGGAAACAATCATTCCCCCTGTAGACAGGGACCTACTTGAGAAAGAACTGACCCGTGAAAAGTATTTACGGAAGGCAAACTTTGGGAATGCTGAAATATACCTTTTCACCCATCATAACAGCCCAATGCTGATGAGAGAAGTAGCCCGTCTACGCGAGGTCACATTTCGTGAAGCCGGCGGTGGTACAGGCAAGGCCCTGGATATTGA
Organism: Bacteroidota bacterium; assembly: GCA_051747965.1. Lineage (GTDB taxonomy): Bacteria > Bacteroidota > Bacteroidia > Bacteroidales > ML635J-15 > JAQIBY01. The sequence continues at coordinate 20,275 of JBNJGS010000046.1, forward strand.
CAAATTTGACACATCAGACACACCTTACCAGCAACTCATTGTCTGGGATCCCGAAGACCGTGAAATCACTGGAGCTTACCGTTTCATCCGTGGTAAAGATGTCATGGATAATGTAGAAGAAAAGCTTGCCACCACAAGGCTTTTTAGATTTTCCACCAAATTCATCCAGGAGTATCTGCCATATACAATTGAGCTGGGTCGTTCTATTGTGCAACCAAAATATCAGTTTGCCAACAACCGCAAAAAAGGGATTTATGCTCTTGACAATCTTTGGGATGGCCTGGGAGCACTGGTTGTGAAGTATCCTGACATGAAATTTTTCTTTGGAAAGATTACCATGTATAAGCATTTTGATCAGCAGGCAAGGGATTTTATTCTGACCTTCATCAACCTGTATTTTCCAAACAAGGATCGCCTGGTTGAAGCCATAGACCCGATACCAGTGAATACAGAAAAGCATGATGATATCTTCCATGGCAACGACTACAAGAAAGATTATGCCATACTGAGCAAGAAAGTGCGCTCATTCGGAGAAAATATACCTCCCTTGTTTAATGCATATATGAATCTTTCACCTTCCATGCAAACCTTTGGTACTGTTGAAAACCCTCACTTTGGCGGTGTTGAGGAAACAGGCATCATGATCAATATTCAGGACATTTACGAAAGCAAGAAAAAGCGGCATGTCGGATCCATCAAATAAGGCTGCTTGTTTTTATCCTAACAAAGTCCCTCCTTTTTTTCGCGATAAACAAGAGGCATAAGCAAATAAGACCCGAAAGATTATACTATAAACTTCGGGAATAAGTTATTATATTTGGAGGTATTACGATGAGACATCTGATTCTGACATATGCGCTCTTTTTGCTGGTTGGGCTGAGCTTTTCAAATGCACAGAGCCTGATTCCAAACGCAGGTTTTGAGGGAGGCTGGGCATGTCCTGAATCCTTCACAGAGAATCCAGTCAAAGAACTCATCCCCCACTGGAAAAACCCAAACAAGGGCACGCCGGATTATTTTCATCGCTGCAGCAATGAAATAGCAGGTGTACCGCAAAACTTTGCAGGATACATGCCTGCCAGTGAGGGTGACGCCTATATAGGCCTGATTCTGAGAGAGGTTTTTGCTGATAGCATGCCTGAAAAAAAGGCATCGAGGGAATACTTATCTGTCGAACTGCATGAAGAACTGGAATTCCGACAGTTGTATTGCTTTTCCCTTAAATACGCCCTGGCCCCACGCTCGAGATATGCAGTAGATGCACTCGGGGTAAGCTTTACAAGGGAACGTTTGAAATCCTGGGACGCAGGATTGCTGGATGCCGAACCAATGGTTTTTAATATGCCCGGTCACAGGATGGACAACAAAACAGAGTGGCATGAGCTCTGTGGTGTTTTTCGGTCCCGTGGCAGAGAAAAATTCCTTAGCCTGGGCAATTTCTGCCCAAATGTCAAAACCCATTATTTTGAAAACAATGATAGCCTGACAGATACCACTTTTGTCTATGCGTACTATTATATTGATGATGTCAAACTGTATAAAATTGAAAACCAGTTTGAATGTGGGTGTCAGGATGATCTTTCTGCCGGATATGACTGGCTGAATGAGGATTCGCAATCCTTTCTGGAAGCATACAACAACTACCTGGATCAATTGAATGCTGATGAAAGACTGCTGGCTGAAAACGCTGATTCTCCGCTCAATACGAATACCAACGGCATACATGGCAGAAATAATTCGGGAAAGGAAGACGTAAACGGTGATAAAAACGTAAACAATGAACAGGAAGGTGATAGTGAAGCAATGGATCATTCCGGTGCAGAGACAGATGATTCGGCTGCAGACAGCAACACTACCTCCGGAAACGAAGAAGGGTCCGATACAGAAAAAGAAAATGATTCAGATGCCATGGCCGGCAATGGAAAGGAAAATAATACAACAAAGTCAGACAGGGAAGAAGAAGACAGTGATTACGCAAGCATATCAGGGCAATTGCGCGAAGGAACGCTCGGTTCCGGTGATGAGGAGTTAATTGAAAGCTTGCGAAATGCAAATACAGGCTTTTCCATTGACATGCCCAACATCTATTTTGCATTCAACCAGTCAGAATTGCTGCCGTCCTCCTTCCCCGCCCTGGAAAAGCTTGCTAACATTATGCAGCAGCATTCAAATCTGCAGATTGAAATACGCGGACATACTGACAATGTTGGCAGCAACTGGTACAATAGACGTTTGAGTAATGATCGCGCAGAAGCGGTATACCGGTTTTTGATCGAAGCCGGCATAGATGAATCAAGGTTAAAATATCGTGGTTTTGGAAATAAAGTGCCTGTTGCAGATAACGAAACAGAAGAAGGCAGACAACTCAACAGGAGGGTAGAAATAAAGGTTATCAGCAATCAATAAGCTTAGTTTTTAACGGGCAAACACATTCTGTCTGCTGCCACCCCGTTGATCAGCCAGTCATCATACCAATCATGATGTACCTGTTCACAATAATGCATCCAGTCGCATGCATCGCTTAAACTCAGATCACTCCGGCTTACTCGCCTGTTTTCACCTACAATGGCGACACTCAGGTCCACCGTTTTTCTGGAATAATTCTGCACTGTATCTGCATCAAA
>JBNJGS010000047.1:0-22896 GCA_051747965.1 Bacteroidota bacterium
GTGATGAGAATCTGCAGCGAAAGGGCTTCTTCCAGTGTGCCAAGGGTCTCATAAATCAGCTCGGAACGGTCGTAAAATGGAACAATGGTAAGCTGACTTTCAACTCCATTTGGCAGTGTTTTGCTGGGCAGGCCGGGGGAAATTTCCTTGATTTTTTCCTTTACATTGTTGATGACCTCTAAGGGATTGGCCCCGTAGCGTGCCACCACCACGCCGCCAACCACCTCAGCTCCGTCTTTATCCAGTATTCCGCGGCGTGAGGCAGGACCGAGGCTAACCACACCAATGTCCTCAATTCGTATGGGAACATTGTTTTGCACATCAACAACGGCTTTCTCGATATCTTCTGTTGTTTCAACATAACCCAGTCCGCGCACCAGGTATTCCGCCTGGTTGATTTCAATGGTTTTTGCTCCCACATCGCGGTTGGAATTCCGGACAGCCTGCATGACCTTATGCAGCGGGATATCGTATGATTGCAATGCATCGGGATTGACATCAATCTGGTATTCCTGCACATATCCACCCACAGAGGCCACTTCAGATACGCCTTCAGTTGCATTCAGTCCGTATTTTACATAGAAATCCTGTACTGTGCGGATCTCATGCAAATCCCACCCCCCGGTCGGGTTTCCGTCTTTATCACGGCCCTCCAGGGTGTACCAGTATACCTGACCCAAAGCTGTTGCATCAGGACCCAGGGTTGGTTGAACATCATCGGGCAGCAGGCCTGAGGGAAGCGAATTCAATTTCTCAAGAATACGGGAGCGCGACCAGTAAAACTCAACATCTTCCTTGAAAATGATGTATATGCTTGAAAAACCAAAGATGGAGGAACTGCGGATTGTTTCTACGCCGGGAATGCCAAGCAGATAGGTTGTTAAGGGATATGAAATCTGGTCTTCAATATCCTGTGGCGAGCGACCTTTCCATTCGGTGAAAACAATTTGCTGATTTTCGCCAATGTCAGGAATGGCATCCACCGGCACCGGGTCGGAGGGAAGGCCCCCGATTTCCCAGCCAAAAGGAGCGGTAGCAATGCCCCAGCTTACCAGGCCTGCAAGAATAAGCATGGTAACCAGCTTGTTCTCTAAGAAATACTTAAGAATTTTATTAAGCATAATATGTTGATTTATTAAGAATTATGATTTTATAAATGTGCATAGCACTATCGGGAATGCCACAATCTGTGGCATAGAATCAGTAACTCAGGAAAATCAACATAAAAATGATTGAAACAGAACCTGTATGTCTTTTTCAACAGGAGGGGAGCGGTATGCGGCATAAAACCGGGGGCTTGCCTTTGTATTTAAGTCAAGCGTTGATGTGGTATAAACAAATGCCATTGCAAAATCCGGATAATTGACCGAAGGCGCAGCATCGTTTACAAATTCATTGGTTGACAGAAAGGTATGGTATTCGTTTTCGCAACAAGGCGCCTTGTCTATACCGGTTTTGTTGTTGTGGTTTTCAGGAATTTCGCAGGCTTTCTCCATTTCCATCATGTCACATCCCAGATGCGTTTCATTGAACAACACCTTCGACTCCACGGTCTCACCACCGCAAAAGTGCGTGCCGATGGTAAAACTCATGTGGCCTGCCAGAAGCATAAATGCCATTAATATGGAGAACAGCCTTCTCATTATACACATAACCCCTCAGTCGCCAAATTGTTTGATGGGATCTTCAAAACCCGCCCGGATAACATGCCGCATGCATTTTGCAGCTGGGTGCCTGGGACGGTTCCACAAAAAACGGCACAACTCATACCCTCCACCGCAGTCGCAGACAGCCATTCCGTGATAGAGAGACAGAGAGACGGAGGGACGGAGGGACAGAGGGACAGAGAGACGGAGGGACAGAGAGATTGAGTGACCACTCCCGAACACTCTCCATCCCTCCGTCTCTCCCTCTCGCCCTCTATCCTCCCGTCTCCGTCTCCATCACGATCTTAGAACAAAAAACCTTAGCAAATCATATAGAATAAAAATTTGGAATTGATTCGATTTTGGTGTATATTTACATCAATAAAGTTTAGCGTATTATGGCAAGACAAAGTATTTCATTCACCAAACCCAATGATGATTGGTTAAAGGCACAGGTAAACAGCAAGGAGTATGCCAGTAAAAGCGAGCTTGTTAATGATTTGATACGGCAGGCAAGAAACCAGCAGGTTCAAATTGACTGGATAAGAGCGAAATTAGAAAAATCAGAAGCAAGTGGATTTACGACGGATTCGAAAGCTGATATTCTTAAGCAATCAAAATCCGCATTGAATGGCTAAGTACAGACTAAGCAATCAGGCCAAAAACGACTTGATTCGTATTCATCAATATGGCATAAAGCAATTTGGAGAGTTGCAGGCGGATAAATACTATGATGCATTTTTTCATTATTTCGACATGATAGCTCAACGACCTTTTTCATTTGAATCGGTTGACTACATACGTGCAGGATACCGTCGTTGTGTTTGTGGCTCTGACAGCATTTATTACAGAATAAACGAAGGAAAGGTTGAGATAATGGCAATTATCGGAAGGCAGAATTTGAATGATATGTTTTAGAAATAAAAATGTATTAATAAGCGCCGCCAATAAACAGATTCTGCCACTCCACCGCTGTCGCAGACAGCCATTCCGTGATAGAGGGACAGAGAGAGGGAGAGACGGAGAGACAGAGTGATAGAGAGACGGAGGGACAGAGAGAGGGAGAGACAGAGAGGTTGAGTGACCACTCCCGAACACTCTCCATCCCTCTGTCACTCAATCACTCTATCCCTCCGTCTCCGTCTCCATTACTATATCTGAACAAAAAACCATTCAGGCAACTACTCCCCGTAATATTCCCACATCAATTGCTTTATGCCCTCTTCATCAGCATGGAATAACACTGTTGCCATAACAACAAGAGGGAAGGGGCGGTTCAGTTGGCCGTAAAAGGCGGCTTTGTCAGTATTGTAATGGCTAATCAGACTGTCAATCAGCAGGGCATTGCGTGCTGCATTCCGGTTTTGGCTGTCTCCGGGGTAAATGCGTTTTCCCAGCTTCCTGTAAAATGCAGAAAGACTTTGGTAATCGCTGATTTGCATGGTATCGGCAAAATCCGGATTGGCATGCATCCAGCGCATCAACAGACTGTCCATTGTTGGAAAAATGCCTGACAGCTTTTTGTATGGCTTGATTTCAAGAGGAAAAGTACTGATATGTAAACTGCTTGCACCTGATTTTTCCATCTTCAGTAAGTTGCCCGATTGAACCTGCCATATCAGGGGATTTGCCTGCAGCAAAATGCGTCCCGTATTGCCTGAAAGCAGAAAAATTCCACTGTCAGAACCAGTCGGCGACAACAGACGCAGACTATCGCTTTTTTCCATAAGCAGAGGCAAATGCAGCAAACCGGTGTAGCTTTGGGTAATGCGGAGCTCAGCCAGCCTGAAGTCATGGGTTTCACCGGTTTTTGCCGGATACCTGATTTCAGCGCCGGGCGGAAGGTCAAACCACAGATCAGAATGGACTGTGTTGGTAACAAACCAGGAATTAATTTGGTTGTCGGCAGTGCTTTCAATCCAGCCAAAATAGCTGTAGGGATAAATTCTGAGGCCGGCGTTTTGCAGGTCCGATACAAAATCCGAGCTGTGCATTTTGGCGTTTCTTATTTTGTGTTCCAGTTGCGATACGGATAGTACTGTTTTTGCATCGGAAAAAAACACTCCAAAATCTGCATCATACATGTGCCAGCCTCCCTGATAATACACCTCAGCCACCACGTGATCACCCAGATCCACTGTGCGTGATTTGTAGCCCAGCATTTCCCATACCTGACAAAGCAAAGCATTCCGGTGTGAGCAGATGGCGCTGCCCATGGAGTTGAGCAGGTAAAGTGGAGAGTAGGCCAGGTGTTTTGGCTGATTGGGTTCCCTGCCATGCCAGGTGTGCCGGGTGACAAAGTCCCAGGCTTTCGTTGCAAGGCTGTCCTGAACAGGCAGGGCTTTACTTACGCGTTGGTTCTGAACGGCTTTTCTCAGATGTGCTTTGCTCACCCAAATCCTGCCATTGATACTCAGACGCAGGGCTTGTTTTTCCTGTCCGGCATTCCGGATGATGAATCCGAAATTGTCCGATGCACTGAATTTCAGTTCGGCTTCCTGTGTATAAGCAAAAACGGGTTTGTCCGGTGTGTTTTGGTCTGAACAGCTCAACACCGGCAGCAAAAGAAATATGAAAATAACCAATTGCTTTACATCCATGTTTTATACCAGTTTTCAAGTACGGCAAACTTCCACAATTTCCAGTACATGTGATTCTGCAGATAATGATTGAGTTCGTTTTGGTTGATGATGCCGTCGTGCACCAGTTTGGATTCACTGATGATACCCCGGTACCACTCAGCACTGCGGTAATACCTGTCCGGACCGACAAAGCCTTGTTTTTTGCGTTCCAGGATTTCACGTGGCAGTTTGTTTTTTATGATTTGGTAAAGCTGAAATTTCTGAACCCCGCTTTTGTATATCTGCTTTGGCGATAAACGAAGCATGAAATCAGCCAGCTCATTTTCCAGAAAGGGGACACGTACTTCAAGGCTGTGCGCCATGCTGGCTCTGTCCACTTTGGTCAGTACCAGTTCTCCCATGAAGCAGCGGAGATCCATGCGTCTGAAACGGTTGGCATTGGCCTTGCCTGAGGCATGTTGTCGGTAAAACCAATCGCTGTCCTCAGGAATGCTGTTACGGAAATCGCCGGTAAAAAGCTGCTCAAGTCCGGGTTTTCTGAGATGCCCCATGGCCATGGCCCTGCTGTATGATTCCACTGAAAAGGGTGAAACAGACGGGTTTTTACGCCATATATGAGCTTCTTGTTTTTGTGCCAATAAATTTTCGTAATGCCAGGTGTAGCCGCCAAAAAGCTCATCAGCACCTTCACCTGACAGCACAGCTTTGTTTTGTTCTGAAGCCAATTGACTGACCAGCCAGGTGGGCAAAATGGAAATATCGGCAATGGGTTCGTCGTAATGCTGCATGAGATTTTCCAGCATCTCCAGATGGTTTCTGTCCGCGATCTTGCTGTAGTGCGGCATGTCAAATGTTTCTGCAACCAGTTTTGCGAACCTGTCTTCCGAGTTTTCCCAGTTACTGAAACCTATACTGTAAGTGTTGGCATCTATCTTGTTGTCATGCAGCAAGCTAACAATGGCAGAGGAGTCATAGCCTCCACTGAGAAAAGCACCCACAGGTACATCGCTTTGCGTGTGCATGCGTACAGAACGGCTCAGCAGCTCATGGATTTTTTCAGTGATCTCCGGCTGCGGCAAGCGGATTGTATTTTCCGGAGGCGTCCAGTATTTTTCTGTGATATCAGTGTTTTCTCCGATGAGCAAAAAGGAGGCAGGTTCCAGCTTTTTGATGGATTCATATATGCTGTGTGGCGAAGGTATGTACCGGTAGCTAAAATAATCTGCCATGGATTCCGGACGGATGGCTTTGAGCTCAGGGGCGTATTTGATGATGGCTTTTATTTCTGATGCAAAGATCAGATTATAAGCATCTCTGTGATAATAGAGCGGTTTAATCCCAAAGCGGTCTCTGGCCAGTAGCATCTCATTTCGGCTCTTGTCGTACAGGGCAAAAGCAAACATGCCGTTGAGTTTTTTCAGCATGCCGGTATGCCATTCCTGCCAGGCATAGAGCAACACTTCGGAATCGGAGCGACTGAAAAAGTGGTAGCCTTTTCCTTCGAGTTCGTTTTTCAGTTCGGGATAGTTGTAAATTTCACCATTGACAGTTACAATCACAGAGCCGTCGCTGGTCTGCATGGGTTGCCTGCCGCTTTCGGACAGGTCCATAAAGGCCAGTCTGCGGTGCCCAAAACCAATGTTTTCATCTTCATTGAACCATAAGCCGGCATCATCCGGTCCGCGGTGCTGCAGCCTATCACGGGAGAGAATAAAATGTGTTTTGTTTATTTTTTGTTTGGAATGCCAGACACCATTGATACCGCACATACATGAATTATTTAAGCGTATGCATAAATTCCGGTATTCACAAGATCGGAGTTTATCCGTATCCATTCCGGAAGTACTGATATATAGTACAGGTTGCTTTCGTTGGAGATACTGATTTCCAGCCTGTAATTTTTTCTTGCAGTAAGCAAAAACGGAATGTTATTGTTAGTTTTGTTAAGTGTCAGAGGTTCTGAGTGGTTGTATTTCTGGATTTTCCTGGCGATTTGTTCTTCTTTGTTCACTGAGTTATGATTAAAGCGGATATGCAGACTTTTCACCAATCTCAGTTTTGTCTGGTGATTGGTGGCAATGCTACGTACAAAGTCTCCGTCCTCAATGCATTTGGCAAAAAATACCTGATTTCCATAACGCACTTCGCCAAAAATGCAGGCTCCTTCATGATATGCTTTTATTTTGTATTTGGCAGGGCTGAAGGCCTTTTTATGGCCCAGTTTGAGAATACATTTATAGGCACTTTCTTTCATCGCCCACAGACAGGCAAGTCCGTGTTTTGTATCCTGCATTGCAATAAAGCTGAGTTCCTCCTGTGTGAAGAATTTCTCAATTCCATGCCTGCACAGAGTGTTCAGGTTATCATGGTTTTTTAGGTTGATCAGGTCATTGCCAATTACCGTCATCATAATTCAGTTTTTTGTTCAATGATGTCAGTCAGATTTTTGATGGTAACGATTTTTTCCAGATTGTCATCATCTATCTCAATGTCAAATTCCTCTTCAACATCCAAAACGATATCCACAATGCGTGCGGAGTTGATATTCAGGTCGTTAATGATTTCTAATTCCGGTTGATACTTGTTCCATACTTTTTTCTCAAAGCTGTATCTTTTTAAAATTCCGACTACCTTAATTTCAATTGACTCCATTGATGCTTATTATTTTGTTTTGTAAGTTAGTAAAAATATCATACAAGCTGAAAAATTTTTTCTCAAAAAAAATCAGAACGCTTTAAAACCAGACAAGCATTGACATCCCCAAAACCAAAGCTGGTTTTTAGCAGCGAGTTGATGTTAATGTTCATGTTTTGCTCAGGTATGCATTTTTCATCAATAATTTTTGTAATGCCGGCATGCAGGGGCCTGCTGTTCACGGAAGCTGCCAGTTTGCTTTGTTTCATTTGCAGGATTGCAGCAATGGTTTCTATGGCACCGCCTGCACCAATACAGTGACCTGTCTGGCCTTTCATACTGTTGATGTAAGGGAAATCTCGGTTACCAAGATTCAGAGCCGTACTCAGGTTTTCAATTTCCAGCACATCAGCCATGGTAGAACTCAGATGTCCGTTGATGTAGTCGATTTCTTCAGGGGAGACACCTGCATCACTAAGGGCTGCCCTGAGGCAGGCAATTACGGAAACTGATGAAGGGGCTGTCATGCTTCCACCGTGTCGCATACCGCCGCTGTTCACAAAGCCGCCGCCATATTCTGCCAGAATATCTGCACCACGTTCCAATGCTGAATCCATGGATTCGAGAAGCAAAATGCCTGCTCCGGCGCCGGGTACAAAACCACTGGCTTCAGAACTGAGCGGGCAGGATGCCATTTCCGGGACTTCGTTTTTATTCTGTGCCAGTACCCGCATCACATCAAAACCAATCCACGAGTAAGGAGAAAAAGCTTCACTGCCACCGGCCAGCATGCGATGAGCTTTGCCTTCGGCGATGCGTTCGGCAGCAGTGATGATGGCTTCTGTTCCGGTAGCACATGCCGATGAGCTGGCACTTATCCTGTTACCCAGTCCGAGAATCATTCCCAGGTGGGCTGCAGGTGCGTTGGGCATGTTTTGTTCTATGACAGTGCTACGCAATTTTCGTTTTTTATCTGCCCGGCTGTTTGGTACAATATGACCGGCAGTACTGTCAACCGATCCCATGCCTGTGCCAATGAGAGCTCCGGTGTGAGGGTCTGCATCCCCGTCAAAATCAGCAGGAATGTTGAGTCCTGCACTTTCCCAGGCTTCAAGTCCGGCAGCAAGCGCATAATTCAGTACCATACTGGCTTTTTGGGTGCCGTATTTTTGCATCAGCTCTGTCAGGTGAGTATCTTCTTCAGGAACTGCTCCAAGCTGGCTGCGGAAACCATAATCTGCAAGTTCAGGCATGCCTTTTATACCACAGTGTCCTGCAAACAATCCGTGGGAAAAAGCTTGCAGGCCATTGCCAATGGGAGAGATAACACCCATTCCTGTTATTACTACACGATGTTTCATTCTTTTTTGTCCTTATTCATTAAAAACTGACATAAGCCATCTGCCCGGGCAATCAAAGCATCATTTCCGGGATCACGCATTTCAATCATGCTGCGGAGGGTGTTCATGCGCAGGTAAGTTTTCTGTGCCCTGACAATTACTCCGGTGCCTGGTTTTACAGTCGAGAAAAATTCAATATTGACATGTGATAAAGCGGGTTCCCATTCGTCTTTCTGTAGTTTCAGCAGGTGAATTCCATGCGCAACCAGTCCGATCTGACCCATGCATTCTATCAGCAAAACACCGGGCACAATTTGTCTGTGCGCAAAATGGGCTTCTATATATTTGTCATGCCTGTCAAAACAGTATGTTCCGCTGATGCTTTCTTCATTTACTTCGGTGATTTTGTCAACAAACAAAAACATCTCACCATAAGGCAGGGCATTGATGATTGTTTTGCTCAATTCAGTTTGCATGATTGTTTCATTTAGATGGCAAAGTAACACAATCCACCTGAAATTAACCAAACTATTCTGTCCCGGCAAACAGACTTTTATTTTTCAGGTCATTCTCTGAGATGATACCCTGTTTGATGCCGTGAGCTTGCACTGCCTGCCATATCGACCATTTTTTTTGTCCCCAGTGGTGATATACATGAAGAAAAGCCGGAGCAAAAGTAGTTTGAAAAGCATTGTAAGTGTAGCCTTTGTCAGGATGATATGCTACTTCTTTATTGCCAGAATCTGTGATGAAATTGTATTTTACGGGGAGTCTGCTTTTGTGCTGAAAATCATGTTCGGAAGCTGTTATAATTAAGCTTAGCTGATCAATATACTTGTTTGCCAATAGCGGATTTTTCATCAATCTGCTGCTGTGATAATGCCAGGTTTCAAATGCAGGAAAGGACTGATTGTCAAAGAGAAAAACGCCACCGTTCCAGTGCCTGAAATCTGCAGGAAGGCTTAAGCCACTGTCATTTTTCAGGAATTCTCTCAGATGTGAGCAATGGGGGGTTTCCGGGATGAGTTTGGTGCCTGTTTTGTCCTGCCAGTGTGCGGATGCTGGCATAAAACCGTATTGTTGCCGCATTTTTCTCAGATAATGCTTTCGGTCATAGTCTATCAGGTAGCCGTCCTGATGCCAGGTTCGGGTGATTTTGTCGAAGTGATATCTTTTTTCAAAAGTAAAACTGCTTTTTGCCGAAAGGTAGCGATTGTATAAATACTGCAGAATATCAGTGGCATGCCTGTGTGGTTGTTTTTTATAAGCATGGAAAATTTGTTGCAGTGCAGTCCGCTGTTTTTCTGTCTGATTCTCTGGTTCCGGAATGGTGTTTCTGATGAACTGCCAGGCGTTTTTTCGATAATCAAAGGCCTGTTTGCACCCGCAATGCAGGGCATATGGACTATGGTAATCTATGGAGCAATGATCATCGGCAAAAAGTGGCCATGATTTGAGTTCCTCAAAAACATTGTTTATTGCATCGCTGATGGCAATGACATCGGAATCAAGATAACAATAAACTGCACTTTCCGTATCAGGCAGATAGCGTGGCAGGGATGTTTCCAAAAAAATACTGGCCTGGTTGTTGCTAAGATTTTCCGGGGTTTTAATGTCAATGATATATTCCTGCGGATGATGGACAGGTCCCTGGTTTCTGCTGCTGTCGGTAAGCACAAGTATGGGATAGCGGCTGTGATAGCGCAGGTATTTTAAGGAAAAATTTAATTGCTCAGTATAAGCTTTTTCTCCGCATACAACGTAAACAAAATACCGCATACCTCAATTCTGGTTTTGTCCGGCAAGTTAAGGATTTTCAGGTAAATGGCATGATGTTAAAATGTATTATGCCGGAAAATCCATGCTTTTTCATGAAAAATTCCTAAATTGTTGCCAAATATTGTGGGGTGGAGTCAGGAAAAACCAATATAGTACGCCTTTTCAGGTTGCGGGAATGGCTGTTGACAAAGTTATGTTTTCAGCTTGCCTTTGCTTTGGTACTGGTATATTATTTCGACCGTGGGTATTTGGAATTCATTGAAATAAGTGGAATATTTCTTTTGTATTTACTACCTGCTGGTGCTTTTGCCTATCTGATCAATGATTACTGCGACAGGGGTGTGGATTTTCTTGCAGGAAAAATGAATGCCTGTCAGAAATTGCGACCGGAATTTGCCTTGCTGCTGATTGTTTTATCCGGAACTGCTGCTTTTTCCCCTTTGCTATTGCTGGATGAATATCCTTCGTATTATCTTGGGCTTATCGTGGCGCAATATGCCATGATTATTGCCTATTCTGCTCCGTCTATCCGCCTGAAAACCACTTATGCCGGCATTTTTGCCGATGCTTTGTTTTCTTTTTTGTTCCCTGCCCTGATTGTTGTGCTGATCAGTCTGGATGTTATGTCCCGGCATTTCCAAATGACAACTCCTGGGTATGTGTTTATATTATGGCTGATTCTGGCCGGATTGAGAAGCATCATTTCACATCAGTTGTCAGATTTTGTCAATGATAAGAGAGCATTACAAAAAACCATGGTCGTTAGGACTGGTAAAACTGTGGCAGAAAAAATCAGGCTTGCAATTTTTATCTGTGAACTGATTGTCATGTTGGTCTTTTTTGCTTTACTCCCTGAAGAGTTGTACTGGTGGCCGGTCGCAGCCGCTGCTATGTTCGTGCTAAGCATGCTTTTGGCCGGCAGGAAATTTGTATGGTCCGATCTTGATGGTTTTCTGGAATCACTGAATCATGGCCTGAATTTTCATTTGCTAAACGGAGCAGCCATTTTACTTTTGTGCGATGATCAGTTTCTCTTCGGACTCATTCCGCTGACTTATCTTTTATTGCGTTTTCATGCAAAATTTGCTGCTTATTTATCTGTTACAGGCAAATGGATTTATTACAAATGGCAAGGACTCATTCGTCGTCTGCGTTGATCAGGCAATGGGTTCGTCGCGTGATTCAGGTTTTCGGAACAGCAATTCCAGTGGTTCCAGAAAAATGAAATTGTATCCGCCATCATACAAATCAATTCCGTGATCAGCTTCAAACTGCCGGACGGATTTTTCATTGTCAAGCGGTAGCTGATGACGCTGAACATACTGCAGCGAGAGGTCTGTTTGCCTAAGATGTTGTAAAGTATCGTACAAATCCGGCAACTTATACGCGTAAACCTTGTTCATTTTTTTGATGGCTTTTTTTACTGCCTTCCTGCGGGATTTGCTGCCTGTGATCTCTTTTTTAAAATAATCCTTAATGTAGATTTGCCCGTTTTTTTTCAAAACTTTTTCTGCTGATTGGATAAGTTTTTTGGGCCGGGCGGCATGTCCGTATGATTCAAGCATGATGATAAGGTCAAAATGTTCAGCCGGATAGATGTCACTGAGATGGTGAAAGTCGCCCTTTTGAGGAAAGATTTGATCTTGCAATTCTGCTTCCCTGATACGTTTTTCAGATATCCTGATTTGCTCGCCGGAAATGCTCAGGGCATGAATTTTCACATCAAAATTTTGAGCAAAGTAAATCGCAGGGCCGCATACCCCACAGCCTGCATCAAGAATTGTGATGCCATCCCTGATGCCGGCCTGTTCTGCCGTGTATCTGAGCAGGTCATGCACATCTGCCGGCCGGTGTGCCTGTATGACGTCTTCATAGCCGGACTCCATATAGCGCCGTGTCCATGCATCATAATATGTTTCCGTTTTTTTACTCATGCCTGCCAGGTTTTTTCGTGATTTTGGTGTTGATTTTTTGCCAGAACATCTGCATCCGGGATGCATGCCGTTCCGTTACAGCAGCCCTGCCAAAATAGTAATCTTCGCACTCTTTTTCAGGGCAGGGGCGGGGCCCCTGGTTGAGCGGGATGTTTCCTTCAAACAAATTGCCAACAAGCGTGGTGCGCGTAAAACAGGACTGGAGGTCTCCGTTTTCTTTCATGATAAAATACTTGCTCCCTGCCTGACAATACCTGCCGTAAAAATTCATATCACCACGGGCAATCATGAGTTCTGTATCATCCAGGGCGTGGGTTTCCACAAAATCACGTTCTTTTTTGCTGTATGCCTGCGGGTATACTTTTCCATCATACATGCCCCTGTAGCCATAGACAATGGTTTCTATGCCCAGATTATGAAACATGCTTATGTCTTTTTCAATCCGGCTGATGTTGGGAGGGTAGGCAACAAAGTTCACAAGCAAGCGAAATCCGTGATTCTGCAGGTAGCGGCATTTGTCCATAAAATCATCAAGCAAATTATGCTTTTTCAGTTCATCGTGATGATAACTTGCCGAAATTGAAAGCACTTTGCCGGGTTCTATCATGTCGGCAAATCTGTAAACAGAAGGATGGCTCATGTTGGTGGTAATGGCGATGGTATTATTCCGGGTCAGAGCTTTACACAACTCCGGAAAATCAGGATAGAGGAATGGTTCGCCTCCTGTTAATAATATCAGCCATGATACACCCGTGCGGTCAAATAACGAGGCTGCTTCATCCGGGCTCAGTAAGCGTGAGAAGCTGTGATGTTTTTCGGTGTTGCAGTAAACGCAATTGAAATCACACATCTGAGTCAGCATCCAGCTCATGCGGTATTCAAACTGTTTCAGGCTTCCGCTATGTAAATTCCTGTTTTCCATGCATTTGTTAATCACCAGTGTAATCAGTCATCTGACAAATGTACCCTTTATCCAGAATGTATTTCTCAATTTCCTGCATGTCCTTTTGGATTTTTTTTACAGGAATTTTTGGTGTCATTTTATGGCTGTCGGCCATGGGGGATTCAAAATACCGTAGCAAGACAAAATGGCTGAAAACATTCTGGTCAATAATGGTTTTGATGGCCTGAACATCCTCGTCGGTTTCCCCGGGAAAGCCAAACATAAAATGGCTTGTCAGTTTCACCTCCGGATTCAAAGCTTTCAGTGTTTTCAGTACTGATATGACCTCCTGTATGTTGTAATTTCTCCGCATGCGTTTCAGCAGTGGGTCTGAAGCAGCCTGAAAGGGGACAATCATATCCACAATGCGTTTTTTTTCAACCAGTTTACTGAAACTGTTCTGATATTTCAAAAGCCAGCGGGGATGGAGGTTATCAATGGCCCAGCGAACGTATTTCTCTTTGGGAGTGATGTTGTCAAGATGCAACATCAGTTCATCAAAACTGTTTTGAATATCCAGTCCGTAAGCCCCCGTATCATCGCCATTGAAGATAAAAACCTGCTGATTCTTTGCCAAGGCTGTCTTGTAGGTGTTTTCGATTCTGCTTATACTGTAACTTTTGAGTTTTCCCATAGCCAATCTTACCGTGCAGTAGGTACAGGCATTTGGACATCCGTGGCTGGTGATAATTAGCTGTGGACTGAGATGAAAATTCAGCAGGCGGGGTTTTTGATATTGCTTAAACTGATTCAGGTAAAATGTATTGTATTCAAGGTTTTTATGACTTTTTGCCGGTAAAGGAATGTTCTCAAAGGGGACCGTGAAATCCGGAAAGAGGCTGTCAATCTCATCAAGCTGACTGGACACCAGGAGTTCGCCTTTGAAAAACGACTTGATTTCCTGCTGGCTCATCACCGGGGAACAACCTGAAATGATAATGCGCTGCTTATCATTGTCCGTGGCTTTAATGTAATCCATGGTAATGGCGTTGGTGGTTTCAACAATTGAACAACCAAATATCATGATGACATCTGCTTTTTCCCTGTCTGCTGGTTTTCCGCCGTTGGCTTTAAAGTAACGATGCACTCTTTCTGCTTCCACACCCCGCATCGGACAACCAAATACTTTTATGAAATATCTAAACATATCTATCTTTTGCTTTATGCCTGTTTTGGTTCCTTCAATTCTGATTTTGTGATCTTTGTTTCAAAATTTTGCTGTACATAACCACTGACATGTTTGAAAACCGGTTCTTTTTGACCAGGTGAATAATGGAATATCAATAGTTTGTTGTAGTTTATCAAAATTCTGGAATCCCGAATGACCAATATTCCCATGTATCCGGAAAAGTTGTTGAAATAGTTCCCGGGGATTGTGATTTCCATCCTGTATTCTGCATTTTCATCATATTGCCTTGCCTCAGAAAAACAGCTCATCAGAGTCTGATTGTAATGCTGGTCATTGAAATAAATTCCTATGCTGATTTTGTCAGCTATGCTTGTTTTGAAATACACGACAATGCTAGAATTCAATGAAGCATCTGGTTCGCTACATACAAGCTTGTTGGAGTTAATGCTGGTTTGCCTAAGCCTGAACTCTCCTTCATGATTCTCATAAATTGATTTGAATTTTTCTGTGACCGGATAGCTTAGCCTTGCTCTGAGGGTTTCATCTTTTCCCTTGTCGAGTATGGTTTTTCGATAGTACTGAACTACCTTTTCCGGAGTATTTACGGTAACCAGTTTTCCCTGGTTCAGCAGTACGATGCGATCGGCAATTTCCACAATCTGATCAGGGGCATGTGTTACGATTCCTATGGTTTTATTTTGCTGCTGAAGTTGTTTCATGATTTCTATGGCCTGTTTCTGGAAAGCCATATCGCCCACACTCATCACCTCATCAAACAAATAAATATCGGCATCAATATTGACAACAATGGCAAAAGCCAGCCGCATATACATTCCGCTGCTGTAAAGCTTTACCGGACTGTCAAGAAATCTGCTGAAACCAAATAGCTCTGTTATCCTGCTGAGTTTGCTGTCAACTTCCTTTTTTTTCATTTTATGGAGGCGGGCATTCAGATAAATATTTTCTCTCCCGGTAAGGTCTGGATTAAAACCAGTTCCTACTTCAAGTATTGATGCCACTTTTCCGGTGATGTCAATATGTCCGGAATCCGGGGCAGTGATTTCACTGATGATTTTCAGCAGGGTGCTTTTCCCTGATCCGTTGGGACCAATGATACCGGCAATTTCACCTTTGTGGATATCCAGATTAATGTTTTCCAGAGCAGTGACCAACTTTTGTCCTGTATCACCCGGCAAGGCATACGACTTGCTGATCCCACATATGTTTATGACCGTATTTTGTTCAGATGATGTCGGCATATTCTTTTTCCTTTTTGCGATAATTGTGCCATCCCCAAACAAACAAAACCGTAACAGGGACAAGGCTTATAAGATACTGGACTTCAGGGAAAGCTGTGCCAAATAGAGCCCACCTCATTCCTTCAATGGCAAATGCTGCCGGATTGATATACAGGATAAATTCCAGTTGTTCCGGAACAAGCGTTGCCGGATAAAATACAGGTGTCAGGAAAAATCCAAAATTGATCAGGTAAGGTATTAGTCTTGACAGATCTCTGTATCTCACAGAAATGCTTGAAATCCAAAGCCCCAGTGCAATGCCGCTGAAAATGATTATCAGTAAAAACACAGCCACCATTAGTATTTCAATACGCAAAGGCATGCCTGATAATATTATGATAATCAGAGCTATCACCAGGGAAAAGCCAAAATCAACAAGTCCGGGCAGAGCCTTGCTGACGGGTAAAATCACCCGGGGAAAATATACTTTTGACAAGAGATGCTGTGAGCTTATCAGACTGTTGCCGGCTTCCTGTACCAGTTTTGAAAAATAAACCCAGGGTATCATTCCGGTGAGCACAAAAAGCGGGTAGGGGATTGCTCCAGTATCAACATGCAGAAAGACACCGAAAATAAGCCAGTAAACTGCTGTAGCGACCAGGATTTGTAAAAGATTGATGAAATATCCCAACCAGGTTTGGGCATTGCTGCCATGTATTTCACTTTTGGCAAAACTTAAGGCCAGGCCCAGGTTGTTAATACTGCGAATCAAATACTCCCGCATGCCTGCCGGAGCAGCACTTACACGTCTGCTTTGTCCTGTTCTCCCGTCTTCTGTCTTCATGATTCGGTTTTCACTGTAGTAAAGGTAAGGTTTTTCCCTTGAAAACAAAACAGGCAGTTTTAACAAAATTTTAACCAGTCTGCATATTGTAATGCTGCTGACAATCGTTTTTTCACGGAAGTTTTATAAATTCGTAACCCAAAACAGGCAAAATTTAAACTTGAAATTATGGAGCAAACAGTAGATATCAAAGCGTTGAATGAGCGTATCCATGCAGAAAGCGGTTTTATGGACCTGCTGAACATGGAAATGTCCAGGGTCATTGTTGGACAAAAGGCACTGATGGAAGGCATGATGGTAGGATTGTTGTCAAACGGACATGTATTGCTGGAAGGTGTACCCGGGCTGGCAAAAACACTGGCTATCAATACCCTTTCCAGTACCATCAATGCTGGTTTTAGCCGCATACAGTTCACCCCTGACCTTTTACCGGCTGACCTTGTTGGTACTTTGATTTATTCTCAGAAAAATGAAGAATTTATTGTTAAAAAAGGACCCATTTTCAGCAATTTTATCCTGGCTGATGAAATCAACAGGGCACCTGCCAAGGTACAGTCAGCTTTGCTGGAAGCCATGCAGGAGCGTCAGGTTACCATTGGTGATGAAACCTTTAAACTTGAGGAGCCTTTCCTTGTGCTGGCAACCCAGAATCCCATCGAGCAGGAGGGAACGTATCCATTGCCTGAGGCCCAGGTTGACAGGTTTATGCTTAAGCTGGTCATCGATTATCCGTTGAAAGAGGAAGAACGGCAGGTAATCCGTCAGAATGTGATTGGAGATTTCCCAAAAGCCCGGCAGGTTGTCAGTCCCGAGCAAATCCTCAAAGCCCGACAGGTTGTCCGTGATGTTTATATGGATGAAAAAATTGAAAACTATATCCTCGATATCGTTTTTGCCACAAGAAATCCTGAAAATTTCAATCTGGACAGCATAAAACACATGATTTCTTTTGGGGGTTCTCCGCGTGCAAGCATCAATCTTGCCCTGGCATCAAAAGCCTATGCGTTCATAAAGCGACGTGGATACGTGCTGCCCGAAGATGTGCGTGCCATGTGTCATAATATTCTGCGACACCGGATTGGTCTCACATATGAAGCTGAAGCTGAAAACATAACGGCTGAAGAACTGATTTCAGAAATTCTTAATAAAGTTGAAGTCCCTTAGTAAGGGGCAGGTGTTAGGTGTTAGGGGTTAGGTGTTAGGTGTGTGGTATCTTAAAGATTATGGGTAATGTATTTAAATTATGGAATCATTTAATGAGAAATACAAAAAAAGAAGTTATGATTTTGCAGTTAGATTGGTTAAGTACTGTATGAAATTAAGGAAAGAAGGTGTTCCTTATGATTTATTTAGCCAGCTTATCAAATCGGGGACTTCTTTTCCGGCTAATTTCCGTGCAGCAACACAAGCACGCTCGGATGCAGAGTATTATTCGAAATTATGTATTTCTGTCGAAGAAGGGGATGAAACGATTTTCTGGTTATCTTTGCTCAAAGATGCCGGATTAGCAAAACCTGATGATGAACTCATTTTTTTGCAGCAAGAAAGCCAGGAGCTGGTAAATGTTTTTTCGGAAGTGAAACGAAAAAAAGCAAAAAAAATGCGTAAATATTATAGGAATCCTTCCTTTAAACCACCACACACCTAACACCTAACCCCTAACCCCTAACCCCTAACACCTTATTTATAATAATTATGATATGGAAACCAAAGAGCTTCTAAAGAAAGTCAGAACGATAGAAATAAAAACCCGTGGTTTGTCCCGGCAGATTTTTGCAGGTGAGTACCATTCTGCTTTTAAGGGCAAGGGTATGGCCTTTAGCGAAGTGCGGGAATATCAGGTGGGTGATCCGATAAAAGATATTGACTGGCATGTTACTGCCAGATTCAATCATCCCTATGTGAAAGTGTTTGAGGAAGAGCGTGAGCTTACCGTGATGCTTCTTGTTGATGTGAGTTCATCGCAGGCCTTCGGTACACATGAGCGACTGAAAAAAGAGTTGACGGCAGAAATATCAGCTGTCTTGTCTTTCTCTGCCATCCAGAACAATGATAAAATCGGTGTGATTTTCTTTTCTGACAAAGTTGAAAAGTTCATCCCACCCAAAAAAGGTAAGAAGCATATCCTTCGCATCATCAGGGAAATGATTGATTTCAAGCCGGACCATTCCGGAACCAATATCGCTGAAGTCCTGCGATATCTTACCAATGCCCTGAAAAAACGGTGTACTGCTTTTTTGATTTCAGATTTTATTGATGAAAATGATTATCTGGATGCCATGCGCATTGCAGGAAATAAACATGACCTGGTTGCTTTGCGTGTTTTCGACGAAAGGGATGGAAAACTTCCTGATGTGGGCCTGGTACGCATGAGAGATCCCGAGTCCGGTGAGATGATGCTCGTGGATACATCCCAGCGCAAAGTGAGAGAAGATTATGAGAAAAGCTACCTGAATTTTGCTAAAAAATCCACAGAAAATTTCAGGAAATCAGGTGTGGATTTTGCAGAGTTGAAAACCAATGTGGATTATGTAAAACCATTAATTGCATTATTTAAACGCAGATAATTATGAAAGCATTTTTACAAGCATGTGTGACTTTGGTGTTTGTTTTGCAAGCAACTGCCGGATTTTCCCAGGATTTTTCAGTTGCCGCAAAATCCAGTGCTGATAGCATTACCATTGGTGACCAGTTCGACTATACACTGAGTTTGCCTGCAGAATCAGATGATACTGTGGTTTTTCCTGAATTTTCCGAAGATACCATCATTTCTGAATTGGAAATCATTCAGCGTCACAATGCAAAATTTGATGAAGACAAACAAGTGATATCCCGTACCTATACTGTGGCCGGTTTTGAACATGGAGGCAAATCCATACCATCACAGGAAATTATCATCAATCCCGGTTCAGATAGTTTGCTGCTGGAGTCTAACCCTCTGAGTGTGTATATTGAGCCTGTGGTTGTTGTGGATACCCTGAAAGTAGATACAATCTATGCTGAGAGGGGAGGTATCGTGGTTTTTGGTAAAAGCGGTTTCAAACAGGAAATAGAACAACAGATTACTGATTCTGTCCGAAGAAGTATGTCTCCGGATAGTGTGCAAATGCTGGAAGATACACTCAGACAGATGTTGACGCAACGGTTTGCCAGCGAGATTTTCCGGAATTCCGGATTTAGAAAAGAAACTGAGATTGCACAAATCGCAGGAGCTTCAACAGAAAGGATTTTTGTCCTGAAGCCCCAGGGTGTACAGAATAATTACAGAATCCCCGGTGCCCGTGATACGGTTTTTGTACAGGAATTTGACACTGTCACAACAGGACAGGCACTTTATACCGTGTATGAAATCAAGGACATTGAAGATGATTTGTACAAAACCCCCCTTACACTTTCGGAAGCATTGTATTATTTTCTGGCATTTCTGAAAAACAATTGGTGGTGGCTGACTGCCCTTGTATTACTGATTCTTGGCGCCATATATTATTTTAAATTTTACAAAAAGAACAAACCTGTATTCCGGCAGGCAGCAAAGCCGTCAGAACCTGCTCATGTTATTGCCTTTCGTGAGCTCGACCGGATTAAATCAGAAAAATTGTGGCTGAAAAACAGGGTCAAGGATTTTTATACTGACCTAACCGATACCTTGCGCCATTATCTGGAAAACAGATTCGATGTCAAGGCCATGGAAAAAACCAGTGCTGAAATCATGGAATTGCTGGATAAGGAAGGTCTGCTGCAAGATGAATTGAGAGAAAAAATGCGTGATATCCTCCAGAGATCCGATTTTGTGAAATTTGCCAAATCTCAACCATTGCCCAATGAAAATGAAATGAGCCTGACGCAGGCATATGAAATTGTGGAAGAAAGCAAAGAAGTGAGAACAGAGAAAAGTGAACTGGATGATGCTGAGCTTCAAACGGAGGATAAAGTCACTGAAGAACCAACAAGTCAAAAACAGAAGGAATCATGATGTTTGGAATTGATACATTTGCCAACCCGGGTTTGCTTTGGCTGCTTACGGGTATCATACCGCTGACGGTCTGGTATATACTGAAAAACAATAAGCAGGAACCGGAACTGAAAATGTCCGGCTTGCGGCCTTTTCGTAATCAGAAGCCTTCGCTGAGGGTGCGTTTAAGGCATCTTTTGTTTGTGATGCGAATGCTGGCAGTTGCCCTGATGATTTTTGCCCTGGCACGCCCGCAAAATGAAGACTCATGGAGGCAAACAGATTCTGAAGGCATTGATGTCATGATTGCCCTTGACATCAGTGGAAGCATGCTGGCCGAGGATTTTACACCAAACAGGCTGGAAGCGGCCAAGGATGTTGCCATGGATTTCACGGCCGACAGACCAGATGACCGCATTGGTCTGGTTGTTTTTGCCGGTGAAGCATTCACACAGTGCCCGCTGACAACAAATCATCAGGAGCTGACAAGATTGTTCAACCAGGTGGACAGTGATATGCTTAACAGTACAGGAACTGCCATTGGCATGGGACTTGCCACCTCCGTCAACAGACTCAAAGACAGCAAAGCAGCAAGCAAAGTTGTGATATTGCTTACTGACGGTGTAAATAACTCAGGATCTGTATCACCCCTGACCGCTGGAGAAATTGCCAAAGAGTTCAATGTAAGGGTATATACCATTGGTGTTGGAAGTGAAGGAACTGCCCCTTACCCGGTAAGAACAGCCTTTGGCATTCAGTATAGAGATCAGGAAGTGAAAATTGACGAGGATGTTTTGCAGGAACTGGCAAGCATGACCGGAGGCAAATATTTCAGAGCAACAGACAATGAAAAACTGAGACAAATTTACAACGAAATTGACCAGCTTGAAAAAACCATCATCAAAGAAAAGGAATACACCAATACAGAAGAGAAATTTTTCTGGTTTCTTTTTGTGGCTGTGATATTGCTGATGGCTGAAGTATTTTTAAGAAACACTGTATTTAAACAATTACCTTAAACTGAACACTATGTTTCGTTTTGAAAATAATGAATTTTTGTATTTGTTGCTGGCGGTACCGGCTTTGTTTCTCCTGTTCTGGTACAATCGCAAACGCTGGGGGCAAAACATCAAAAAGTTTGGAGACCAGCACCTTGTGAGAAGCCTTTTGGTGAATTATTCATCAAGCCGTCCCTGGTGGAAATTCTCCATCTTTATGCTGGCCCTGACAATGCTCATTCTGGCACTTGCTAATCCACAGTTTGGTTCCAAACTCCGGGAAGTAAAAAAGGAAGGCGTCGAAATCATGGTTGCCCTGGATGTTTCCAAATCAATGAAAGCCGAAGACATCAAACCCAACAGACTAAGCAGAGCAAAACGTTCCATTGAAGGTTTTGTCAATAATCTGCAGGGCGATTTGCTGGGGCTGGTTGTCTTTGCAGGTGAAGCATATATACAAATTCCCATGACCGGTGATTATGCTGCTGCCAAAATGTATCTTGACAATATCAATACCGACATTGTGGCTACCCAGGGTACATCCATCGGTAAAGCCATAGAAATGTCCATGCGGGCATTTTCTGAAGATCCGGAATCAGCCAAAGTCATCCTGCTGATTACTGATGGTGAAAACCATGGAGAGAAAGCAATCAATGCGGCAAAACTGGCAGCCGATGAAGGTGTGAAAATATATTGCGTGGGCATGGGAACCACCAAAGGTGCGCCAATTCCGGCCCAGGGTGGTGGTTTTCATCGTGATAATGCCGGGAATGTTGTGATGACAAAACTGAATGAAGAAACCCTGGCCGAACTTGCTGATGCAGGCAATGGCAGATACATTCTTGCCGGCAAATCCGGGTCAGGACTTGATATGATTCTGAAAGAAATATCCGGCCTGAGCAAAGCTGAAAGGGAGGTAGAAGTGTATTCCGAATTTGATGATCAATACCAGTACCCCCTGGCCCTGGCATTGTTGTTGATAATACTTGAAGTACTGATCAGCAGAAGAAAAGAACATACTGTCCAAAAGCTAAAATCATTAAAATCATGATAAGGAAAACGCTATACATATTATTCGTGCTTGCTCTGCCTTTGATTTCCCTTGGGCAGGAGGAAAGAAAAGAAAACAGAAAAGCCCTGAAGAATTATAATGAAGGGATGTATGATGAAGCCATTCTGGATTTACAGAAAGCACTCAAAGAGAATCCTGAATCCATGGAGCTGTATAACAATCTTGGACATGCAGAATACAGGAATGAAAGTTATGAAAATGCAGCCAAAAATTACATGAAACCTGCAGAAAGTGGCGCCATAAGCAGTGCAGATCAGTTTTATAACCTTGGCAATGCCATGCTGCAATCCGGAGAGTATGACAAAAGCATTCAGGCTTATAAACAAGCCTTGAAAACAGATCCCGGGCATTTCAATTCCAAATACAATATGTCCCTGGCCAGAGCGATAAAAAAACGCATGGAGCAGCAGCAGCAACAACAACAGAAAGATCAACAGGATAAAGATGATAAGGATAAAGATAAGGAGGATCAGAAGGATCAGCAGCAAAAGGATAAGGAAGAAAAGCAAGAGGATGATCAACAGCAACAAGAGCAGCAAGAGCAGCAACAGAAACAAGAACTGAGCAAAGAAGATGCAGAACGTATTTTACGGGCTTTGCAGGAAAAGGATAAAGAGTTGCAGGAGAAAAAGAAAAAAGAGCAAAAAGCCCAACAGCAACAGCCCGACAAAGACTGGTAATAAATATTTCATTTTGTTTAAAAGCCGTTAATCCGTTGATTGGCGGCTTTTTGTTTGTTATCCCTGCCTAAAAAGAACTGTATTTATTTCGATGGTGATGATCCTTTTTCAATTTGCAGCAGGCC
>JBNJGS010000048.1:0-22849 GCA_051747965.1 Bacteroidota bacterium
GCTATGCAGCGGGATGGTTCAACATTATATATTTTGTTGCGTTTCTTTGTCACTTACAAAAATATTGTTTCTGGCATTTGTTATTTCTATCCTTGGGGCGTGCCCGTTTTTGGTTTTTGCCAGCGCAGAGAGGAAGACCTTCAGGGTCGTTCTGTTTCCTCTCCCTGCAAGTCTTATCCAACAAGCCACACAGAGGATTGAGAAGACCCTGAAGGTCATACCGTTGCCTGCGCTAAAAAACCAAAAAAGGGCCAGTCTTCGGCTTATAGTTGTGCACAGCTCTGTGGGTGCTGTAAGCTGCAGACAGGAGTTTGTTCCGTCACTCTGCTGCAGCACAGCACCAGACACATCGCTGTACACAAGCTGTCAGCCTGCCTGCCCGCCGATGTTGATTTAAATGGTAGGCAGGCGGGCGCCCTCACGCGGTAAGTGCAGAATGCTAGCCTTATTGCCGGAAATGCGGACTTGTTGTAAATTTACCTGGCTACCAAAGAACGAAAAGAAATGGTATGCGGTGCTTAAAATCCGCATGAGGCCGTAGCCGGTTAGCCTGCCGAAGCTCAGGCGACAGTATGCGGCTGTGACAGAGCGACCAGAGGAAGCTCCTGTTCACAGCCATTGCAGACTGAGGCCTGAGCAAGGCAGCTAAAAGGCGAAGGCCGACCCGCCGGTTTGGGCGGGGCATGCCCAAATCATCATCATGAAGAGATTTTTGTTGTTTAGTGTTAATAATTCAGGCATTTAACTATTTTTGCAGAAACAAAATTTTGTGATATGATTTCAACCAACGATTTAAAGAACGGCACGTGCATAGAATTTAAAGATGGCATTTATCAGGTGGTGGATTTTCAGCATGTTAAACCGGGCAAGGGTTCTGCTTTTGTGCGCACGAAACTGAAAAATCTGGAGACCGGCCGTGTGATTGAGAATACGTTCAATTCAAGTGTTAAGGTGAAGGATGTCCGAATCGAATACCGGCCATACCAGTATCTTTACAAGGATGATATGGGTTATACTTTCATGCATCAGGAGACTTTTGAACAGATTAATCTTCAGGAAGATCTGATTGAGAATGCTGATCTGATGAAGGAAAGTCAGGAGGTGCAGATTATGTTTCACGCGGAAAAGGAAATGCCCATGGCCGCGATTTTGCCACCTTTTGTTGAAATGGAAATTACCTATACAGAGCCCGGCGTAAAAGGAGATACAGCCACCAATACGCTGAAACCGGCAACTGTGGAAACCGGTGCCGAAATCATGGTTCCCCTCTTCATCAATATTGGAGATAGAATTAAGGTGGATACCCGTTCGAGAGAATACAGTGAGCGTGTTAAATAATTGCTTTCAGTAAACCGTTTTACGGTAATCACAATTCGTATTTAGCAATCAGGGAGCGGCTGATCTCATTTCTGGGGTCTTTGTTCCCTGTGTTATTTTTATCTGTCAGGTAGTTGCGCATATGCTGTCCGAGATCTTCCGGTGTGAGGGTATATCGGGTTTGTTTTTTACGAAACAGGCCTCCCGATGTTGAGGCTTTCAGCAGCCGGTTGTCCATGAGGTTTTGGGTGACATGCAGACTGATGTGGTCGTTGGCAGCCAGTGTTTTTATCCACTTGCCAAGGCTGAGACCCGGTTGCATGCGTACTCTGTCAGCAACCGTATCAATGATGCTGTGACCGGTGCCGGTTTCAGCATCGGCATGCAGGGTTTCATTTTCGTCTATTCGGATTTTTTTCATTATGGCGGCTTCGTGAAGCACAGCTTCGGCCAGAGCACGGCGGATATTCCTGTTTTCCCCTGCAGGCGTGTTGTGTTTGCTGTAATGCATTATCAACAGACGGTGTGGTAATTTGACATTTTTCATAAAAGAACAACAATTTAGATATATGCCTGGTTCAAAGTTTCGGCAATATGTGGTTTTTGTTAGGAGCATGCCCTTGTATTTTTTTGGGTTGGGAAGTAGTCCATCGAAAAATAAAAGCATTCGCGCCGGGGTGTTCTGAAATTAGCGGAACAAATATTTACAATTGTGTAAAATAAGCGAAAGAACAGGGAAAGTATTGAATGGGGATAAGCAATGCCGGAAAAAGCCAGGATGAATTCTCAAAAGCATTTCCTGTTTGACCCGGGCAGCCCAATGCAGCAAAAACAGAAATGTTTCTCTGTTCTTTTTGGCAATATTTCAACCATCAGCCAAAAATAATTCAGAAACTTATTAAGTTTGTGCAAAGATTATCATGATGCGATTACAATTTTTCAATATCATACTTGCCGGCAGTTTTTTGCTGCTGTATTCCTGTGCAAAACCGGGGAGCCCTACCGGCGGACCAAAAGACACACAAAGCCCGGTGGTGGAAGAAACAGATCCTCCTGCAGGCAGTACAAATTTTTCCGGCAATAAAATTGATATTAAATTCAATGAATACGTACAGCTCAACAACATTCAGCAAAATCTTATTGTCTCGCCCCCATTTTCTGAAAAACCAGAAGTGAAAATCCGCGGCAAAGGTATACGCATCATCCTGCCCGAAGAGCCTGTAGAAAACACCACCTACAGCTTTACTTTTCTTGATGCCATTTCGGATATCACCGAGCGAAATATGAAATCCAGTTTGGTATATGCTTTTTCTACCGGTGATGAGATTGATTCACTCCGCATTGGGGGGAGTGTCCGGGATGCCTGGACAGGAGAAAAAATGTCCGATATTTATGTCCTTCTTTATGAAAATCCCGCTGACAGTGCTTTTAAAACCATGGAACCAGGATATCTTACCAAGACCAATGCCAGTGGTGATTTTATGTTCTTTTACCTGGCAGAAGGAAGTTACAACATCTACGCACTGGATGATGCAAACAACTCCTATACTTTTGATCAGCCAAATGAGGAAATTGCTTTTCTTGACAGACAGATTTCTCCGGAGGTAAAAATACTACGTGACAGTACGGACAGCATCACGGGTTATGATTATCATCCCATGAATCTGGAGTTACGTCTTTTTGAACAGGAAAGTTTTCAGCAATATATTGAGGAGAGTAACAGGCCACGTCCTGATAAGCTGGAAGTTATTTTCAGGCGACCACAGGATTCGGTTGTAAAATGGGAGTCACCGGATTTTGATGAGAATGATGTATATACCGAATTTTCCCCGGATTCTGACAGCCTGCATTTTTGGCTGAAGGATACCAGCCTCTGTAATACCGACAGCCTGCGCATGATGTTGACATATCACTCCGGCATTGACAGCCTCGGCTCAGAGGTGGACAGCCTGATGTTTGCCATGGAAAAGGGTAAGAAAGAAATCAAATTTAAACTGGACAACAATCTGAACCAAAATAACCTGAATTACTGGGATACTTTGAGTTTTGTTTCGAATAATGTGCTGCAGGAAGTACGGCCGGAGCTGATACAGGTAAACCGGGAGGTGAACGACAGTACCAAAACATCCCTGGATTTTGGTGTCATCATGACAGATCCGCGGCATTTTCAGATTGATGCTGATTTCCGGGCGGACCAATCGTATGAGATTATTCTTGATTCAGCAGCCGTAGAATCAGTATTGCATCAGGTGAATGACAGCACCCATATAGCTTTCAATCTCAATGAACCCACGGATTTTGCCAAACTGAAAATTAAGATTCCCGGCACAGGAGAAGCCTGGTTTTGCGACCTGTTGCAAAATGATCAGCTTAAGCGCAGGCTTGCGGGAGATGATTCCGGCTTGTTCGTATTTGACCGGTTGCCCCCCGGGACCTATGATATCCGCCTGGTAAAAGATGCCAACCGTAATTTGAAATGGGATACCGGAAATATTGACCAAAACCGGCAGCCGGAGCCTGTGTGGTATAAAGAAGAAAGTGTGGAATTGCGTGCCAACTGGCAGCAGGAAATTGAATGGCTTTTGTTTAATGAAGAATAGTATGAAAAAAAAGAAAGTATTGATTATTTCCTATTACTGGCCGCCGTCAGGTGGGATAGGGGTTCACCGTTGCCTGAAATTTGCGAAGTATCTCAGAGACTTTGGTTGGGAACCTGTGGTATATGCCCCGGAAAATGCTGATTATCCGTATTTTGATGAAAGCAATTTTAAACACATTCCCGATGGCATTACTGTTCTGAAAAAGCCCATTCGTGAACCTTTTGCGCTGTTTAAGAAACTCTCCGGCCGCAAAAAAAGCGATTCCGCCAATCCGGTGTATGTGCGTGACAAAAGGCGCAGCCTGGTGGATGAGCTATCCATTTGGGTGCGCGGCAATTTGTTCATTCCCGATGCGCGGGCACTGTGGATAAAGCCATCCGTACGTTTTCTTACCAGTTACCTGAAAGAAAATCCCGTGGATGCTATTCTTACCGACGGACCTCCACATACCAACACCATAATTGGCTGCAGGGTATCGAAGAATACCGGTATTCCATGGCTGGCAGACTTTCAGGACCCCTGGACACAAGTGGATTATTACAAAATGCTGAAAATCGGAAGACGGGCAGATAAAAAACACCACAAGCTTGAACAGGAAGCATTCCGCACGGCCAAAAAAGTAACTGTGGCCAGTCCCTCATGGGCAAAAGACCTGGAAGCCATAGGAGCCAAAAATGTGGATCCTGTTTTTTGGGGATATGATGAAGATGATTTTCCCGAAACCTGGCCTGAACCTGACAAGGAATTCAGTATTATTCATGCCGGATTGCTTGGTTATGACAGGCGCCCTGATACCTTGATCAATCTGTTGGGAAAAATGAAACAGGAAAATCCTGAATTCGGGCGTTTGTTGAAACTCCGCTTTGCCGGCAATGTGGATTACGCCATCAGCAAACAAATCGAAGAACTTGGCCTGACAGAAAACTACGAAGCCCCAGGCAATGTATCACGTCCGGAAGCCATTGACATGACTCTGCGGGCGCAAATTCTGCTGTTGCCGCTTAACAAAGCAGACAATGTAAAAGGCCGTATCCCCGGGAAATTGTTTGAAAACCTGAGGGCACAAAAGCCCATTCTCTGCCTTGGACCCAAAGACAGCGATGTGGCCGGTATTATCCGGGATGCCAATGCAGGGGTTACTTGCGGATATGATGATACCGACTGTCTGAAAAAGTTCATCACTGAACGTTTTTCATTGTTTCTGGAAGGAAAGAACTTTATCAAAACCGGAAATATCGAAGCATATTCAGTACGCAATCAGGTAAAGCATGTTGCCCGTTACCTTGATGAGATTTCCGGCTAAGTGAAACTCAACCGGTGATGACTGATTTTATTCCGGTACTGGTGTGATGTTTTGTGATTTTGGCCGGTAGCGGCCTGTAACACTTCCTCCCGCGCTGGGAGTGTTGATATCTTCCGGCTGATAGCGGTGGTCAAGTGTGAGGATTTTTTCACCTTCACTCAGTTGAGCGGTTTTATCCGCTGTCAGGAGGAAATTGCTTGCTCCCTCTGTGCCACGGAAAAAGCTCAGGGCATCCATATTATCAGGATTGTTGATTTTGAGTGTGATGTTTTCTTCTTTGTCAAGCGGGCTGCCCACCCATGGAAAGCTGCAGGATTCCCCCATTACAATACGGGGAAGGCTGTCAGGGAAATCTGCCGGTACTGTATGTACATGATTTTCATATGTTTTGCCGTTGGCATCGGTAAACAAAAAACTGCCGGCTTCAAGATATCCCTGATAAATTCGTTGGTAAACAGCAGTTTCAGGCTGAAAAGAAAGCGTATGCATGCGGGAGGTATCTGCCGGGGTGAAAGCAATTTTACTGTTCTCTTCAAGTTTCATCAGCGTGCCCACCGAATTCCCGAATTTAAATGTGGCTCTGGCATGGGTTTTATCGGTGTTGCCGTTGTAGTAGAGCTCATAAATGGTATAAATTCTTTGTTGATTGACAGCCTGAGAATATTCATCCGAACAGGAAATGAAATTGCCGGCAAATAAAGCAAACAGTACTGTCAGTATGCCAAAATATCTTGTTTTCATGATGGATGATTTGGTTTTATCACCCTAAAGTTAATGAAATATTTTGGTATTACAGAAAACAGATAGTATTATTCTACCACATTGATGGCATGGTTGGCTGCGGTGTAGGCGGTTTTTAATTTACCGCCGACAGGTGGTTTTTCAATGTTTTCAGTTTCATAAAGGCGTTCCATTTTCAGGATTGTGGCACCCGCGCTGAGAGTTTGGGTTTCGGTGGAGCTCAATGTAATGCTTTGGGCATCAGTTGCTGTTACCGTGAATGTCTTGGTGTCAGAATCCATGGGTCCGTCAACGCTCAGTTTGATGCTTTCACCTTCGTCCAGGGGGAGCCCGATCCATTCAATTTCATAGGAGGCACCTTTCTCGATGTCAGGAAGTGTTTCGGGAAATTCAACCGGAATCAGGCTGGCTGAATTGTTATAAACATTGCCGTCCAGGTCTTCAAAACGAAAAGTACCGTTTTCGGTATAGCCTTCTGTATCATCCTCATAATAAGCATATATACTACGGAATGACATTTCTTCACCATTGAATTTTATGGAGCTGCCTTCGCTCAGTTTTAATTTGGAATCATATTGGCCGCCCATTCTGAAGGTAGCTCTCCCGGTGGTTTGATCTTCATTTGCACTGTATTCCATCTCATAAAGAGTATAAATTCTGTCCTGATTGATGTTGACAGAATCTTCCCGTCTGCAGGATGTGGAATAAATCAGAGAAAAGAGAATAGCTGAAATCAGAAGTGAAAAGAGGATTTTTTTCATAGCTTGAGAATTATGGTTTTTGTGCTTGTAAAATACGTTTGTTATTGTTCATATCTTTATAAACAAAGATACTGCCAAAATTGTAATTTTCGAAACATTTTTTGCTTTCCTTTTCAAAACCTGCATTGATTTCACATATGACATGCCCGCCGGCAGCGAGTTTGTTTTTGGCAATTGCGGCAATGCTGCGGTAAAACCTCACCGGATCATTATCCGGGACAAACAATGCCTGGCCGGGTTCATAATCCAGAACATTGCTGTGCATATAGGACTTTTCGCTTTCGGTTACATATGGCGGGTTGCTCACAAGCAAATCCAGTTCTTGCGGTATTTTTTCGTAACTGTTCAGCATGTCATGCTGTATGAAATTTACATCAGCTCCCAGTATTTGTGCATTTTTCTCTGCCACTTGCAGGGCATCGGAACAAATATCTGTTGCAAAAACCTCTGCCCCTGGTAATTCCAGTGCAAGACTAACGGCGATGGCTCCGCTTCCGGTGCCCAGTTCCAGTATTAATGGATTTTCCTTGTTTTTGAGTATGTAAATACAACGCTCAACAAGCTCTTCTGTTTCAGTCCTTGGTATCAGCACAGATTCATTCAGTGAAAAAGTGCGGCCGTAAAATTCGGTCTCTTGTAAAACGTATTGCACAGGTACGGATTGCATGAGGAGCTGGAATTTTGCGGACAAGTCTTCAAGTTTATCAGCGGAAGGAACACTATCGGGAGAGGCAAGTTGCTGGGTTTTTGTGTATCCCAATACTGCTTCTGTCATAAGTGTGGCAATACTGCCGGCCTCCATCACATCGTACAGGCGGGATAATTCTGTTTTCATGAATATTTTGATTTCCCTGATGCTGCTGTTTTGTATATCTTCCATAAAGCAAAGATGAGAAAAAATTAATTTGCAAAAAAACAAAGCAGAGGTTTGTGACCCCTGCTTTGCTGATTGTAATCACACATTTCATTGTTACTATTCAACAATAAGTTTTTCAACCCGTCTGCCTTTTTCAGTGACAACATGAAGGCTGTAAATGCCTGTTGGGAGATTTTCCACTGACAGGCTGTGAACATTGCTGTCGGCTGAAGCTTCCATCATCATCTGTCCGGTAAGAGAAAAAACAGTCAGTTTGGTGATTTTTGATGAGGCCGCTATGTTGACCGTTTGTCCTGTAGGATTCGGATAAACCGAGAGTTTCACCTGTTTTGCCGTTTCCAGCGAAGTCAGGCTACTTAAATCAAAGGCAACAGCTTCCATTATCTGGGCTGAATTTCTGTTTTCAACAAAGAATACCAATTCGCAATTATCTGTTACCCAGCTTTGATCCAGGGTAAGCTGAAAGCTTTCACCAATGCTTGATGAGGATGAGAAATCAAGTACGGTACCACCGGCATCCGGCAGCATATCCCGAAGGACAAAATTCACTTCTTCAAGTCCGCCCTGCCAGCTTTCCGGGATGTTTGTTTCGGTAAGGGCAACCTGCAGACGCATTTCATCATCGCCATAATAATCCAGGCTTTCTTCAATATTCACACCGATATCCAGGACCAGCGGATCAGAAGAAACAGCTTCCACATTGGGTGTGATGGTATAAATCGAGGGTATGGCCTTGTATTCATCATAGTAAAAATCGTATTGTTCATTTTGATCAGCTACCGAAGAGAGTGATCCTTCGAAACCATACATACCGTTTATTACTGTGGTTGGATAGCCAAAGCTATTATCTCCGTCATCGAAAAAGGGGATGAGATAATTTGTCCGGGCGGCTGTTGCAGGTGTCTCGTAATCATCGCCACCATGATATTCAATGATGGCAACATCCAGACCTTCGTCGGCCATCATATCTACAGCTTCGGCCGCGGTAGGACAGTAAGGACACCATGTTCCGGTAAAAATTTCATATACAATCAGGCTTCGGGGGCTTCCTCCCAGAATCTCAGCGGTTTGCATACCGGGTGATGCTGAAAAGCCCACACTTTCGCCGTAATATGCTTTCACCTGATAATCATAGCTTCCTGGATACAGATGTGTATCCAGATAAACGGTATCGGAAACAACAGCAATTTCTTCACCATCACGGATGAGGGAATAGGATTGAGGTGTTCCATCTGCCGGTGCTGACCAGCTAAGGTTTACATTGGTATCGTTTTCCACCTGTAGTGAAAAGTTGGTGGGTGGATTTGGAATGGCCACCTGTTCGATGATGTAGTCATCCATATAAAAAGCAGGTGTTTCGCTTCCACCATCATCCCAGGCATAAAAATTGAATGCATCCAGTTTGTTGATGCCGCTGCCGTCATTGTACGTACCGTTACTCCATTGGTAGGCATGGATAATTTCGTCATCGATGTAAAAATCAATCCAGTCATTGTCCAGATCTACAAAATGCTGGATTTTCATCCATTCACCGGGCGTATAGGAAAATTCTGCAGCAGCAGCTCCATTGCCATCAATGCTTCCTGTTCCGTTCTGGAAAAATATTTGCATGCCCCAGGTAGATGAGGCACCGTCAAAATCCTGCAAAATATTGTAATAACCGACATAATTTTCGGGTACCATCAGGTAAAATTCCACACGATAGCGGTTTGATGTCAGATCATTGAGTAAAAGGACACCATCATTTCCGGAAGCAATCACCATTGACTGCGTTCCGCCGTTTGCAGCGGTATCGGTAACCATCGGGTCTTCAGCACTGCCCGGTGAGTTGCTCCAGGTTGTCCATGTACCGGTTGCATCCTGCTCGGCAACACCTTGTCCGGGAGTATAGGATTCAAAATCATCGGTATAAATGGTTTGAGAAAAACCGGTCAAGCCGAAAAGCATAATCATCAGGGGAATAAAAAGTAGTTGTTTTTTCATAAGGGTGAAATTTGTTTGTCCGAAAATACAAAAAAACACAAGACCACTAAATTTTAATTTCTCATTGGGTATTTATTCCGTGGCCAATACGCATAAATACGAAAAAAGCAAAATAAGATACGATAGACGTTATAGAAAAGGAAGTATTATTTTAAAAATTCTTTACTTTGCAATATGTTTCAGCATTTTGACAGTATACTTGTATTGGTAGTGCTCTTGTTTATTATCATTTCGCTTTACCGCGAATGGATAGGACCGGCATTTACCTTTATGGTGGCTGTGGTGACTTTTGGTGTTGCCGGAATCCTGACACCATCTGAAATGCTTGCGGGTTTTGCCAATGAGCAGATCGCTGTTATTCTGTTGCTTCTGCTGCTGGGCGATACCATACGAAAGACCGGTGTACTGGAAAATTTTTTCAACTGGATATTTTCCCGTGCCGGCACGTACAATGGTTTTTTATGGCGGATGATGGGCATTGTATCGGTCTTGTCCGCATTTCTTAATAATACGCCCCTGGTTGCTATTCTCATGCCATATGTACACAACTGGTCCAAGCGACACAAAATAGCTCCTTCAAAATTGCTGATTCCTTTGTCATATGCTGCCATACTGGGAGGGTGTGCCACCCTGATCGGAACATCCACCAACCTGATAGTTAATGGTCTGGTTACCGATCAGCAAATTACAACGGATTTAAGGGAACTCAATATATTTGATTTTAGCCTGATTGGATTCCCCATGATTATCGTGGGTATCCTGTATATGTTACTGCTTGGAAAACATCTATTGCCAAATCGTCATGATGTGATGGCCAGTTTTAGCAATAAGCACAGAAAATACCTGGTGGAAGCCGAGGTTGTACCCGGGAGCAAGCTTTGTAATAAGACGATTGAAGAAGCCGGTCTCAGGAATCTGGAAGGTTTGTTTCTGGCAGAAATATACCGTGAAGGACAAAAGCTGACTGCAGTTGGTCCAAATACAAGGCTGAGAGGAAATGATATTCTGATTTTTGCCGGTGCTACCGAAACCATTGCCGATATGATTAAAACAGATACAGGGCTTCGTCTAACCCAGGTAGGCATGTTTTCACGCAAAAAGCACACTGCCATACGTGAGATCGTGATTTCACACAACAGCACCCTGGTGGGTAAAACTTTGAAAGAAGCACGTTTCCGTGGCAAGTATGATGCAGCCATCATCGCTGTTCACAGAAATGGCCAGCGTATATCCGGAAAACTTGGTTCCATTGAGCTGCAGGCCGGGGACGTTCTACTGCTGCTGGCAGGACAGGATTTTGCTGCCCGTGCAGTAGATACCATGGATTTTTATCCCATTACCAAGGTTCGGGATTTTACAAAACAGCCGGCCTGGAAAAACATTACTCTCATTGGAGGCATGGCACTGGCCATACTTTTGTCTGTTCTGGGTGTGGTAAAGCTTTTTATTGCATTGCTGCTACTGCTGCTGGTAATCATCATAGCAGGCATCATTAATCCCAAAGATATAGCCAAAAGTCTGGATTATAATCTTGCTGTTATCATCGCCCTGGCTTTGGCCCTGGGCACAGCTATGGTGAAATCCGGGGTGGCGGAGGCCATTGCGGCCTTCTTTATTCAATATCTGCAACCTTTTGGTATCATTGGTGTGATGTTTGGCATTTATCTTGTGACATCCTTTCTGTCAGCCTATATCACCAACAAAGCCGCTGTGGCCATCATTTTCCCCATTGCCCTTACCATGGCTCTTGACCTGGGGGTGAATCCCCTGCCCTTTGTCTTGCTTGTTTCTTTTGCAGGTGCTGCGAGTTTTATTACCCCGGTGGGTTATCAGACAAACCTGATGGTTTACGGACCGGGTTCATACTCATTCAAAGATTACATGAAAGTCGGTTTACCCTTAACAATAATTTATATGTTTGCCACCGTTTTTGGTTTGGCTTTAATTTACAATTTGTTTTAATATGAAAAAAGACCTGGATATTTGTCTTGAGGCTGCTGTTGAAGCAGGAAAAGCAATCATGAATGTTTATGAGAATGAAGATTTTGGTGTGGAGATGAAATCGGATGATTCTCCCCTGACGATAGCAGACAAAAAGGCGCATGATATTATCATGAATTTCCTTGAAAAAACAAAATTTCCTGTACTCAGTGAGGAGGGAATCAAGATGGAATATAATCAGCGCAAAAACTGGCAGCAATTTTGGCTGGTTGATCCGCTGGATGGAACCAAAGAATTTATCAACCGCAATGGTGAATTTACAGTAAACATTGCCTTGATTGATCGTGAAGTGCCTGTGGCGGGGGTGATTTTTGTTCCTGTCAGCGGCAATTTGTATCTGGGTATTGAAGGGGAAGGTGCCTGGAAAATGCAATTGAAAGAAAAGTCACAAAGTCCGGATACAGACCGCATTATGTCAGAAGGAGAATCACTGCACTGCTTATCGGAAGTAAATGATAAACTGATGGTGGTGGGCAGCCGTTCGCACATGAATGAAGATACTAAGAAATACATTGAAAAACTTGAAGCAAAATATGGAGATGCCGAAATCATGAGCCGCGGTTC
Source organism: Bacteroidota bacterium (assembly GCA_051747965.1). Taxonomy (GTDB): domain Bacteria; phylum Bacteroidota; class Bacteroidia; order Bacteroidales; family ML635J-15; genus JAQIBY01. Next base: position 12,148 of record JBNJGS010000048.1, read on the forward strand.
TTCCTTGAAACTGTGCATGGTCGCTGAAGGCAAGGCCCATGTTTATCCCAGGTTTGCACCGACAATGGAATGGGATACCGGAGCAGGTCATGCAATAGCCAAAGCAGCCGGAGCTGAAGTGCTTGACTCGCAAACCCGCACAGAACTAAAGTATAACAAGAAAAATTTACTGAATCCCTGGTTTATTGTCAAAGGCAAAGGTTTTGCATTTTAATATTTGAGCTAATTTGTTTTATTTTACAGAATATTTTACAACATTATGGGTAAAGCTGAAAACATTCATCCCGTGTTTGATCAGATCCTGAAACGGGAAGACAAAGAGAGATTGCTAAGACAGAATTCCAAAGTTATTTGGTGTACCGGATTGTCCGGTGCCGGTAAAACAACCCTCGCAAAAAACCTGGAAAAGGCACTGCACAATAAAGGACACCTTACCCAGGTGCTGGATGGTGATAATATCAGATCTGGAATTAATAACAATCTGGGATTTACAGAGGTGGATCGCCACGAAAATATCCGGCGGATTGCAGAAGTCTCAAAATTGCTGATAGAGAGCGGAGTGATTACAATCAACAGCTTTATTTCTCCCACCACAGAGATCCGAGAAATGGCCATGGATATCATTGGAAAAGAAAACTTTATTGAAATCTATGTTGAAGCACCCATTGAAGTTTGTGAAGCACGTGATGTAAAAGGATTGTACAAAAAAGCCAGGGAAGGAAAAATCAAAAATTTTACCGGGATTGATTCTCCCTTTGAAGCTCCGCAAAATCCTGATGCAGTTATCAACACTCATAAATATAATCATGAAGAATGTCTGAATCAGGCATTGGAAGTTGTCCTTCCGAAAATCACGTATTGATCAAGAAAAAAGTCAGATATATGAATAATTATTCTTTAACCCACTTACGTCAGCTTGAGGCAGAGTCAATTCACATTATTCGTGAAGTGGCAGCAGAGTTCGAAAACCCTGTGATGCTGTATTCTATTGGAAAAGATTCCAGTGTGATGGCCCGCCTTGCTGAAAAAGCTTTTGCTCCGGGAAAAGTCCCATTTCCCTTAATGCACATTGATTCCAAATGGAAATTCAGAGAAATGATAGATTTCCGTGACAATTATGCCAAAGAAAAAGGATGGGACCTGATTGTACACCATAACAAAGAAGGTTTTGAATCCGGAGTAGGGCCGTTTACCCATGGCTCAAAAGTCCATACCGATATCATGAAAACCCAGGCATTGCTGGCCGGATTAAACAAATACAAGTTCGATGCTGCCTTTGGTGGTGCACGTCGGGATGAAGAAAAATCCAGAGCCAAAGAGCGGATTTTTTCTTTTCGTGATGAATTCCATCAATGGGATCCCAAAAATCAACGTCCTGAACTCTGGAACATTTATAACACAAAGATTCAGAAAGGCGAATCTATTCGTGTTTTTCCGCTTTCAAACTGGACAGAGCTGGACATCTGGCAGTACATCAGACTAGAGGAAATCCCTATTGTGCCTTTGTATTATGCAAAAGAACGTCCGGTGGTGGAATACAATGGTGCCCTGGTTCTTGTGGATGATGAGAGGATGCCGAAAGAACTTGCAGATACAGCAGAAATGCGGAAAGTACGGTTCAGAACGCTGGGTTGCTATCCATTGACCGGTGCTGTGGAATCTGAAGCCGATACCATAGAAAGAATTGTGGAGGAAATGATGACAACCACCAAATCCGAACGTACAACAAGGGTCATTGATTTTGACCAGGATGCCTCCATGGAACAGAAAAAGCGCGAAGGTTATTTTTAAATTTCAAAACAAAACCGAACATCATGCAAAAAGATATAAAAGCCTTTCTTGATCAGGACGAAAAGAAAGATCTTCTCAGAATACTAACCGCAGGGTCAGTGGATGACGGAAAATCCACCCTTATTGGCCGCCTGCTTTTTGACAGCAAACGACTATACGAAGATCAGCTTGCTGCTCTTGAGCGCGACTCGAAGAGGGTCGGCCATGCCGGTGAAGATATTGATTACGCTCTTCTGCTTGACGGATTAAAAGCTGAGCGTGAACAGGGTATCACAATTGATGTGGCATACCGTTACTTTTCTACCAACAAACGTAAATTCATCATCGCCGACACACCGGGGCATGAGCAGTATACCAGAAATATGGTTACCGGTGCTTCTACAGCCAACCTGGCGGTTCTGCTGGTAGATGCCCGTCACGGGGTGATTACCCAGACCAAACGCCATACCTTTCTTGTAAATCTGCTGGGAATCAAACATGTGGTGGTTGCAATCAACAAAATGGATTTGGAGGACTACAGCGAGAAACGATACAATGAAATCGTAGAGGAATACAAATCCTTTATTACTGGCCTAAACATTCCCGATGTCAATTTCATTCCCATCTCTGCACTCAAAGGTGACAATGTTGTGGAGTTATCAGAGCACATGCCCTGGTACCACGGCAAGTCCATGCTTGAATTTCTTGAAACAGTGCATGTTGGCAGTGATCGCAATTTCGAGGATTTTAGATTTCCCGTACAATTTGTTAACAGGCCGAGCATTGATTTCAGAGGCTTTACCTCAACTGTTGGTTCCGGTGTCGTTAAAAAAGGCGATACAGTCCGATCGTTGCCTTCAAGGAAAGAATCCCGGGTGAAGGAGATTATCGGACCAAACGGAGAACAGGAAAAAGCATTCCCGCCTCAGTCTGTAACCATTACACTGGAGGATGAGATTGATGTTTCCCGTGGGGATATGCTGGTGCACAATGACAATATGCCCCGTGTTGAAAGACATTTTGAAGCCATGCTGGTCTGGATGGACGAGAGCAAAATGAACATGCAAACCCAGTTTTATATCAAACATGCTTACAACACAACAAAAGCCCGTATTGATAAAATACAGCATAAGATTAATGTCAATACCCTCGAAAAAGAAGAAAGCAATCCTTTTGTTCTGAATGAAATTGGCAGGGTCGTCATGACAACTGTCAAGCCTTTGTTGTTTGATCCTTACAAAAAGAATAAAGAAACCGGCTCATTTGTTCTGATTGATCCCATCACTCACAATACATCTGCTGTGGGGATGATTCTAGATAAACTACAGGATAAAGATTTGCCTTCCAGAATTACGGATCAGGATTATAAGAAAATTGATAATGGACAAGCCCTCATCAGTAATGTTGAGAGGATAAGCCGGCTCAATCAGAAACCGGCCACATTGTGGATTACTGGTTTGCATGGTTCCGGGAAAAATGCCCTTGCCTACACCCTGGAGCGCAAACTCTTTGAACTTGGCGCAACTGTTGTACTTATGGATGGTTCTACTGTACGCTCAGGTCTTTCCAATGAACTTGATCATTCACCTGCCGACAGGGCTGAACATCTGCGCAGGGTAGCTCACGTTGCAAAAATACTTAACGATCAGGGAATTATCGTTATTTGCTCCTTTATCTCTCCATATGCCTCAATCAGACAACAGGTGGGTGAAATTGTCGGTAAAGACCGTTTCCATATTATCCATATGGATGCTGATCTGGAAACATGCCGCAAAAACAAACCGCAAAAATACAATCTTGCAGAAGAAGGAAAGCTGAAGTATATGCCGGGCCTTGATGAACGCTATGAAACACCGGAAAATCCGGCAATTACACTCAAGCCGGAAAATGAAGAAAAAAATCCTGATGCCATACTTGATTACCTGAATTCAAAAAAGATATTTCCTGTAGAATAGGCTGGATAAGCATTAAAAAAAGGCTGCCTGTGCAATACAGAGCAGCCTTTTTTTTATTTAATTTTTCAATGAATTATTCAACATAGAATCTGGTAAAATGCACCTGACCACGACGGGCAGTGTAGATGTAATATTTGCCTTTGTACTCGGTAATCAGTTCTGGTTTAATGATGTGTTTTTTATGATCGTCATCAAACATGTATGAACCATAAACCTTGCCATCGGAAAAAAGCGTGGATGCAATGGCCCTGCCTCTGCGGCCAGGACTTTTGATCACCTTGAGATCACTGGGAATATAGAAATCATTGGCAAGTAATTTTAAATTTTTCCGGTGATCATTGTAATAAAACTTGATCTTTTCTCCTGTAACGGTTTTGGCGAATGATGAATACTCACCATAATCATTGTATGATTCCTGTGATTTGGGAATTCTTTTTATCCATTCGAAATTATTTTCTCTGTCGATTTTCCCTGTGAGGATATCATTGTACTTGTAATGATAGTTGTATTCTACTTCTTTTGTCTGCGGATCTACAATGCTGTCCTTCCATATATTGACATGTTCTGAGATGACAACGGGATCTCCGGTACTCAGATACACAATATCACGGAGTTCATAATTGTACATCTGATCCCATTTTTCTGTCAGATGTTGCGCCATAAAATCACGCTCTTCTTCTCTCTCAAATGTATGGTAGGTAGTCTTGCGGTCTACTTTCTCCCATTCTTTGGTTGTCAGGTCCAGGCGTTCATGAAATATGCCCGAATATTCAAATTTGTTTTTCTTTGCCATAAAGCCCATAACATCCAAAAAGTTATCCTGCTCGTTGACTCCAAATATGGCATTTTGCGGGATGAATTTTTCAACAGTTACCGGGAAGTCTGAAATTTTGCTCAATTCTACATTGTAGAAAAGAACATTGTAATCAAATACTTCCGGACCTCTGCGTCTGCGACGGGTTTCTTCCTGTTTAATTTTTGCCATCATAACGATGTCCCCGCTCATAACACGGTATTGAATAATGTCAAATTTTTTATCCAGCAATGGCAGTTTTACTGTTTTATTCAGAACCTCTTCCATACCGGAATCGTAAATCTTAAAGAAAAAAGGTTCTTCATTGTATTTTGTAAAAGGCCTGTGATAATAAACAAACATATTTTCCTTATCCTCTGTCAACTGAACATTAAAGTCAACAACGATATTTTGGTTTGTCAAACGGCCGATGGGTTTGCTTTCACCCATGATTTTCCCTGTTTTATTAACTTCCTGTATGTACAGGGTTTTTTGTTTCAGTGATTCATTGGTTACGGTGCTAAACATTATGAGCTTGCCATCCAGGTAATACATTTCCATAAACTCGGCCTGCACACCACTTACTGATGGCAGAATAAGTCTGTTCTGGGTTTCGCGGGTCTGATTTTCACCATTCCAGTACTCAAGCCAGATATCATTTTCATAATCCACGCGCAAAACATAAAAACCTGTTTCGTCTGCGCCTACCATTTTCTGGTAAGAATCGCCACTCTCAAGCTTGAGACCGCGGTCAAGACCAAAATCACAATTCACTGGCTGGGCTGTGCCAAATGCTGTGAATGCCAGTAGTCCGATTAAAATTGCTGTTATTCGTTTCATAATTTTGAAGGTTTATTTCCGGGTTATTATTGTTAATCTGCTAAAATATCAATTATTTTCCAATTTCTGAACTTTATGCATCAAATGATGGTTTTTTAGAATTTATTGGCCAGTTGTCCGCAGGCTGCATTCACATCTTTTCCCCTGCTTCTGCGCAGATTGACAATCAGATTTCTCTTTTCAAGAAAGGCCAAAAATGCCTGCGTGTTTTTTTCATCCGACTTGCCATAGCCTGTGCCTTCAACAGGATTGTATTCAATCAAATTGATTTTACAGGGTGATATTTTTGTGAATTCAGCCAGCTCAGCGGCATTTTCAAGTGAATCGTTAATTCCTTTAAGCAACACATATTCATAACTGATACGTTTTTTTGTTTTCTCATGGTAGTACTGCAAAGATTCTGCCAAAGTTTTTAAACCGTATTTCCGGTTAAGCGGCATGAGCTTACTCCGGAGTTCATCGTTGGCGGCATGCAAAGAAACAGACAGGTGTACATCAGCATCCGTATCAGCAAGTTTTTTTATTTCAGGAACCAGTCCGGCCGTGGAGAGTGTTATCCTGCGGTGGCTCATCCCCATGCCGTTTTTGGCCATGATTTTATTCATTGCCCGCATGCTGTTTTGAAAATTGTCCAGGGGCTCTCCCATTCCCATAACAACCAAATTGCTTAACTTACTGCCAAATTTCTTCTCACTCACTGCATTCAGATGCCATGCCTGCATGTATATTTCGCCGGCTGTGAGATCACGCCCAAAGCCCATTTTTCCCGTAGCACAAAACCTGCATCCCATTTTGCAGCCAATCTGTGTTGATATGCAGGCTGTGATGCGTGATTTTGATGGAATCAGAACCCCTTCTACATGCCGGTCGTCATCCAGTTTGTATGCTATTTTTAATGTACCGTCTCCGGCTTCACTTTGGTGGACAAGCTCCAGCTTATTAAGATAAAACTCCGCATTCAGGGCTTCCCGGAGAGTTTTGGACAGATTACTCATCTCTGAAATATCTGAAACAGGCTGGGTCCAGAGCCAATGGTCAATCTGACTTGCCCGGAATGCAGGTTCTTTTTTGTCTTTTAACCACTCTTGTATTTCTGTTTTATCGGTGTTGCGTAAATCTTTTTTCATACCTTCGTTAAGTCTTTTTTAAGCAATTTTACGTAAATTGCTTGAATGAATTCAAAATACTATAGTATTTTTGACCTTACGAAATACAGAAAATTTATTTACATATTAAAATATCATTTTTTATGAAACGATTAGTTGGTTTAATTTTGATCATCAGTTTGACATTCTCAGGCTTTAAAGCCAGTGCTGATGAAGGTATGTGGCTTCTTTCCCTGATTGGAAAAAACATGGAAGACATGAAAAAGCAGGGATTGAAACTTTCTGCCGAGGACATTTACAATGTCAACAATGCAAGCCTCAAAGATGCCATTATAGGCCTTGGCAGTGAAGGAGCCCCGTTTAGTCACTTCTGTACCGGTGAGCTGGTATCAGATCAGGGTTTGATGATTACCAATCACCACTGTGGTTATGGTATGATTCAGGAACACTCCACTGTGGAGCATGATTACCTCCGTGACGGTTTTTGGGCCAAATCTAAGGATGAAGAACTGGCAAATCCGGGAACAACTGCTTCTATCCTTGTGAGAATGGATGATGTTACTGATAAGGTAATGAAAGATGTAAGCAGCGACATGACAGAAAGCGAAAGAAATGAAGCCATTGGCAAAGTTTCGGAAAAGCTGATTGAAGAGGCTGAAGCTGATAGCAATTACGCCGCTCAGGTTATTGACATGTTTGACCAAAACCAGTATTTCCTTTTTGTTTATATCATTTACAAAGATGTTCGCCTGGTAGGTGCTCCCCCAGAAGATATGGGAAAATTTGGCGGTGATACCGACAACTGGAGCTGGCCGCGGCATACAGCAGATTTCTCAATGTTCCGTGTATATACCGATGCTGAGGGAAATCCGGCCTCCTATAGTGAAGACAACATCCCGCTCAAACCCAAACACCACCTTCCCGTTTCTCTGAAAGGCTATGACAAAGGAGATTTTGCAATGGTAATGGGTTTTCCCGGTGGAACAGATCGCTACATGACATCTTATGGCCTTAAAGAAACCATGGACATCACCAATAAGTGGCGATATAAAATCCGCGATATAAAATTAAACATCATGCGCGAAGACATGGCTGACGATCCAAAAGTAAAATTGCAGTACGCTTCCAAATATGCCCAAAGTTCCAATTACTGGAAGTATTCACGTGAACAGAATATTGCCCTGAAACAACTGAAGACAGTAGAGCAAAAGCAACGACTTGAAAGTAAGTATCAGGAGTGGGCTGAAAGCATTCGCTCTAAAGAGTACAGGAATGTGCTTGATACAATTGAAGCCGTTTACGATCGCAGAAAAGAAGAGGCATTGGCAAAACAATTCCTCTTAGAGGCTCTTTTAATGGGTCCTGAGTTGCCACTTTTTGCGTACAGATCCACGGGGTTGGTCAGACAACTGGAAAATGAAGAGCTTTCTGAAGAAGATATGCAGAATGCCGTCGATGGCTTCAAGGCCAATGCCAAAGACTTTTACAAAGACTATAATCCCGATACTGACAGGAAAATCATCGCCGCATTGTTTGACTTTTTTGCCAAAAATGTGGATGAAAAGTATTATCCCAAAATTTTTGCTGAAATTCATGACAAGTATGACGGAGACTTTGAGGAATACACAGAAGATATTTTTACCAAATCATTATTTAATCCCAAAAGTATTTTTGCTGATGAGGAGAGTATGATGGAGTTTCTGGAAAATCCCAAAGCAAAAACAATTCAAAAAGACCCCGTGTATAAAATGGGAGAGTCTATATACAATATGTACATTCAGGTTTCCGGCAAGATGAGTAAAGAATCAGAAAGCCTGGAACAAGCACGCCGCCTCTTTGTCGATGGTCTGATGAAAATCGGGGAAGAAGTGCAATTTTATCCTGATGCCAATTCCACTATCCGTCTGACATACGGCACAGTGAAAGGATATGAACCACGTGATGCTGTGGTTTATGACTACTATACCACACTTGATGGTTTGATGGCAAAAGCCGATCCCAATGATATGGAATTTGATATTCCTGAAAGACTATATGAACTGTATGAGAAAAAAGAATACGGTCAATACACCAATGAAAAAGGTGAATTGCCTGTGTGCTTCCTTACCGACAATGATATTACCGGTGGAAACTCCGGTTCACCTGTGATCGACGCTGAAGGCAACCTGATTGGTACTGCTTTTGACGGAAATACAGAGGCCATGAGCGGCGATATTGAATTTGAAGATGATTTGCAGCGTTGCATTAACCTCGATGTGCGTTACACCTTATGGATCATTGATGTGTTTGCCGGTGCTGACAACCTGATTGAAGAAATGACAATCGTAAAATAAATAAAAATTAACCTCCGGTTTGCTGGAAGCCGTTCCGTTTTGGAGCGGCTTCTTTTATTGTCTGCCTAAGCTGATTGCTATGGATGATGGGCAGCCCCCGAAATTAGGATCTTGGGGTTTGAACAGGGCGCTTTTCCCGTCTGTGCAACGCAGGGGTATACAGGTACGCCGTAGAACAAAAACAAAATCTAATATGCCATGTGTGAACAATCGTTACTATCAGTACATTACCGGCAGTATATTACTGTTTGCACGATTTGTGTAAACATATTAAGGTTTTTTCTTTCATCGCATTTCCGTATTTTCGCAAAAAATGTTTTGTTATGGAAAAGGTACGCGTCAGATTTGCCCCGAGCCCTACAGGACCGCTTCACATGGGTGGAGTGCGCACTGCATTGTTTAATTACCTCTTTGCCCGCAAGCATAAGGGAAGTATGATTCTCCGTATTGAGGATACCGATCAAAACAGGTATGTGCAGGGAGCTGAAGAATATGTTATGGAATCCCTGTCATGGTGTGGCATTGAGTTGGATGAAGGTGTTCGCGAAGGTGGGGATTATGCACCATATCGACAAAGTGAGCGTAGTAGTATTTACCGCGAATATGCCAACAGGCTCATTGAAAGTGGCTGGGCATATTACGCTTTTGATACACCTGAACAGTTGCAGAAGCTTCGTGAAGAAGCAGAAAATAAAAAAGAAACCTTTACATACAATCACACAGTACGTAATCAGCTGGATAACAGCCTTAACATCGGGATGGAAGCAGCCCGGAAACGCATTGAGCAGGGCGATCATTACGTTGTTCGCTTTAAAATGCCGGAGAATGAGGATATCAGAATGCAGGACATTATCCGTGGTGATCTGAGCTTCCAGGCAGCGAACCTTGATGACAAAGTTCTTTTTAAATCTGATGGTCTGCCAACCTACCATCTTGCCAATATTGTGGATGATCATCTGATGGAAATTTCTCATGTGATTAGAGGAGAAGAGTGGCTGCCAAGTTTACCGCTGCATTTTATGCTGTATAAAGCCCTGGGCTGGAAAACACCTGAATTTGCACACCTGCCTCTTATCTTAAAACCCACAGGCAAAGGAAAATTATCCAAACGTGACGGTGATAAGCTGGGATTTCCTGTATTTCCCATCGAGTGGAAACCCGAAAATGGAGAACCTGCACGCGGATACCGTGAGGATGGATACTATCCCGAAGCTTTTGTGAATATGCTTGCCCTGCTGGGATGGAATCCGGGTACAGAGCAGGAACTCTTCAGTATGGAGGAACTGATAGAGCAATTTGATCTGGGCAAGGTGAATAAAGCCGGTGCCCGGTTTGATCCTGAAAAAGCCAAATGGTTCAACCATCAGTATCTCATCCGGAAAAGTGATGATGACATAGCACGGGAATTTGCACCAATTCTGGAAAGCAGGGGGTACAGGATGGAGATGGATAAGCTTTCACATCTCGTGGGGCTTGTTAAAGAGCGCGTGTCCTTTGTACATGAACTGTGGGAACAGGTGGATTTTATTTTCGAAGCACCTTCCGGATACAATAAAAAATTCAGAAAAAAAGCCGTGAAGAATGATACACCCGAAATACTGAGGAATGTTCGGAAGTTGCTTGCTGAGCAGACTGATTTTACTTCAAAAAGCATGGAAGATGCAGTAAAAGCATGGATAGAATCACAGGAGCTCGGTTTTGGCAAAGTAATGAACCCACTGCGACTTGCACTCGTGGGTGAAGGCAAAGGGCCGCATGTGTTCGATATACTGGAGATACTGGGCAAAGAAGAAAGTCTGCAGCGTCTGGATGCTCTTCTCGAAGATATTGAGGAGTAATGGAACACTTAAGAAATGCGCTTAAAAATGAACCATTAAGAAGTTAAGGAGTTAAGGGCATTAAGAA
>JBNJGS010000049.1:0-22391 GCA_051747965.1 Bacteroidota bacterium
AAAATGCGGCACGCCCGCATCTTAATACTTCTTTAAGTTTTATGCATTAAAATTTTCATTACCTTTCGCAGATTAAATTTTAATAAAGCATGTGACCTATGAAAAAATTGATGATTATGATTCTTCCCGTGATTTTGTTTAGCACGGCCTGCAACACTGACAAGCAGGATGAAAAAAGCAGTGACAATCCTTTCTTTCAGTCCTGGGAAACGCCATATGGCACACCGCCCTTTGATGAAATTAAGACAGAACACTATCTTCCCGCCTTTAAAGAGGCAATCAAACGCGAAGAAGCTGAGATTAAAGAAATTACAGAGAACAAAGAAGAACCCACATTTGAAAATACCGTGGAAGCCTTTGACCGTACCGGCAAAATGCTTAGTAACGTGTCCAGGGTGTTTTTTAACCTGAAATCTGCCAACAGCAACGAAGAGATGCAGGACATTGCCAAAGAAGTAAGTCCCATGCTCAGCGAACACTCAAGCAACATTATGCTGAATGAGACATTGTTTGAGCGCATTAAAACGGTATATGAAAATCGCCATGATTCCGATCTGACAGATGAGCAAATCAGGGTGGTGGAAAAATACCATCAGGATTTTATTCGCAACGGTGCCAATCTCAATGATGAGGACAAGCAAAGCCTGCGCGGTCTGGACAAAGACCTGAGCATGCTGAGTCTCCAATTCGGCGATAATGTGCTTGCGGAAACCAACAAAAACTTCAGGCTTGTCATTGAAGACGAAGCTGACCTGGCCGGACTGCCTGAATCAGTAATTGCCTCAGCCGCAGACAAAGCCGGGAGTCTGGACATGGAAGGCAAATGGGTATTTGGTTTATCAAGAGCATCCATGCTTCCTTTCCTGACATATGCTGAGAACCGTGACCTGCGTGAAAAACTCTACCGTGGTTATTTTATGCGCGGCAACAATGATGATGAGTACGACAACAAAGACATCATCATGGAAATGGTGGAAAAACGTGCCGAAAAATCTGCTCTCCTTGGCTACAACACCCACGCAGATTATGTAATTGAGAAAAACATGGCCGAATCTCCTGAGGCGGTAGAAGACTTCCTGATGAAACTTTGGGATGCTGCACTGCCGGTGTCCAAGCAGGAGGTGTATGATATGCAGAAAATTATCGACAGCGAGGGAAAAGATTTTGATCTGGCACCCTGGGACTGGTGGTATTATGCTGAGAAAGTCAAAAAACAGAAATATGATCTCGACGAATCGGAAATTAAACCTTACCTGCAGCTTGAAAATGTAAGGGACGGTATGTTCTGGGTAGCCAATCAGCTTTTCGGCATCAATTTTGAAAAACTTGACAATGTACAGGTTTATCATGAAGATGTGGAGGTATATGAAGTAACAGAAGATGACGGCACCCTCATCGGATTGTTTTATCTTGATTACTACACACGCGACAGCAAACGCGGCGGTGCCTGGTGTACCAGCTTCCGAGGAGCTACCTATGATGAGGAGGGCAACAGGGTTCACCCGCTTTCCACTGTGGTAACAAACTATTCTGCCGGCTCAGGTGATGATCCTGCTCTGCTGAGCTGGGACCAGACAACCACACTTTTCCATGAATTCGGCCACGCACTGCATGGCTTGTTTACCGATGGTCAATACAAGCGTACAGCCGGTGTTGTACCGCGCGACTATGTGGAGCTTCCTTCACAGATTATGGAAAATTTTGCAGGAGAGAAAGAAGTAATGAAAAAATATGCCAAACATTACAAAACAGGTGAACCCATGCCTGATGAGTTGATAGACAAAATTCACAAAAGCGGACATTTTAACCAGGGATTTGTCACTGTGGAATATTTGGCTGCCTCATTCCTGGACCTCGACTGGCACACGCTCACAACAGAAAACACCGTAAATGATGTTCTGGCATTCGAGGAAAACAGTATGGATGAAATCGGCCTGATTGAAGAGATCCTGCCACGCTACCGCAGCACCTATTTCCAGCACATTTTCAGTGGTGGTTATTCTGCCGGATATTACGTGTACATCTGGGCTGCCGTACTTGATGCAGACGCATTTTACGCCTTTAAAGAAAGCGGTGATATTTTCAACCAGGAACTGGCTGAAAAATTCCGCAAATACTGCCTTGCAGAAGTTGGTGACGGACCTGCAATGGAACAGTATATCAAATTCCGCGGACAGGAACCAAGTGAAGAACCTTTGCTGGAACGCCGTGGTCTGAAATAATATAAACCTCATTAACATAAATGCCCGCATAAACAGACACCCCTTTGTTTCTGCGGGCATTTCTTTTATCACAAAATCTCAGTTCACCTCCTTTTTCCACAGCAACAATCGCTGTTTTACAACAAATCTTACATTGAACCAAAATATTCTTATCTTGTTGTAGAATTAACCAGCTAAAAAAATGATAGAATGAAAAAAATCTACCTTACCTTATCATTGCTTTTAACAGTCATTTTCAGCTTTGCACAAAGCATTCCCAACAACGACCTTGAAACATGGGTAAGCGAAGGCGATTATGAAATCCCTGAAGGCTGGGAAACCAGTAACGAAGCAAGTGCATCAGTGACCTTAACCGTTGAAAAAACCACAGACGCACATTCCGGAAGCTATGCTGCCCGTCTTGAATCGGCAAGCATTGTGGGGTTTGTTTCTCCTGCCTTTATCACCACTGCCCGTTTTGAGTTTGACATGTGGACGCAATCCGCTGAGTTGTTCGGTGGCCTGCATTTCCCCTACCGTCCGGAAAAAATCTCCGCTTACTACAAATACACTCCGGCTACGGCTGATGATCATGCTGTGGTTGGGGTTTTTCTGCTAAAATACAATGGCGGCGAAAATCCGGATACGGTCGGTTATGCTGAATTTTACGGTGAAGACACGGTATCCGAATACACGTATTTTGAAACAAACTTTCAATACTCAGGCAGTGAAACCCCTGATTCCATGCAACTCACGGTTCTCTCAACGGATTTCAATGATCCCGTGGCAGGCTCGGTAATGTTTATTGATGATTTGGCGATTGAAATGCCGACCGGAGAAAAAGTAAGCTTTCTTACAAATGAATTCAAGATGTATCCCAACCCAACAAAGGGTCTGGTTACAATCAACGCCCGTGCAGGCTCCATGCTTCAGCTATATGACATGACAGGAAAACTGTTGCGCCAGAAAACAATGACTGGCCGGCAGATTCAACTGGACGTATCAGATTTACCACAATCAGCATACATCATCAGAATAAAAAAAGACGGATATGAAGAGAGTCAGTTATTACGCGTTCAGTAGTTTAATTATCATAGCGCTGACTGCAGGAATCACAGGCTGTGAAGATCCGGATGAACCGGACAACAACAACGATGATGATACCCAGGTCAGCGATGCAGCTTTTGACGGATCATTTGAAAACTGGAAAACGCATACCGAAGGAGAAGTCAGTTGGGAAATTCCGGAAAGCGAATGGTGGAGTTCACTCAACATGCTAAAAACGCTGGGCTGCCCGCTTACAATGACAAAAACCGAAGATGCTCACACGGGCAACTACGCCGTGAGGCTGGAAACCATTAACTGGGGGGATGATCTTATCATACCCGGCATCATAGCATCCGGATATTTTGATACCGATCGCCCCATTGGTGAAAATCTTGTGCTGGGCCAGCCTTTTGATGAAACTCCCGCACTGGTTGAAGGCTATCACAAGTATCTGCCTGCCACGCAGGATACAGCGGTATTGTACAGCAGCCTGACCCGCTACGATACAGTTTCAGGTCTGCGGGATACCATAGCAGAGGCAGCCATCAGCGTAACTGACAGCGTACCAGACTACGCCAGATTTGAACTCATATACGAATACAGCAATTACGATCAGCAACCGGACAGCATCAATATCCTGTTTTTAACCAGCATTTCCGGTCAGGATTTTAACGGTCATGTTGGTTCTGTTATGTTTGTTGATGATGTCAGGATCATTCATTCTGAAAAATGAGCAGAACCATAACTTTCATAGCAGCCGTTCTATTTGCCCTAAGCCTGTCAGCACAGCTTGTTGACAGCTCTGCAGGCTTCACCCTGGGGATAAACTACGGCGGAGCCCTGCCCACTGAAATGGATACTGCCGATTACGGCTCCGGTTTGCCCGGTGCTGTTGCCGGCCTGGAGTATCGCTTTTATTTCAATGAAAAACTCAGTTTGAATCCATCTGTACAGTACGATTTCAGGCAGTTTAAATACGGCACAACGCAAAAAAAGGATACCGTAGTTGAAGTGGATATTCAGGGCAACGGAAACATGTCATCTGTTCCCACATATTACACGGCCGAGATTGAAGGACATGCCCGCATGCATCAGTTTGATCTCCGGATACCTGTCAACTGGAAATTTCTGGATTTTGCCTCAGTCCATGCCGGTCTGTACGGGTCCTGGGTGTTTGCCGGGAAAGATGAAGCCACAGCAACTGTCCGGATTGGTGAAGGCAGCATCATTGATGATGTAGTGGAAACCAGCGATGCCTTTGATGATGTTAAGCGTTTTGAGGTCGGCGTGTTACTGGGTGGAAGTTACTATCTTAACCCCAGCTTACGCCTCAGTTTTGAAGGAATGCGTGCACTCTCACCTTACTACAAGGCAGGATATTATGCCGGTCTGAATGAAGGGAAGGATACAAAATTTTATCAGACCTACGGGATTTTCCGGATCAGTTATTTTTACTGATTTGATGAATACAAGGAGTTTCGGGAACAACTGAAAGCAATTTTTCCTACTTTTGCTAAGCCTGAGCAAACCAGAACCAGGTTTCCTGAACAGCGATGTCAAAAAAAGAAAACAGCAAAACCGGATCAGGACGTATTGCAAGCAATCTTTTTGAAGAAAGGGCGGTAATATCCAGCATTTTTCCACCTTTGCTCGCTGCCCTGCTGGTATTCCTGAGGTTTTGGTCGGATACTTTTGTTTTCCCACTCAGGGATTTTGGCGACAGATTGATTGGTGTAGCTACACTTCAGCAGGTAGATGTAGCTGCCCGTCTCGGTATGTTTTACAAAGGGCTCTTTGCCGGCCTGCTGGCATTTCTGCTTACACTGATTTTGTATCGCTTATTTCAAAGACGTTTTAAAAAGCAGCATATCGAAATCAGCTTCATCAATTACCTGTCACTTACCGGTATTTTTCTCCTTGCGTTTCAGGTTTTCGGCATCTATACCCGGGCTTCCCTCGCAATGATTCTGATTGCTGCTGCATGGTTCGTACTGATGGCATTGCTGTCATCTGTGTATCGCAGGAAGTCATCTTTTGCATCCAACGATTACCTCTGGCTTTTCATTTCTGCTCTGTCCCTGACATTTTTCATCGCAATGATAAGCGGCCGCCTGCTTGCCGGAAATTTTGCATTGAGTTTTGCCGTGATTCTCTTGCTGATGAGCCCTTTGCGGATATTCCCCAAACGGGAGACCTTCAGAAGGCTTCTGCAACACTTAAAGTATCTGGCATTGTCGCCTTTGCTTTTTGTGGCCGCACAGGAGATTTTTCTCATTTTCAACCAGCGGGACATGGCATTTCTTCATCCCATTGCAGGTTGTTTGCTGCTGCTTTTGGCGATATACGGGCTTTCCTGGCTGCGGAAATCTCCAGCATCCGGCTACACCGCTTTAAACCGGCAGTTTTTGCCCGCCTTCGTGCTCGGGATCATTGTTTTCAGCACCTACAGCATTCACACACCACTCAGCAATGAACTCTTTGAAATCGGGAATTCCTCCCTGGCTATGATGCACATTTTTCAGTATGGAAATTTCCCGGTAGCTGATTTTCTGAGCTCGCATCTTCTCTCCGACTTTTTCACGCCGGTTTTATACACCATTCTGAATGGCTACGATGCTGAATTCAGTTTTGTTGCCTATGATTTTATTTTCAAATCGGCCTATTTGTTTATCATTTTTCTCCTCCTGCTGAAAATCACCAGAAATAAATGGGTGGCACTGGCAGGCATCATATTTTTTCCTTTCTGGCAAGAAGTTTTCTGGGCAGTCAGCTCCTTTCCCCTTTTGCTGAGTCCCTTCATTATTTTTTATGTTTACCGGAAGCCAGTGTTCAGGCGTTGGCTATGGCTATTTGTATTTACCGTATTTTTGATGGCCTGGAAGCCCGATGTGGCAGTAATTGGCCTGTACGGGATGGTGGCAGGTATCATCATCATCCTGATAAAGAAACGCCACGAATTCCGTATCAAAACTCCACTGCTGGCTGCTGGTATTGTCTTTGGGGCATTATTGCTAATGCTTACAAGCCTGCAGGTAATTTTCAATCTACCTGTGAAAGAAGGCATAACGAAAACACTGGCATTTTATGCCTCAAGTCCCCAGACCCGCGGTTTGCCGGTAATATCACATGATACAGGACGCCTGTTTTCCATGCATCACATTGTTTTTCCGGTCATCATGACAGTCATCGGCATCATTGCAGCCTCACGGATTGGAAAGATGAATAACAGGAATGCCCTTATCCTGATCACATTGATTGTCTTTGTGATTTTCTACCTGGGGAACTTCCAGCGCGGCCTCACACGTCACAGTTTTGCAGAAGGTGTTGATGGCTTTCTCAGCTCTTTTGCTTTCATCACCATGGGTTTGTCAGTGTATCTGATAAAAATAAAACGTCCCTGCCGGCACATCGCATTTTTTGGGCTGACATCTTTTCTTGTGATCATGCTATCCTGGCCGGATGTACCCGGTGCATCACAGGTGTATCAGAAATTCAGCAAAAAATTCAATCAGGAGTATTTATACACTTCCACAGAAAAATGCCAGAGAACGGCCTTTGAGGAGCAATTTTACCGGGAGAATATTGCCGGCATCAAACCATTGCTTGAACACATTCCTGAAGACCGGACATTTTACGATTTCTCAAATACCCCTGCCCTGTATTACATCACCGGCAAAGAACCGCCCGTCTATTTCATTCATCAACTGGCAGCGGGTACGCAAAGCCTTCAGGAAAAAGAACTGGAAAGGCTAAAATCCATGGATGTGCCGCTGATAGTTTATTCCCACGTACCGCCAGACTGGTGGGACAATACCGATGGCATCCCCAATGGATTGCGGTTTTACAAAATTGCCGAGTACCTGTATCAGCAATACGAACCGTGGAAAATTGCCGGTGGCTATGCTGTCTGGAAACAAAAGGGATATCAGGGGGAGTACGCTTCTCACCACCCTGCTGACAGCATTTCAACAGCACCGAGAACCTTTAATTTACACTACCTGCCCTGGGTCTGGGCCAATTACGATGATGCCTTTGCCGATTATCCGGTAAAAGAAAAAAGCATAGCTGAAGTTTATGGTCCGGCTATGAAATTGCCCGAAGATGCAGAAAAAAAGCACGGAAACTATTTGCTTATTGAGATTCACAATCCCGACAGGAAAGTACAAAAGTGCAAACTTGAATATTACGATGACCAGGCATGGCAGGGCAGTTTTGCCTTCATGACTACGGGCAAAAAGGAAAGGGAAAAACACTTGATAAGACTCAGCACACAGGCGAACTGGTATCACCGTGATGTGCAAAATCTTGTGCTTAAAAAGGACGAAAACCTGAAAGTCATACGTATGATTTTGCTGCAGGCAGATTGAAAAATGCAAGCATCAAAAGCGTTTTCTTTCCCGCTGAAATCAGATAAATTTCTGTCAAAACCTTTTTTACAACACAAAATCCTCGGCAAAAAATTGTACATTTGCCTTAAATATTAAAGCACAAACTGTTATGAAGAGAGACGATAAAGTATTTGATATCATTGCTCAGGAAAAACTGAGACAGGAAAACGGTATTGAGCTGATTGCATCGGAAAACTTTGTTAGTCAGCAGGTACTGGATTCCATGGGTTCTGTAATGACAAACAAGTATGCAGAAGGTTATCCCGGAAAGCGTTATTATGGTGGCTGTCAGTTTGTTGATCAGACCGAACAAATGGCTATCGACCGTTTGAAGGAATTGTTCAACGCAGAATATGCCAATGTTCAGCCCCACAGCGGAGCTCAGGCCAATGCTGCTGTATTTCTCGCCTGTCTGAAACCCGGAGACACATTTATGGGACTTGATCTGGCGCATGGCGGACATCTCTCCCACGGCTCACCGGTAAACCTGTCCGGCATTCTTTACAATGCAGTATCATATGGTGTAAAAGAAGCCACCGGCATGGTGGATTATGATCAGATGGAAGAGACTGCACTGAAAGAAAAGCCAAAACTTATTGTAGGTGGTGCATCAGCATACAGCCGTGAATGGGATTACAAACGTATGCGCGAAATTGCTGATAAAGTGGGCGCTCTGCTAATGGTGGACATGGCTCACCCTGCAGGTCTGATTGCAGCCGGACTGCTTGACAACCCGGCAGAATACGCACACATCGTGACATCCACAACCCATAAAACCCTGCGGGGACCACGTGGCGGCATCATATTGATGGGTAAAAACTTTGAAAATCCCTGGGGCAAAACCACCAAAAAAGGCACTGTCCGCAAAATGTCAGGCATACTGAATTCAGCAGTATTTCCAGGCACACAGGGCGGTCCTCTGGAACATGTGATAGCTTCAAAAGCCGTTGCATTCGGCGAAGCACTTACACCGGAATTCAGAGCATATCAGCAGCAGGTAAAAAAGAATGCCACAGTAATGGCTGATGAGTTTATCAAACGAGGTTATAAGGTTATCAGTGGTGGCACAGACAACCATTCCATGCTGATAGACCTTCGCACCAAGGTCCCGGAAATCACCGGCCGTCAGGTAGAAGATACCCTGGTAAGAGCTGACATCACCATCAACAAAAACATGGTGCCATTTGACACCCGTTCACCATTCCAGGCTTCCGGTCTGCGTGTAGGCACTCCCGCCATCACCACCCGTGGTCTGAAAGACGAACACATGGCAAAAATTGTTGAGCTGATCGATACTGTGATTACGGATATTGAAAATGAAGATATCATTCATGACGTTCGCAAGAAGGTCAATGAATTTATGAAACCTTTCCCCTTGTTCGCATACTAAGGGAAAGATGCAATTATTGATACAATCCGCTGTGGGGCAACCTGTAGCGGATTTTTTTTAGTGGAACCTGCATAATTACAATGATACAAGCCATCTCCTGCCCATTGTAAACAATTTCACCAGGACAATGGTTATTAGCCTGTAACCAAAATCCAACAATTATGATTTCAGCGTACAAAAAAATGTATCATGGATTGAATAATCTAAGAGACCTGCCACTTCTTTTTCTGCGTCTCATCCTGGCATATGGATTTTACAAGCCGGCCATGGGAAAAGTTCAGGATTTTCAGGCTGTTGGGCAGAATTTTGAGGCTATGGGCATACCGGCTCCTTTGCTGAGCGCCTATCTGGTTGGTATCACGGAATTTCTGGCCGTCTGGTTGTTTCTCCTTGGACTGGGTACCCGCCTGATTAGTATTCCGGTGATGATTACCATGCTTGTCGCGATTTTTGCAGTGCACTGGCAAGCCGGATTTGCCGCTTCTGCAGGTGGCTTTGAGATTCCACTGTATTACTTCCTCATGGCCTTTACCCTGTTTATTCTCGGACCTGGCCGAATCAGCATTGATCATCTGATCGGGAAAAAAAGCCTGTATTAAACTCATCATATATGCAAGGCAAAGGATCATTACAAATCCATGGCCATGGCATGTGCCAAAAGGTTTTATTTCCTGCTGATCTGACTTGATGACAAAAATAACCAAATTTAATTTGGTTTTTGAACATATGTTCATTATATTTGCATTAAGTTATTGATCATTTAAGTATTAACAATGTAAAAAGGAGGTAATTATGCCACTAGGAGACAAAACAGGACCAAACGGACAAGGTGCCATGACAGGACGCAGACTTGGATATTGCACAGGAAATGAACATGCAGGCTACACTGCTGATACACCCGGCAGAGGCATGGGACGCGGTACTGGAGCAGGTGCAGGTCGTGGCCTGGGTCGCAAAAGCGGCACAGGACGCGGTATGGCCAACAGGCGTGGCCGTGGATACGGTTTCGCGGCAGGATCAGTCCGGCCGTCCATGGGTACTGCTGATGAGGCAGGTATGCTGGAAGCCGAGGCCAAACGTCTCGAGCAGGAACTTGAAGCTGTCAAAAAACGCCGTGATGAACTTGATGCGTAAGGATCGGCTACAACGGGATTTCTCTGCATTGACAAGACAAACCGGCGTCAGGGAACCGGGCAGATGCCATGCTAATTTTCCCCCTGTCCGCCTTTTTCTTATCTTTGTGTTAAATTGAAAGTTATGCCAAGAAGAAAGCGCATGCGGCGCATATCCCAACTACCCGGGCACCATGGTTTCAGAGCTGTGCGTGGCAGGCAAAATGCCGGAAAGGAACAAAGTCCGGTCATCCTGCATCTTGAAGAGTACGAGGCCATCAAGCTCATGGATTATGAATTGATGAATCAAACAGATGCTGCAGGATATATGGATGTATCCAGGCCAACACTTACGCGCATATACGAATCAGCCCGCCGAAAAATGGCCATGGCCCTGGTGGAGGGTTTGAGTTTGCGTATCAGTGGAGGTGAATATGAGTTGAGCGAAATGTGGCACAAATGTCTGGCCTGCGGATCACAGTTCTCTGCATCCGCAAACAAATCATGCCCGTGGTGCGGTGCCCGTGAGACAGAATTAATCAAAAAGGAGGACAATATATGAGTATCGTTGCGATTGCCGCAGAAAACAAATCCCTGCAATCCTCTCTGGCTTATCGTGCAGGACAGTGTCCCTGGTTTTGTTTGCTGAAGGAGGACGGCAGCACAGAATTTGTTGCCAATCCCGGCAAACAGGCACAGGCTGCTTTTGGCGTGCATGCATTCAATTATCTGAAAAGCATGGATACCAGGCAGGTGGTAGCAAGATTTTTCGGACCACGATTTCAGGAATTAAGCCGTCAGGAAGGCATCAGCCTTGTGATACCTCCCCGAAATATCAGTAAAGTTAAAGAAGTCATTGAATCGATGAACAAACAAAACACATAAGTTATGCCAAATTATAACAGAAAAGGTCCTGAAAACAAAGGGCCAATGACAGGCCGCAAAATGGGCAAGGGCAATCCCGAAAACAAAGGCCTTACAGAAGAAGAAATTGCCCGTAAAAATGAAAAAGAATCCGGCGGGAATAAAGGCAGGGGCAGCAAAGATGGCTCCGGCCAAAACAAGGGTCGCGGACGAAAAGGCTTCGGCGGACGAAAAAAAGGACAAAACCGTCGTCACCGTCCGGCCAATCCCGGCAAATAGATCAGGCAGTCAGCCCGGGAAATTACAACGCATATATTGCCCGATAATTTAGTAATATTGTAAACATTTCACCCCGGCTTATGTTAATAGTCGGGGTTTATTAATGAAACAATTATGGACCAGACACTGACATACATTATTATTGCTGCATTGATCGGAAGCGTTGGCAGCATCCTGCTTGCAGGCGGAATATTATTGATAAAGGATAAAAAACTGGCCCTTCTTTCTGAAAGGCTCACAAGTTTTGCAGGTGGAACACTGATGGGTGCTGCCTTTCTTGGCATGATACCCAGGGCTATGCATACCGCCCCGAGTCCGCAAACTGCCGGACTTACAATCATCGGAGGCATAATATTTTTCTTCATCCTTGAGAAAATTATTCTCTGGCGCATATGCCGGGATGATACCTGCCACCGGGCAGATTTCGCCAGTGTTCCCATCATTCTGGTTGGTGATGCATTTCACAATTTTGTTGACGGCATTGTCATCGCGGTAGCATTTATGACAGATACAGCATTTGGCATCATCGTTACCGTATCGGTTTTTGCCCATGAAATTCCTCAGGAGCTGGCGGATTTCGGCATCCTGATCAACCGCGGCATGAGCAGGCTCAAAGCTCTGTACTATAACATGCTGTCAGGCATTACTACCCTCCTGGGGGCAGGTCTGGCATACTGGACTCTGGAAAAAGTCCAGGGCAGTATCCCCTATGTCCTGAGCATCAGCGCGGCCAGCTTTGTCTATATCGCCCTGGCAGATTTGATACCACAGATGCACAAAAGTACCAGAGTCAAGGAAAGCCTGATACAAATCGGATTGATGCTGCTTGGTGTTGGAGTTATCTACCTGACAATACATTTCAAACATAGTTTTCACTTACATTAAACACATCATATTATGAGAACAAAAATCGCGATTGACTGGACAGAAGATATGTCATTCAAATCTGAAGTTAACGGACATGAGATAATTATTGATGCCGGCGAAGCAGTTGGCGGAAAAGATAAAGGCCCCCGTCCCAAACCACTAATGCTACTGGCTTTGGCAGGATGTACCGGCATGGATGTCATCAGCATCCTGAAAAAAATGCGCGTGGAACTGGATGATTTCCGGGTATCTGTTGATGCCAACAATACCGAAGAGCATCCAAAACACTACAATGACATTAAGGTGATTTATGAATTCCGGGGCAAGGATCTTGAAAAATCCAGAGACAAAATTGAAAAAGCCGTCAATCTTTCCGAAGAGCGGTATTGTGGTGTCTCACACATTTACAAACAAGCAGTGGAATTAAGCAACGAAATTATAATTCACGAATCCTAAATAAATTTTTCATGCCGCAAGCGCTGTCCTGACCGGGACAGCGCTTTTTCTTTGGATAAATTCTAAAAAAAAGATTCAATGATTTTTGGTTTATTTTATAAACTACTTTATATTTGCAAAGAACTAAATATATCAAATCATGGAAAACAAGGCAATGCATCCTGAAGAAAGCATGGAGATCATTTCAAGAATGATTGAAAGTCGCAAAACCAACTGGAACGACAACGGACATATTCTCCGGGTATGGGGCTGGCTGATTTTGTTTGCCTCCATCGCTCATTTTGTATTACTGGAATTTCAGTTTTACCAGATTTTCTGGACACCCTGGCTGATCACCATTCCTGGTGCCATTTACACATTCATCTACTTTGCCAGGATGAAAAAATCGCAGGGGAAGTCAGGATTTCTGGATAAAATTTCCGGCTTTTTGTGGTGGTTATTTGCCGTCAATGCATTTGCATTGGGTTTTGGATTCACATTCTTTTTCGGGCATTTGGGCACAGGAATCATTCTCATCCTGCTTGGATTTGCATCTGCCATTGATGGTCGGATCATGCGTTTTCGCCCGATGGTAATCGGCGGATTGTTAACCAATCTCATGGGATTTTTCACACTTGGCTGGATGTTGTTGCTTTATAAAGATGTTGTTGATTCCCAGAATTTCATCATCCTGCTGGTTGGTCTGGGCATCACCCTGACAAATCTGATTCCGGGTTACATTATGAAACGTGAATTTGAAAGAAAAAACCGCTAATCATGGACAATCTGGATCCTTTGCTTCACTCCCAGTTGCGTTTAGCCATTGTTTCCCTCCTGGTTAAGCATGACACGGCGGACTTTAGTTTTTTGAAAGAGAAAACCGAAGCCACTGCGGGGAACTTATCTGTTCAGCTCAAAAAGCTTGAGGAAGCAGGATATATAGAAATCGTCAAGCGTTTTAAAAATAATTATCCACAGACAAGCTGTCAATTGACCGACAAGGGTTTGAACGCTTTTGAGCGCTATGTAAAAACAATTACCGAATACCTCAATCCAAAAAATTAAAACATGAAACAATTTCTCATTATAGTACCAATCGTATTGCTTGCTTATGGAATGCAGGCTCAAAACACAAAAACCGTGCAGGAAGGAAGCCTTGCTCACGACAATCTCAATTTTGAATTGTGGGAGAACAACGGCCTTGAAGATGTCCCGACGGGCTTTATTGGCTTAAACTGTTCGCAGGTAGACACCGCGGTTCAGGAAGGCAATTATTATTTGCATCTGGAAACCAAATCCAACATGATTATGGGCGGCATGTATCCAGGAATGGCATCCATCGGCACCTTGTCACAGACCTATGATCCGATACCGGGCGAACCATACACCAACCGTCCTGAACGACTCACCGGATTTGTCAGATATCATGTGGAAGCCACTGATATGGTTGGCATTGTCATTGAACTGACAAGCTCTGCGGATGAGGTAAAATCCATTGTGGCTTCAGCAGACACCGTTTTTACCGGCAGTGAAAACGAGTGGACATTCATTGATATGGAACTTACGTACAACGCTGATCTGCCACCAGATTCCATCTGGATTGGTTTTGCCACGGGTAATCCTGAAGGCGAATATACGGAAGGTTCAAGCCTCAGCCTCGACAATTTTCAACTCCAGGGAACAGTGAGCACAGAAGCAGACATTAAAAACACAGGAGAACTCAACATTTACCCCAACCCTGCTACTGATGTTGTCACCATTGAACATCAGCATGGCAACGCGGCAATGATCAACCTGTATTCCATTGATGGTCGATTACAAAGAAGCATAAAAGCAGCAGCTTCCCCCCAACGACTATCAACCCGCCATTTACCTGCCGGCAACTACCTGATCAGCATTAGCTCGCATGGCAGAACACCTGAGAGACAACAATTGGTAGTACAGTAAACATTGACGATATATACAAAAAAAGTCCGCGGGAATTCCCCACGGACTTTTTTTGGAATATAGTTTAGGCTTAAGAGCGAACCCCTCATCCAGAAGTTATAAAGGAAGACCTGCATTAAAGATTACACCAAACGGGAGAATTTTCGTGGAATATCTGTTTTAAAGCTCATTTTTTCCCCGGTCACGGGATGTTCAAAGTTCAGTGTCCAGGCATGCAGGGCCAGACGGCCAATGGGGTTGACTGTTGAGCCATATTTTTTATCTCCCACTATGGGGAATCCTTTGTCAGCCAGTTGTACACGGATTTGATTTTTCTTGCCGGTTTCCAGCCAGACTTTCAGCAGGGTATATTCTTTATTTCCCTTGAGGATTTTATAATGGGTAACAGCTTTTTCCCCTTCTTCGGGATCATCGGTAACATGTACTTTCAAAGCTTTACTCTCATAGAGGTAGGAGCTTATGCTTCCACTCCATGGTTCCGGCTTACCTTCAATCAGTGCCAGGTAAATACGGTCAGAAACCATGTCCTGCCAGTTGTCCTGCATCTTTCTCTTGACTTCTTCATTTTTGGCAAAAAGCATGAGCCCTGAGGTATCTCTGTCAAGCCGGTGGACAATGAATATTTTATTGTCCGCGTTGTCCAGCTTAACATGTTTGCTTAGTGCACGATAAGCGGTCACCTTATCTCTTTTGTCCGTGGATATGGAAAGCAGGCCGGCGTGTTTATCAATCACGATGATGTGTTCATCCTCAAAGACGATGCTAAACCCCCGAAAGCGTTTTTCGGTGGCACTTGTTTCAAAATGCAATTCCACCAGATCGCCTTCCTTCAGCGGATGATTGTATTGTGTTACGGTTTCTCCGTTTACTTTAACAAGTTTATGTTTCAGCAGTGTTTTGGCCTTTTTTTTGGGTGCATTCCGGTAGAGGAAGCTGAGCAATTCATTCTCCGCACCCACCCTGAATTTCAAGGGGCGTTTCATGGCCGTACGGCTGTTTTTGTGATGATAATCGGATTGTTTTTCTTTCATGTAATTCTTTATTATTCAATGGCATGTCTCAACAGATTTTGCTAAAAATACAAAATTTTCTGCAGCAGTCATCATTCACTCATCATTTGTTTCTACAATGCCGGGTTTTGGCTGTTGTTTCCTGCCTGAAAAAACAAATTATGCGAAACTGTCCGGGATTTTCCACAGACTAATTTCCTGGAATCTGCCTTGACAATGCGGGAACAAAGATGGCAAAAATAAACCGGATGAGGCCAATATGCAATGCTGATTTTTGATCTTCTGCAGGCTTAACTTATCTTCGTGAAAAAAATAATACCGGCCTCACTGATGAAGCCGGTATCTGCCGGTGGCATGGTTCATAAATTCCGCATTAAGCGTTAATCACCTCATAAATGTTTTGTACAGCTTCATCAGAAGGACTTTCCATTGGCAGCATCTGCTCTAAATCACGATAATTAATAAGCAATGGCATCAGACTCTCCTGAACTGAATTGCTGACATTTTCATAAATAAATAAAAAAGTAGAATTTTGGTTCATTGGCAATATTTTTTTCAGGTTTCACAATCATTACATTAATAACACTTTTTTAACGTTGAGATGTTCCTGCTTATTTTATCAATACACAAAAAGTTTTTGTCAAACAATGACATACTTACCTGTGTATGTGTAATGATCAGGATAGCCGGAAAGGGATTCTCCTACCGGAATAATTTCTCATTGATGCTTTGTCAGGAAAAATAATGTGTGTATTTCCCCGTTTTGATGTAGATTTGCAATGCGATGACATGGCTAAACAAAATACTGCAGGCAAACCTCAATGCAATACTGATAACAATTCTGGTGCATATGGTTTTGCTATTTGCCTTTTTGCTGGCACAGTTGAATCCGCCGGAACAACAAAATGAAGCAGTAATTATGATGGATCCGGAAAATCTGGAGGAGATGGAGCGGTATTTTGAAGCAAAAGAAGAACTGGAAGATAAGATGCAGGAGATGGCTGATGCAGAGAACATGAGTCTAGAGGAAATCCGGAATCTGGCGCGCGAAGGAATGCCTGAGGAGACGCAGACCCAGGAAGCCCAGGAAAAGCAAAATACAGCCGAAGAAATCCAAAAGCAGTACGAAGATGAACTCAGAAAAGAAATGTACGGTGATGACTATGAGGAGATAAAGGCTGAGCTGGAAAAGGAAATCAGTAGAGATGAATTCTCAGAATACCGGGGCACACCTGATTCGCAGGAAGAAAGTGGTGATGCCAGCTACTACTCAGGGCCGTCTTTGGTGAAAGTAGAACTGGACAATAAAGATTTAAGGCATTATTATATTGACATTCCCGTTTTCACATGTCGTGGCAGTGGTACTGTGGTGGTGGGAATCAAAATAAATCCGGACGGCCGTGTTTCTGAAGCAGAAGTCAAAAGCAGCCGTATCCGATCGGATGAAGCTTGCCTGATAGAATCTTCATTACAATCAGCGAGGAAGAGTCGTTTTGCAGCCAGCCGGCAAGGTACCACCGGTACCATAACTTATCAGTTTGTTCCTCAGGACTGAATACTTTATGCAGTCCATACATTATCCTGTAAGGATGCAAACTGCATGGCGAGGCATCAACACCATGCTGTCAGGTATTGCGTTATGGTCCAAATTCTTCACAGTGTAGGTCATCCCGATGATGCTCGATTAACACCGGCAAAATCTCCGGAAAGCACGAGTACTACCAACTACGGCAGCAGGGCGGTGTGTGGTTGCTGGTTTCTGAATCGGGCTTTCGCCGGTAGTGGAACAGGTGTTTGGGTGGAGTTTGCCTGGCAGCGGTGGTGGTGCTGGTTTTTTAAGATATCCGGGTTGTTTTTACGAGCTATTTTTTCTTACCGTGCGACTGGTTTTTGCCGTCTTGTTTTTTTCCCGGACGGCCTTTGTTTCCCCGGGGGTGTTTTCCTTTGTTACCTTTATTGCCACGCTGGAAATTGCCCCTTGATTTACGCGAAGATCCACTGGTTTTCCATTCCGGTGTATCTCCGGGTGCCCAGGGAAGCTTGATTTTGGGAACTTCCTGTTCAATCATTTTTTCGATTCTGGAAAAATCACGCATCTGGTCGGGACTGACAAGGGTGATGGCAACACCGGTTTGCTCTGCACGGGCAGTACGGCCGACACGATGAACGTAATCCTCAGCATCATGGGGTACTTCATAGTTGATAATCAAGTCAATATTTTTGATATCAATGCCTCGGCTGAGTACATCTGTAGCCACCAGTATGCGTATGCGGGCAGCTTTAAATTTATTCAGGATGTCCTGTCTTTCACTTTGTTCGAAATCTGATGAGATACCGTGGCTGTTCATTCCGGCTTTATTCAGTGTGCGGACGATATCTTTTACCTGCGACTTGGTAGAAGTAAAAATCAGAATGCGCTTATATGCCGGTTTGTCTATCAGCAAATTTTGTATAAGTTTGATTTTGTCGCCGGGATGTACCGGATATGCTGCCTGCAGTACTCCTTCTGCCGGTTTTGACAGATTGATGTTGATTTCTTTGGGATTGTTCAGCAGCTTTTGAGCCATCTGCCGGATTTTTGGCGGCATGGTAGCACTGAACATCAATGTTTGTCTTTTCTTTGGCAGTTGCTCTTCTATTCGCATGATATCATCGTAAAAGCCCATGTCCAGCATTTTGTCGGCTTCGTCGAGAATAAAATGGTTCAGGTTTTTGAAGGACACATAACCCAGTTTGATGTGTGCAAGCAGCTTGCCTGGCGTGGCTATCACAATATCCACACCTTTAGTAAGGGCTTTGCGTTCCTGATTCCATTCGCTGCCATCGCCACCGCCATAAATGGCCAGTGAGGTGACCGGCAGGAAATAGGAAATACCCTGAATCTCCTGGTCGATTTGTACTGCAAGTTCGCGTGTAGGCACTACAATGAGTGCGCCGGCACCGGAGGTGGGCGGATGCTGATTGATGATGTCCAGCAAAGGCAGTACAAAGGCGGCCGTTTTGCCCGTGCCTGTCTGGGCAGAAGCTATCAGGTCATTGCCCTCAAGTATGTAAGGTATTGCAAGGCTCTGTATTTCTGTAGCCTCGGTAAATCCCATGAATGAAATGGCTTCCTGTAAATCTTCACTAAGTTGTAATTCATCAAATCGCATAATCTGCACTTTCGTTAATTCCGACACAAAGGTAACCAAAAAGAATGGATTTGTGGCAGATGGGTTATGAACCATGGCATTGAGGTCATCTTCACGATTCCTGAAAGATTTTCTGTATGGGATGATGCCCGTGGTTCAGAGAAATTATCTCCGGAGGATATACATTCGCGTGAGGGCGCCCGCCTGCCGGACGGGCAGGGAGCCGGATCAGCCTGCCTGCTGCTCTGCACTGGTGCTGCATGCAGGAAAGAGTGGCACGACTGAGTAAACTCCTTTGCTGCATATGTCAGCACCTGCCAGCCTGCCTCCCAATAAACATTTAACACGGCTGGCAGGCAGGAGCAGCAGGCAGCTGGTAAGCGGAGACCGACGCCTTTGGTTTTTCACCTGTTTTGCTGAGTTGCTGCTTCCGCTGGCAACCATTCCCGGTGTATGAAGGGATTGTACAGTGATGATACTACAGGTGAAAAGCCAAAGGGGGCACGCCCTAGTAAAAAATTTTGCAGCATTTCTTCCCCTGAGATTCCTGATTGTGTTGAAAATAAAAAGCCTTATCTTTGTGGTAAAATGGCAATTATGGAACAAAAACTCAGTGATAAGGAAAAAGCATATCTGGAAAGTCTGAAATCTGACGATCGTGCGCGGATATACAAGACAATTGATGAAATTCATCAGGCGGGTAGTGTGAAGCTTTTGCCGGCGGTTTTTGATTTATACCAGGCATACAATGATGATGAGTTGCGGGAAAAAATTGTGATGTTGTTGCGGGACCTGAAGGACAAGCAGGTGCCTGAAATTTTCATGAGGGAGTTGAAAACCCGGCAATGGGACAGCGGCCTGGCCTTAATGCTGAGTACTTGCTGGCAGTCTGCCCTGGATTTTTCACCTTACCTGGAGGATTTTCTGCCATATGCCAATTCTGATGATTTGACGGTGCAAATGGAAGCACTGACCAATCTTGAGGAGTATTTTTACAACAAAAATGCTGAAGGACAGGCAAAAGTCAGGAACCAACTGAAGAATCTGGCTGTAGAGGCATCCGGACCCAAGCGGGACCTTATCATGAGTTTCTTGCAGGGGATGAAAGAGCTGTAAACGGCTTATCCCAGAAACCGAAAGGCTTCGAGGACAAAAAACACCGGCCATATAAAGGCTTTCAGTATGGCCAGCACCACAGCCCAAAAACCTGAGGCCTGTGATATAAACCAGATGGCTGCTCCGATTACACCAAGTCCGTAAAAGGCATTGCCTCCGTTTGCTCTGTTCATGTTGCAGTTCATGTTTTTATTGTCTTCCATATTGCTTATGTTTGGTTTCGGGGGAAAGTTACAAAAATAAAACTTGTTGCCACGTTTTTTAAAGTTCCACAGCCTGTGATAAAGGAAGCAGCAAACCAGCCGCCAGGGAAATTGTCAAGGGAGCTTTCTGAATCATATAAGACGCGGCCGAAAGTATTAGTTTGCTTCAGGATTGTAGTTTTCTATGGAGCCAAGCGTTTTCAGGGCAAGCTCATTGCTTAATTCATTGGCAAGTTGCTGACCGGATTTGATTGTTTTGCGTGCATCCAGCAGAGACCTGAGTTTTCGCACATCATCGGGATAATCTTTGATGATATCTTCCCGGTTGGGAAGCAGGAGATATTTCCAGTAACCCGGCACAAGACGACTATCATCACCCGAATATTTTGCATAATGAATGTAGTCGGAAGCAGACAAATCATATTGCTCACTAACCATCAGTTCGTTGTTTTTTGTATTGACCATTTTCAGGCTGAGGCTGATATACAATTCGCGGCTATGGGAGTATTCATCGTATTTGATTTTTTTGTAATCCCTGGATCTGATTACATCATCTTTACGGGCAGATTTTCTGAACCAGCCCGGTTTGCTGTCTTTGCTTAAACTGCCGGGATAATAGCGCATGCTGATTAATTCAGCCTTGATAATAGCGTCGGGTACCCGCCCCTTGTCATCATATTCAATCAATTTGATAAATGGATTGTCTGATTTACTGATGGCATGGGCAATTTCTTCCTGCAACTGGGCTGCCAGCTTTCCGTTTTTCTCACTGCTTTTGAAATCATCTATTCCGATGTGGATAATTGCCTCTTCCCTGGCCTGTTCCCGCAGCTCTCTGCTGTCTTTGTAACCGCCGGTTTCATCAATGATGCGGCTGAGTGTTCCGTAGGCTGTGCGATATTTTCCTTCATCCATCAATTGCTCCGCCATAAGATATTTCGGCTCGTAGATGGCTGTTTCCAGACGTGAATCAACATCCCTGTACTCCGGATCGATCGCGGAAATCTCACGTAAAGCCTGTTCAGCCGGTTCATACTGGTTTTTGGCCAGCAGTTTTACCGCCTCCCTGTACCGTTGATCAAGATAAGCGATTTTGCATTCCTGATAGTATTCATGATAATAAGCAGGAATTTTCACATCCATACCAAACTCTTTTGCTTTTTCCTGCAGAGCAATGGCTTCCTGATAATGATAAACGGCTTCACGGTACTGTGAGACTTCAAAGGCAGCGGAAAAATCCCCGAGAATATTGTCTATGCAATGCCTTCCTGTGCGCTGCAATCCAAGTTTGGCCTCAATCAAGTCGTCTTTGGTTTTTAAGGTCTGATAATAGTTGTCAAAGGCATCCCTGTAAAGACCCTGTTGCTCAAGTTCTGCCCCCTTGTTAAGCATGCGCTTGTGGGTGCAGCCGCTTAGGCTGACAAAAAGGACAAAAATGGCCGCTATAATCGATATTCGGTTCATACTGTGCCTCATGCTTGAAAATATCTGGTTTTCCCTTCAGTGATAAACGTGTAAAGCGGGCAGGGTTTTCATGTATCGGATCCAACCAATTATGAAAAAGCATAGCCCGGCTTTACACGCGTCACAAATATACGAAAAAACAAACTGATTCAAAAGCGCCTTAAAAAGGTATTGTACTTTTTTACAAAGCGTGTGCGTATATCAGTAGCAATCGTCTATTCAACTACCCATTTACCATCCTCCAGTGTGAAAACGGCTTTTCCGTCAGGTTCGAAATCCATGGGTGATATTTTGACAAACTCAATTTTTGTGTTGCTCAGCCATATAGGGTCTGATGGTCCCCAGTCAAGGCCCTGTTTGTGCTCCTGCGTGTAATTGTCATCTTCTACGCTGTACACCTCAAAGCCGTTGAATGTATATGTAGTTGCCAGATCACGGTTGTACGCCAGAAACCGGCTGTTGTCCGGGGAGACGAGAATTTCGCCAGCGGTTTCAATCGTATTGCCGTTTTTGCGGTTGATAAGCTTGTTGATGCTGCCTTCGTAAAAAGTTAAACGCACGAGATAAGCGTCCAGGGAAGGGAAATAATTGGTCAGACGGTAGCTGATGAATTTTTCCGGGCTGGGTGTTTCATCGCTGGTAAAATTCAAATCTTCACCCTTTTCAATGCTCAGGTGAAGGGTTTTTCCATCGCGGCTGGCCCAGTCGCTGTGTTCTTTAAGAATGTATGTTTCCACACGTTTGCTGCATTCCAGTTGGTGTATCCGTCCCTGGCAAATGGTGTCCAGTTTCAGGGCTTCGCGGGTGGGTTGGGTGGCTGTGTTTTTGCTTTTTTCCTGCTTCGGGCCGCAGCTTATAGCAAGGGTAAATAGCACTGTAACAATCATGAAATTTTTCATAGCATTGATTTTGGGGTTTGGGGTAAAGGTAGTAATTT
>JBNJGS010000050.1:0-21077 GCA_051747965.1 Bacteroidota bacterium
GGCAGCAGCAGCTTCATCACCGACATCTTAGGCATGGTAGAGCAACACTCCCTGTGCCAATCTGTGTTTTGTGGGATTCTGTAAGGGTTTGCGTGCAGCAGAAGCGCTTACAAAACAAGCATCGGTATGCAGTACCTGCCTTTTGGTAAACTCTGGAACTTTTGACTTGTTCTGTTGTTTCTCGCTTGTTTTTTCATTTCCGGTGATATTCAATTCTTCAGCCAAAAAGGTGTTTTACCCATCCGGATATTTCTTCTTATGTCGCCGCAGTCCAATGAGCAGGGCAATAGTTGCCACCATGGTTGCCGGAATGAATGCCATTTTTAGTACGCTGTCATTGCCGCTTGCAAAACCATACACAAAGAGTATAAGGATAACCAGTGTCCCGCTGGTAAGGGATGAAAAAGCGGCAAATTTGTACTTGTAAACATCTTTTTTGATTAAGGCGAGCAGGGTGATGGGAGTGAAAATGATGTTCATGGTAATACCTGCAACAAAAAGATTGACAATATCGGCAAAGAACAGGGCCATGATTAAGGCCAGGGCACCAAAAATAAATACCGCAAAACGCATATACCGGAAACTTTTGGCTTTGGAGATGCCGTCTTTTTTCCAGCTCACAAAATCCCGCACGGCTGTCATAGCAACAATGTTGAGAAATGAGTCAGCTGAGGACATCAGGGCTGCCAGCAGTCCAACCACCGCGAATCCAAGCAAAACCGGTGCTGTATGGTTGGCAAGAAATAAAAATGTGGCTGCATCGGGGTCGGCATGGGCGCCAAAATCCACCCGCAAGGCCATACCTACCAAAGGAAAAATGATATAAAAAGGCAGCATGGCAATGCCGCATATCCAGGCTGTGCGACGGGCTGTACTTGCTGATTTTGCCGCCAGGGTGCGCTGCCAGATATCCATGCGTGTAAGCACCGAGGGAGCAAGGAGCAGAGGTAAACCCAAAAGAAACAAAAGTCCTTCGGAAGTGCCGTTGAGCATAGCAGGGTCAAGGCTTTTCAGGCTCTCGAAATTGTTGGTGTCCTCCAGAATTCCGGGGATGAAAATGGCTGCAATCATAAAGACAATCACCACAAACTGTATGCTGTCGGTGATGATGACCCCTGATAAACCGGCCAGAGCCGTGTAGGTGATTACCAGGATGAAGGAAATGCCGGCAGCCAGTGGATATCCTACACTGAACGCATGATGCAGCAGGCTGGCCATGCCTACAAACTGTGCTGCCGTGAGAAAGAAAAATATGAGAATATTGATCCCGCTCACCATGCCACTAAAACTGCGGGGAAAACTGGAGGACCTGTGTTTTTTCAGATAACGCCGGTTTAAATATTCCGCAAATGAAAAAATCTTGTTTTCTGCACCAAAATCCCGGATTTTCCCTGCAAAAAAGTACAGAATGAAAAAGCCCAGAACATAGGCCAGACCAATGGCAACAGCTGCAAATCCCGAGGTGTAGCCCAGCGCAATCAGACCCATACATACCCCGCCTCCAACAAAAGTGGCCAGGGTGGTGAAAACAAGGGGAAGTGTCCGGGTATTGCGGTTATTGATCAGATAGCCGTCAATATCTTTGTGACTAACATGCTTGATGGTAAAGTACAAGATAACAAGTACATAAACAACAATCCAAAACAAGTACCAATTCATATCGTGTATTTTGCTGACGAAGATAAAACTTTTTGCTCTACCCTGTATCTGTATATCCCGGGCTGTCCGGATTTTTTCAAACCAACAGACCGGAATTTTGTAATTTTTCCAGCATGTATTGCAGCTTTTGCTCCCTGCTGAGATTGAAATCTATCCAGTGTATGCTGTGACCGTCTTTTTCCATTTTTCTGAAAAAAGTCATCTGACGCTTGGAAAACTGATGTATGGCCGTGTTTAGACTGCTCACCATCTCATCATATGTGAGTTCACCGCTCAGATACATGCCCAGGAACTTGTATTCCAGTCCGTAATATATCATGTCCTCTATGCTTAGTCCCCGGGCGTGAAGCTCTTTTGCTTCTTCAATAAGTCCTTCTTTCAGCCTGGCATGTAGCCGCTCTGTAATCCTGCGCCTGCGTTCTTCCCTGCTGATGTCTATGCCAAAAATAATTGGCCTGATTTCCGGGAAATCCGTTTCGATTTGCGGATTTTCTGCCGTATATTTTGCGATTTCTATGGCCCTGATGGCGCGTTTTTTTGTGTCCGTGTCGGATGCATTGTGCAGGGATTTGTATGATGCAAGAATCTCTGCCAGCTCATCGAGAGACTTTGTTTGCAGCTTCTTACGCAGTGCCTCATCCGTGGGGACCTGCACAAGCTTGTATCCTTTCAGCACAGCATCAATGTACATGCCTGTACCACCGCAAAGTACCGGAATTTTTCCGGCATCCCGGAATTGTGAAAACACCTCTGCAAAATCCTTCTGATATTCAAACAAATTGTATTTTTCACCCGGTTCTGCTATGTCAATCAGGTGATAAGGAATGGTTTCGCCATTGAATGTAAACTCTTCAAGATCTTTGCCGGTACCTATATCCATGCCACGGTATACCTGCCGGCTGTCAGCGGAAATGATGCCTGTATTCAGTTTGTATGCCAGCCCGGCAGCCAGCCCGGTCTTTCCCGAAGCTGTAGGCCCAAGCAAAACAATCAGATTGACCTTTGTGTTAGTTTGGTTAGAATGCATGTTAACAAAAATAATGGAAAAAATTCTCATCTCCCCATGATGGAGCCAATGTTTTGTGTAATTTTGTGAGCTACCATGGCAAATGCTGATATAAACAAAAGACTGGAAACACTGGGGCAAATGATTGCCGCCCCTGCGAACTCATGGAAAAAGCTGAACAAGAAACCTT
Organism: Bacteroidota bacterium; assembly: GCA_051747965.1. Classification (GTDB taxonomy): domain Bacteria; phylum Bacteroidota; class Bacteroidia; order Bacteroidales; family ML635J-15; genus JAQIBY01. The sequence goes on from JBNJGS010000050.1 coordinate 2,856, forward strand.
TTTCCCGGAAAGATGTCCTGCGTGGCTTTTTTTATCCCGCTGTTGTAATATTCGGCATAGCTGAATTTGCAGGCATGTTGCTGTCTGCATATGTGACAGGTTCATTCGCATACATACTTTTATTTTCCCTCATGATTATGGCAGGATTGCTCGTAGCCTATTTTTTGTCTGTATGGGCTCTTAAATATCTGCTGAAATCCTATGAAGTTAAGGCCGGGTCTGATATCGCTTTTCAATTGCTGGCCCTTCCCCTGGTGCTTGGTTATTTTCCCATCGCCATTACCGCTTTGTTTCGCTCAATGTTTTTTCTGATTGTGTTATGTATCTATGCAATATATATTTTTTGGCTGGGTGCCAGGGAATTGCCCGGACTTGATCAGGAAAAAGCGCCCTTATTCGGCATCCTGTCAATCATCTTTACCGTGGGAATTCATTTGCTGACATTTTTATTGATCATGACATTGCGTGAACCGCTGATGTCGCTGTTGTAAGGATAATTATGGAACATAAAAGAGTCAGAGAATTTAAAAACAGGAAAGCAAGCTGGAAATATCAGCTTTCCGACTTTTTTGTTGCCGGTATTCAACTCAGGGGCACTGAAATAAAATCCATCCGTGAAGGAAAAGTCAATTTTTCGGATGCCTATTGTATTGTCACACCTGATAATGAGGTGTATATCAAAGGGCTGCACATAGCAGAATACAAGTATGGAAATATTGAAAACCACGAACCCACCCGCACCCGGAAATTGCTGCTGAACAAAAAGGAAATCCGAAAAATCCGTAAACATCTCAACGAGAAAGGCTTTACCCTGATTCCGGTCTCACTTTTTATCAATGAACGGGGTTTGGCCAAGCTGGAAGTTGCCCTGGCGCAGGGTAAAAAACTTCATGATAAGCGCAAGGATATCAAGGACAAGGATATGAAACGTGATATGGATCGTATGAAGTTTTAGCAACCCATTCTGTATGACCCCAGTCCGAAATTATCCGCGTAGAAATATAAGAAGGGTATCATAAAATCAGTACATTAAATCTTTTTTGTCAATGCTTTTCCACTCATCCCATGGAGTGGAGCCGCTGAGTTTGTAGGGGAGTCCGAAATTCAGGATTTGTACTTACCAGAAGGCGTGATTATCCCATTGTACCGGGCTGTAATTATGTTGTGCAGAGCCTGTACTAAAAATGCAGCAAAAAATAATGCATCAGAAATTAGGTTTGTGTTCGTATTTCTTGTAAAATTCAACGATAATGTCCACAGCCTCTTCCGCGGTATCAACAATATGAAAAATATCCATATCGGTGGGAGAGATGTTTTTTTCCTGTTCCATAACATGGGATTCAACCCATGATATCATATCAGACCAGTATTCTTTTCCAATCAGAATAATAGGGAAACGACCAATTTTCTTAGTCTGAATCAGGGTGATGGCTTCAAACAATTCATCGAATGTGCCAAAACCACCGGGCAGGACAATAAAGCCCTGACTGTATTTCATGAACATGACCTTGCGGACAAAGAAATAATCAAAAGTCACCAGTTTGTCCTGATCTATATAGGGATTGGCTTCCTGTTCAAATTCAAGTTTGATGTTGCAGCCGATGGATTTACCGCCACTCTCACTGGCACCTTTGTTTGCTGCTTCCATAATGCCGGGGCCGCCACCGGTAATTACACCATAACCGTGTTTGGTTAACAGTTTTCCTATCGATTCAGCCGTCTTGTAAAACGGATTGTCAGGTTTGGTGCGGGCACTTCCAAATACGCTGACACTGGGACCTATCCTTGCAAGCTTTTCATAGCCTTCCACAAATTCCGACATGATTTTAAATATCGCCCAACTGTCGTTGGATTTAATTTCTACCCAGTCTTTTTCTTCAAAGGATTCCCTGATAATCTTTTCTTCTTCACTCATCATAATAATACACTGAAATTTTGTTAAATATGCAAAAAAATCATGTCATTACATATATCCTTTGTAACTTTTTTTGCAGATTTTGCTGATTATCATCCTGATTAAAAGAAAAAGTATGCCCTGGTTATTTCTTACCATCTCTGCTGAAAAAATGCTTCGGGTCGCCCCACTGGCCGTAGCCGATTTTGTCCCCTGTCATGGCAATTCTCACTTCCAGGCATGATGCGCAATCTGAAGCTTCTTCATCCGTACAGGGTTTGTTTTCGTACAGTTTGTAATTGTCACGAAAACAGCCGGGAGTGATGTTTGGCATGATGACATTGGCTCCAAGCATGATGGCCTTTTCTCTGCCAATGGGGTCTATGGCCTGCATAGCAGTGGCTGCAGCAATGTTGATGTCTTTCATCATGATCCGCAAAACAGCAATCATACGCAATGTCAGGCGAAAGCGATCGTTTAACGGCATTAGCTTTTCCCTGTGCTCATACAAAGGTGTGTGCTCATGTTCAATATAAGGCCCCATACCACACATGTCAATATCCAGATCACGCATAAAAATCAAATCATCTGCCAGATGTTCCATATTTTGAAATGGTATCCCGACCATCACACCTGTACCGGTTTGGTAACCCAGTTTCTGAAGCAGTCTGAGAGAATCCAGCCTGTTTTCAAAACTATGGATTTCATCATCCGGATGCAGCTTGTGATACAAAGATTTGGTGGAACTTTCAATCCGTAAAAGATAACGGTGAGCTCCTGCTTCTTTCCAGTCCCTGAATACCGATTCACTTTGTTCTCCCAGTGATAATGTTATGCCGGGGGGGGTGTCGCTCAGGTTCTTGATTTTTTTCAGAAGCTCTGTGATTTTATCCGTAAACGCCTTGTTGCTGCGCTCTCCTGCCTGAATCACTATGGATCCGTATTTGTTATCAATGGCATATTTTGCTGCCTCCAGAACCTGTTCATCTGTGAGTTGATAACGTTCGGTTTCCTTGTTGCCGCGACGGATGCCACAGTAATAACAATTCTTCGAACATATGTTGGAGTATTCAATCAGCCCACGGAACCAGGTGATTTTTCCAAGGTACTCAGCCTTAATTTCTGCCGCTTTTTTAAAAAGTGCCTTTTCATCCTCACCTTGCAGCCCCAGCAGATAAATGATTTCATCCCTGTTTGGATCAGCCTTTTCCAGTATTCTCTCTAATTTTTTATTCATTATTCAGTGTTAAAGAACAAATGCCGTTTATTTAAGCAGCTAATTTAGAAATTGTTCACATGAAAAGCTGTATTTTTACAAAACATTTTTAAAATGCCCTTGTTTTAGATGAAAGTAAATTCAAAGGATATGAATGAAAAATCCTTTTTGTCGCAGGCTGATATCGCCACGATAGAAAATATGTACCAGGCATACAGAGACGGTGAATCTGTCGAGGATTCCTGGAGACATTTTTTTGAAGGTTTTGAGTTGGCACAGAAAAATTATGCTGCCAAAGCATCCGGTGAAATTGTCGATAAAGAATTTAAAGTGGTTAACCTGATCAACGGTTATCGCAAGAGAGGACATCTTTTCACCAAAACCAATCCGGTACGAAGCCGGCGAAAATACTTCCCCACGCTTGATATTGAGAATTACGGGCTCAATGATGCTGATCTGGATAAGGAGTATGATGCAGGAAAATTCATTGGTCTGGGCAGATCCACACTCAGAGACATTATAGCAGCGCTGGAGAGAACATATTGTTCAAGCATTGGAGCGGAATATATGTTTATCCGTCAGCCCGAAGTAACCAAATGGCTGAAAGATAAAATGGAGTCTGTGCAAAACCAGCCGGATTTTTCCGATGAAGAGAAAAAACACATTTTTTATCACCTGAATAAAGCAGTTGGGTTTGAGCAGTTTATCCATAAAAAATTTACCGGACAGAAACGTTTTTCCCTGGAAGGTGGTGAAAGCCTGATTCCTGCTCTGGATGCCCTGATAGAAAAGGCCAGCAAACTAGGTGCCCGTGAATTTGTCTTCGGTATGTCCCACCGCGGACGACTCAACGTGCTTAGTAATATCATGCAAAAAGGAGAACAGCACATTTTCGAAGAGTTTACCGGCAAAAAATACTTGAGTGATCACTTGCTTGGTGATGTGAAATACCATTTAGGGTACAGCAGTGAGTGTGAAACAGATGATGGCATCCAGGTGAGGATGAATCTTCTGCCCAACCCAAGTCACCTTGAGCTGGTCGGACCGGTAGTGGAAGGCGTATCACGTGCCAAAACCGATCATGAATACAATGGTGACTACGATAAGGTGGTCCCTGTGATTATTCACGGTGATGCCGCCATTGCTGCCCAGGGATCTGTTTATGAAACCATTCAGATGTCTCAGCTAGAAGGATACAAAACCGGTGGTACCATTCATATGGTAATCAACAATCAGTTGGGTTTTACCACTAACTACCTTGACGGCCGCTCAAGTACCTATTGCACGGATGTGGCAAAAGTAATCAAAGCACCGATTTTTCATGTCAATGCAGATGATCCCGAGGCCATCATTTATACTACCCTGCTGGCTATGGAATTCAGGCAGCAATTTCATACCGATGTGTTTATTGATATTCTGGGTTACCGGAAATACGGCCACAATGAGGGTGATGAACCACGCTTTACCCAACCAGTGCTTTATGACAGCATAAGCGAACATACAAATGCACGTGACCTGTATGCAGAACAGTTGCAGAAAGAAAAAATCCTCAGTAAAGAAGATATCCGCAATATTACAGATGACTATGAGAAATCCCTGGAAAACTCACTTAAACAGGCAAAATCCAGAGATACGGTGGAAATGGCAGAAATTATGCCTGATACGTGGGAATCGCATAAGGTTAAATCACCCCAAAAGCTGAGTAAATCAAGGCTCAAAAAGCTGAACACGGTGCTCTCATCTTTGCCGGAGGACAAGCCCTTTCTCACAAAAGTGCAAAAAATGACCACAGCACGGGCCAATATGTTTGAAGACGATAGCATTGACTGGGGTCTGGCCGAGCAGCTGGCTTATGCAAGCATACTGGAAGAGGGCCTGCCTGTAAGATTGAGCGGACAGGATACCGTGAGGGGAACATTCTCCCATCGTCATGCTTCCTTCTTTATCCAGAAATCCAGGGAATCCTATACGCCGCTAAAACACATTGCAAAGAATCAGGGCGTATTCAGTGTTTATAATTCACCCTTGTCTGAACTCGCGGTTCTGGGCTTTGAATATGGTTATGCAATGGCCAGTCCCGGAGGGCTTACCATCTGGGAAGCACAATTCGGGGATTTTGGCAATATGGCGCAGGCAATTTTTGATCAGTACATTAGCTCGGCAGAAGCCAAATGGCGGCTGAGAAACGGCCTGGTCATGTTTTTACCGCATGGCTACGAAGGACAGGGGCCCGAGCATTCCAGCGCCAGAATTGAACGATATACAGGCCTGGCTGCTGACGGCAACATGCAGATCATCATGCCCACAACACCCGACAATATGTTTCATGCGCTGAGAAACCATGTGTTCAAAGATTACAAGCATCCGATGATCGTGTTTACACCCAAAAGCCTGCTCAGACATCCGGAAGTCCGTTCTACTGTGAAAGAACTGACAGACGGCCAATTCAGACCGCTTATTGATGATCCTGATGCCGACCCCGCCAAAGTGAAACAATTTGTGCTGACCTATGGTAAACTGTATTATCAGATAAAGGAAAAACAAAAAGAATACAAGGCAGAGCATATTGCCATTGTCAGACTTGAGCAGTTTTATCCGTTTCCTGAAAAACAAATTCAGGCCATGTTTGAGAAATACAGCAATGTTGTTGCATGGGTATTTGCACAGGACGAACCCGCCAATATGGGAGTGTATCGTTCCATATGTCAGTATCTGAAAGCAAATGAGTTTGAGCTGATTTCCAGACCGGAAAGCAGTAGCCCTGCACCCGGCTTGCCCGAACAGCATCGGGAGCAGGAAAAGAAAATCCTGGATAAAGTGTTCAGAAAATGTGATTGTGAATGGAACCGAAAACAATGTGATATGCATTGTGTTAATTTTAATAAAAACCAGTAAGCATGATAGTAGAAGTAAAAGTCCCCAGTCCCGGAGAATCCGTCAACGAAGTGGAAATTGCCGAATGGCTTGTGAGAGATGGTGATATCGTGGAAAAAGATCAGGAACTTGCCGAAATCGAATCTGAAAAGGCGACCCTCAGCATTGTGGCCGATGAAGCAGGAAAGGTTTCCATCAAGCATGACAGCAACGAAAGTCTGAAAGTAGGAGAGGTAGCCTGTACCATTGATACCGATTTTGCAGATCAGGCCGGAAAAGATGATGAACAAAGCGATGATAAAGCTGATGCTGATAAGGATGCCCAAGAGGAGGACAAAGCCAAAGAGAAGAAGCAGAATGATGAAAACCCGGATGAAAAACCGGAAAGAAAGGATGATAACAATACCCGGGTTCCCGCTGATACAAATCAGCAGAATGATGAGCAGGGTGAACCGGAGGGTAAAGCCAGAATTTCTCCGCTTGCCCGCCGCCTGATGAAAGAAAAAGGCATCAGTCTGGATGATGTTATCAATGGCCTGGCCAGAATATCGCGTGCAGATGTGGAACAAGTGGCTGAGCTAAAGCAGCATCATGACGAATCTGGTAAGAACAGGGAGCGGGAAGAAAGCCGAAAGGAAATGTCATCCTTACGAAAAAAACTCAGTGAACGTCTGGTGGCAGTGAACAATGAGACGGCCATGCTTACCACCTTCAATGAAATTGACATGAGCCGTGTTATGAAGCTCCGTTCTGATAACAAACAGGCTTTCATCGAAAAACACGGTGTGAAGCCGGGATTAATGTCATTTTTTACCAAAGCTGCGGCCATAGCCCTGAAAGCCCATCCCAGGGTCAACGCCTTTATTGACGGGGATGATATTGTTTCTCATTCATATGCAGATATCGGGATTGCAGTGCAAACACCCAAAGGCCTTATGGTTCCTGTTATCAGGGATGCAGATGTACTCAGCATTCCCCGGCTGGAGAAAGCAATACAGGATGTTGCCAAAAAAGCAAGAGACAAAAAAATCAGTCTTGACGATTTGAAGGGCGGAACCTTCAGCATTACCAACGGTGGGGTGTTCGGCTCACTCTTGTCTACACCCATACTGAATCCTCCGCAGGCTGCCATCCTGGGCATGCACAACATTCAGGATCGTCCGGTGGCAATTGATGGAAAGGTGGAAATCCGGCCGATGATGTACGTGGCTCTTTCATATGATCATCGCATCATTGATGGCAAAGAATCTGTCAGTTTCCTGATGAAAATTAAGGAAATTATTGAAAATCCGGAACAATTTCTCACCAATGGCGTAAACCCCGACAGAACCATTCTGGATTTGTGATATGTGCGGCCGATTTGTCCTGGTACAAAAACTTGAAAAAATTGCTGATCGCTTTGGGGTTAATATTCCTGAAGTACTTGATTATGCAACATCCTATAACATCGGACCCGGTAAATACTCGCTGGTCATCACCGACAGGGAGCCCAACAGCATGGAAATTTTCCGCTTTGGCCTGACACCTTTCTGGTCGAAAAAGAACATGTTGCTCTTTAACGCCAGGGCAGAGGGGGACAGGAACAAAGAAAACCGCCCGGACTACAGCGGTGCCAGAGATATCATCAGTAAACCGGCATTCCGCAAGCCCATTCGTTCACAACGCTGCCTGGTCATTGCAGATGCCTTCTATGAGGGCTCTACAACAAACGGACTGGATGATGCACATCTGGTTTTTCTGAAAAACAAACAACGCCCATTTGCTTTTGCGGGAATTTGGGATAGCTGGAAAAATCCCGAAACCGGTAAAATTGTCGAGGGCTTTTCCATCATCACCACCACGCCCAATGATCTTCTTCAGAAAATACCACATCACCGCTCCCCTGTAATCCTGAGTCCGTCGCAGGAAAAACTCTGGCTGAATCAGGATACTCCCCTCACAGATATTACTGCATGTTTGAAACCATTTCCCTCCGAAAAAATGAACGCGTATCCGGTCAGTTCAAAGGTTAAAAGCCTTCGAAATGATTCCAGAGAGATGATAAACCCGCTTGGAGCAGAGCTCAATCCGGATACAGATGCCAATGTGAACAATCACATTTCAAAACAGGGCTTTGGCAGGCGTGGCAGACATTTCTGAGTTTTTGACATGAATTGAGAAGTAAGTATTTGTACGTGGTTTTGCTATCCGCATTGTATTCCATATCATCATAGTGCTATGATTATGCTACGTAAAATGGCCTAATGAGAATTAGGCTTAAACAGTGTGTTGCAGCAATGTGTCTTGCCGTAGCTTTATGGAAAAGAACATGTTTATGTCACACCCACATTTAATAAACTTATTGATACTGCTTTTTTTTGCTCCTGCAATCTCTGCACAGATACCTGAAAATCCTGAAGAACAAGGCAAGACTGCAAAGCGAAACACAGTATATATTTGTCCCCAGCCTGAAATAAGCGGACTATCAGCTTGCGAAGATGAAAATTTTAATCTCAGGACAGATGGAAATGCTGACAACTATATCTGGTGGGTTGAGAATACAAATGGCTGGCAGAAGGCCGGTGAAGGAAATCATCTGGAGTTATTAAACACGGGAAACAGTCAGAATATAAAGTTGCAGGCAGTTTGTCCCTATACACCCGAAGACAAGCATCGACTGATAACGGATTATATTGGTGACAGTGGTAAAGAGGGAATGATGTTTCAGTTGGTAGCAAAAAATGATATCACCATTCAGGGTTTTGACCTGAACATGAAGGAAAAATCAGAAAACATGCACATTTATTATCACAAGGGGCCATACAATTACAGTATCAATAATCCTGATGCCTGGATCAAACATGAGCAGAAATCTGTTGAAGGAAAAGGGAAAAACATTCCCACACATGTGAGCATTGACGATATAAGACTCGAAAATGGAGATACTATAGGTCTGTATATTAGTTTTGAAACAGGCGGGCTGATGTATTATGACAATGGAGATATGGACTATGCTGATGAAAATATCCGGATAGAGAACGCCAAAGGCGTAGGATGGCCATTTATCAATGTGTGTGGTGACAGGGTATTCAACGGCGCAGTATATTATGCTACCGGAGATAAACCCAGGAGTGAACCCGGATATGCATTGACAAAAAGCATCAACAATCCTCCAAAACCATCCATTTGGCTTGCGGATGAATATCTCACAACTGATGCAATGCATGATGTACAGTGGTACTTTGAGGATGCTCCTTTGACCGGTGAAAATTCATTGATACATTATCCGCAGGAGTCTGGTGCATATTTCCTTCAAAGTTCAAACCGCGGATGCCTATCAGAACCGTCAAACATGCTGCATTATGAGCAAACAAATATCACCGGCAGATCAGTACTTGAGGGTGTCACATTGTATCCCAATCCTGTTGATCAAAAGGCACGTCTGGAATTTAACATTCCGGTGGGTAAACCGGTCAGACTGTCTGTTTACAGCCTCTCGGGAAAACTGATACGGGAAACAATTCAATACCCGGATAATGCTTCCGGATTAATGCTCTCCTTTGCCAATCTGCCTGCAGGACATTACCACTTGTTGCTTACTGCAGGTGAGCAGGAAAAGACCATCCCATTCATTAAAAAATAAAGTTCTGCCATCACTTTCCGCCTGAATTCCTGATATACTAAGGATGGAATGAGGTATAATGGTGTGTAGGTCAGTGGTTTGTGGGCGGCTTGCAATCTTTTAAGATAATCCCAACTTTTGGGGATTGCCCGGGATATTTCTTATTTCTATTTTTGCTTCCGAATACAGATGTTATGTTGAAAAAACTGTTGTGTTATATTTCGATTGTTCTTGTTGCCATGCTTGTGGCAAACAGGACATTTTATTTGCATACCCACATCATGCCTGATGGTTCAGCAGTACAGCATGCACATCCTTTTCCTGTGCAGGATGAGAAGCAGGGAAACGAACAACACAAACATTCAGTATTTGAGTTTTTATTCTTTGATCAGATATTACTCCTCTTTATTGCTGCCGCCCTCTTAATGGCTGTAATCAATGAATTTAACGGTATCATCGCCAGAGGTGGCCGGCATTTGCCTTCATTCTTTGGACTGTATCGTCTGCCTTTGCTGAGAGCCCCACCTGATCGCCTCTGAAAAAACCTTACAGTTAACCCGAAACCGTCATTGCTATGGTTTTGTTTATTCAGGACATTTTTTTGGAGGTAAATAATAATATGAAGATAGTATTCTATTTCTTGTTGTTCAGTATGGTGAGCGCAAGTGTTGCAAATGCAACAGAGGCTGTTCTTACTGGAAAAGTCACCAGTGAAGGAGAGGCCTTGCCCTTTGTGAATATAATGTTACAGGGGACAAATATGGGAGTTTCCACAGATGTTTCAGGTTCTTACCGGATGACCGGTGTGCCGGTTGGAAAACACGTGATTGAAGTACGGGCAATTGGTTATAAAACCAAAACCCTGAATGTAGATATTGATGAACAGGAAGAGAAAGTCAATATAGTGCTGGAACCTGATGTTTTGCAGCTTGAGCAGGTGGTAGTAACCGCTGACAGAAATGAAACCAACAGGAGTGAGGCACCCGTCATAGTGAACACCGTGGGAGCGAAACAACTCAGTGCAGTGCAGTCATCCACCGTGAGCGACGGTTTAAATTATCTGCCCGGCCTGCGTACGGAAAATAACTGTCAGAATTGTGGTTTCACCCAACTCCGTATGAATGGGATGGAAGGTGCATATTCCCAGGTGCTGATCAATGGACGCCCGATATTCAGTGGTCTTGCAGGGGTTTACGGGCTGGAAATCCTGCCCGCCGGGATGATAGAAAGGCTCGAAATTATCAGAGGCGGAGGTTCTGCTCTGTATGGTTCAAATGCCATCGCCGGGACTGTGAATGTCATCACCCGGGATCCTGTCAGAAATGCTTATGCTGTGAAATACAATCATCAACTGACAGGCATCGGGATGAAAGGTGTTGATCCTTCCAGTGATTATATGCTGAATTTCAATACTTCGATAATCGGTGACAATGCCAGAAACGGAATGGCTGTTTACGGATTCTACCGACTGCGTGAACCATTTGATGCCAATGGTGATGAGTTCAGTGAGCTGGCCAAAATTGAAAACCTGACCGTAGGGGGACGGTTTTATCAGCGTCTGGGTATGAAAGCTAAAATAACAGCAGATGTCTATGCCATTAATGCAAAACGCCGTGGTGGCAATGATTTTAATATACCACTTCATGAAAGTGATATTTCTGAAGCTGTGGATCATACCATAACTTCCACTGCCCTGACCTTTGAACGATTTGTCAGAGAGAAAGACAAGTTCAGTGCTTATCTTTCTGCACAACATGTTGACAGAGATTCATATTATGGTGCTGAACAGGCACTGGATGCTTATGGCCATACCCGGGACATTACCTGGGTGGGCGGAGCTCAGTACAACGGAACATTGAATCAAATAAGATATACTGCAGGGATTGAAAATCAGGGTGGATCATTGAAGGATACAAAGCTGGCTTACCGGTTGTATGATCAGCAGGAAGAACAATGGGAGCACGTGCCAAATACAAGTGTGGCCAACCAGATGACCAATACAAGTGCGGTGTTTTTCCAGTCCGATTATCGTTTGGGTAAGTTGAAAACTTCACTCGGGATGAGGTATGACCACTATCTGATAATGGATCAGCAGAATGAGACCGGTGATGTCCGCGGAGATGTGCTGAGTCCCAGGTTGAATTTGTTGTATGATTTTACCGATCATCTTCAGGCCAGACTTAGCTATTCACAGGGTTTCCGGGCACCTCAGGTTTATGATGAAGATTTGCATATTGAAACTTCCGGAGCCAGGCGCGTGATTCACCGCAATGCTGATGACCTTAGCCAGGAAACCAGCCACTCTGCCATGGCCTCAGTGAGTTTCCATCCTGTACTTGGTGAAAATCATATTGAATTTCTTGCAGAAAGCTTTTATACACGACTCAATGATCCTTTTACCAACCAATTTGGTGTGCCGGACGAAAACGGAGATGTGATATATACCCGGATCAATGCCGAAGGATTTGCCCATGTTTACGGCCTTAATTTTGAGTTGAACTGGATTACGGGTGATATCCTCAGCCTTACCAGCGGTTTTACACTGCAAAAAAGCGAATTCAGCAGCCCTCAGGAATTTGGTGAAACAAGATTTTTCCGCTCCCCGGATGAATACGGATACATGACAGCCCAGCTTGTTCCTTTAGACAAGTGGCGCATCACGCTTACAGAAAATTATACCGGAAAAATGCTGATGCCATACTTCGGACCCGAAATTGAAAATCCGGACGACGGGGAGCTGCGTGTCACCAACCCATTCTTTGACACGGGAATCAAACTTTGTTATGAAGTTCCCCTGGAAAAGTTCAACCTGAACATTTTTACCGGGCTAAAGAATGTTTTCAACTCATATCAGGATGATTTTGATACCGGTATCAACCGGGATCCGGCCTATATTTACGGCCCCATGCAACCACGAACCCTGTATTTCGGGGTGAAAATCGGCGATTTTAAATAGAGTTTAAGTAAATCAAACGTCATAATCACATGTACAAGCGGGCTGCTTCTTTAGGGAGGTGGCCTGTTTTTTTGTTGTGGCGATGAACCCCGCACCAGGACGAAACCGGAAAGCTCAGGTAGTATCCGCTTTGTGATCTGCCGGCAGGGCATAGCGACCAGGGGGGAGCTCATGCTTCGCCGTGCAGGAACAAGCAGGAAACTGCCTGACTTGCAGGTGAAGGCCGCCCGGGTGCCCTGGTTATTCACCATGTTAGACAATTTGGAGGGTAAAAAAAATGGCTGACTCTTACCGGAGCCAGCCATTTTTATCTATGGTGATTTGGTTTATCGTATCAGGTTGACCATGCCACTTTCTGTGACATCTTCACCGTTTTCGTTTGTGCCTGTAACGATGTAAACGTAGGCACCTTCGGAGCATTCTTCTCCGCTGCCCTGTACGGTACCATCCCAGCCCTGGTAATAATCGTTGCTGATGAATACAGTCTGGTTCAGGCGGTTCATGATGCGCAGTTCAAAGTCTTCCAGAGGTTTTCCCCGGATGTAAAAGACATCGTTTCTGCCATCATTGTTTGGCGTGAATGAATTCGGGATGTAGAAATTGGGCTCATTGACGTTGATGGTAACCGAATCCTGGTTTTCACATCCGTGAACATCGTTGCCAACAACCGTATAGGTGATGGTGTCATCGGGTGAAACCTCTGGCCTTGCAATGTATGGATTGCTCATGGCAACCACAGGTGACCATTCGTAGTTTACACCGCCGGTAGCGTTGAGGTTTGTCTTTTCACCGCGGGCAATGGTTTGATCCATACCTGCATCTATGTCGGGCAGGGGATGTACGGTGACATTGACTTCATCGCTTACCGTATCGCAACCGGCATAGGAAACGTCCAGACGATAGGTTGTTGTTTCCAGCGGATTTACAACCGGGTTTGAAATCTCCGGCTGACCGATGCCGTTGGTTGGTGTCCAGTTGTATATCTGACCTTCGATATGGCCGGTGCCAATCTGCACGGAATCGTAAGCGCAAATGCTCACATCCGGTCCGGCTTTTGCAATTACCGGTGGCAGCATGCTTACACTTACCGAATCGGTATTTGTGCAACTTGTGCTGGCGTCGGTTACCGTCAGGTGGTAAGTTGTAAACTCTGCCTGAGGTGAAGCTATGGGCTGAGCAGCAGAAGCATCGTCCAGTGTAGTGGCAGGTAACCAGTTGTAATTGTGGTCTGCCACTTCAGGTGTGCCAAGCTGCACGCTCCTGTTTGCACAGATGATGGTGTCAATGCCGGCATCAGCTACAGGAAGCGGATGCATATCGATTGTCTCAACAATGGAATGTGAACACTCATTGTTTGACACAGTCAGGCAAATGGTTTGTTCACCACCCTGTGAAAACGCTATACCGGTGGGATTCTCAGCCTGAGAGCCGTTGGGCGTACTGTACCTGCCAAAATTCCAGCTATAGCTGTATTCCTGACCGGTGCTGCCTTCATTAACAAAGGAAACGGTTTCACCGGGGCACAAGGGTGCGTTGGATGAAAAGGCTGCCTCGGGTGTCTGATGTATGGTAACCGTCTGGCTGATTTCATCCTGACATCCTGTGGTGTTGTTGGTAACCGTCAGGCTGATTTCCTGAGTTCCGGCTTCTGTATACACCACGCCTGGTTCAGCATCTGTGGATGTGGGTGTAGATGCATCTGCACCAAAGTCCCACGCGTAACTGACATCCACGCTGTCGCTCATGTTGTGCATCTGCAACGGCTGTCCGCTGCATTGCGGGGCATTGGTGGTGAAGTCAGCAACCGGACTTTCAGGAATATTGATGGTCTGTGTTATTGTCCTTGTGCAGTTGGCTGAGCTGATTGTCAGGGTAACATCCTTATCGCCGGAGCTGTTGTAAACAACGCCCGTGGGATTTTCTGCATTGGAGCCAGATGGTGAAGCACCTTCCCCGAAATCCCATGTATAAGCATATTCCGCACCTGAGCTGCCGGTATTGGTGAAATCAACACCTGAGCCTATACATTCCGGAGCCGATGAAAAGAAGGATGCTTCCGGACGTGGCAGAATGTTGATGCTTTTTTCCACGTAATTGAAACAGCCGCTCACCGCATTAACAGCAGTCAGTCGTACGATTTTACTTCCGGGTGAATCATAGGTAACAACCGGTTCGGCTGCAGAGGATGTCCCGGGGGTAGCATCGGTGCCAAAGTCCCAGGCATAGTTCAATGCAGCATCATAATCAGCTATACTGAAGGTGAGCTCGTTGGTTTCACATACCGGAGCTGTGGAAGAGAAATCTACCACAGGGGCTGGTGAACTCTCAATTACCAGTGTTTCAGTCTGGGTAGAGCTGCAATTGGGAGTGCTTACGGTCAGTGTGATGGTTTTATTGCCATCGCTGCTGTATGTCACGCCTGTCGGATTTTCGGCAGTTGAGCCGGATGGTGATGCATCCGTACCGAAATCCCAGTTGTAGCTGAATTCCTGACCTGTGGATCCAGTATTGGTGAAATCTACCTGTGCCCCTGAGCAAACATTGTTTGTAAAATCAAATGATGCCAGCGGAGTAGGGTAGATGTTGACTGTTTGGGTTGCCTGATTCCAGCATCCACTGCCGGCATCCGTTACGGTGAGCTCTATGCTCTGTGTCCCGTTGGAGCTGAACGCAATGCCTGTGGGATTGGTTGCGGTGCTGCTGACTGGCGTGGCATCAGCGCCAAAGTCCCAGTTGAAATTCAGGCCTGTCGGGTCTCCGTCAAAACTGAAGTCCACAGCTTCTCCGTCGCATTTGGGCGCCGTGCTGCTGAAACTGACTTCCGGAGCGGGTGAGTTTTCAACCGTCAGGTTTTGTGTAGCCGTTGAGCTGCAGGCATTGTTGGAAACAGTCAGCGTGATGCTCTGTGTACCACTGTTGTCAAAGCTGATGTTTTGTGGATTTTCAGCGGTTGAACTGGTGGAGGATGCATCTGCACCAAAATCCCATGCGTAGGTAAATCCGTCACCTGAGCTGCCTGTGTTGGTAAAGTCTGTAGCTGTTCCAAGACACAGGTTATCATTGAAGGTAAAGGATGCAACCGGTTGCGGAAGAATCTGGAAATCCTGACTTACCGTACTCTGGCATCCGCTGACATCGTCAGTAACTGTCAGTGTTGCTGTTTTTGTACCGGCGGCAGCAAAGCTTATCCCTGTGGGATTTTCAGATGTGCTGGTAGCAGGTGTCGCATCCGGAGCAAATGCCCAGTTAAAGGTTACACCACCGGAATCGCCGGTATTGACAAAGTCAATGGTTTCGCCGTTGCAAACAGGGGCATTGTGACTGAATGAGACCTCGGGTCCCGGTAAAATTGTCACGGTATCGTATTCTATTCGCGAGCAATGGTCATTATACACGATGTGCTGAATGGGTTTTTCACCCGGTGTGTTGAATACGATTTCCGGATTTTCAGTATAGGCTTCCTGCGGATCAGCATCGGTTGGGAATATCCACTCATGTGAAAATCCTGAACCGCTTGAACCGGTATTGGTAAACTGCACCGGTGAGCCAACGCAAACGTTGTTGGTGAAGGTAAAACCTGCATCGGGACGGTCGTAAATGTTGACATATTTCGTGACCGTAGCTGAATCCTCACCACAGTTGATGATAATCTGCAGATCAACCTGTTTCAGGCCCGGTGTTGACCAGTTTACAGATGGATTTTCCTGGTTGGAAGTCGCCTGAGAGGCACTGCCATGGAATGTCCATTCGTAGGCCACACCTGTTCCGCTGGGACCGCCGTTTAAAAACTGCACATCTTCTCCCGTACAGGCAGGAGCATCATGTACATAATCAGCAATCAGTGTATCAACATCGGCACCAAAACTATTGGCTTCCAGAAATACACCGGAATCATAGGCTGCATCCAATGCATCGGCAACCACAAGTTTGATGTGGTATTCGGCACAAGGTACAACAATGGCTTCAGCGGTAAAAACATCCGTTAATCCATCGTATTCTACATTGGAACCCCCGATATTGTCCACATAATATTCAGAATTGCTGTTTTCTTCGGGACAGGTGCTGTTGGAGTCGCCATTGTTTACTGTCGCGATAGCCACTTCTGTATTTGTGCCAGGCACCAGGGCGATATTGTGATTTGTATAGTTTCCGCCTGCGGGATTTGGTCCTGTCAGCAGAAATGCAAACGCATCGTTAAAATCACAAACATATTCGCGGTATTCTTCCGATGCAAACAGGTAGTTAAAACGAACGGTATCCGCCGGGGATTTGAAATCAAATTCAATCACGGCAGCATCATTTGTAGTTGTACCACCAAGGATGTTGGTAATGTCTGCATCTCCCGGTTCACCGTTGTTGGTGGATGTGCTCCCTGAATTGTTGGGGCCGGTGGCATCGAAAATATCTCCGGTTGACATGATGATGCCGGCATCCATTGGTACTTCAGGTATGCCTGAAGGCAGGGTGGAAAACGACCCGATGGCCTGATCGGCTCCGGTCGAGGTAATGTTGTACACCTGCACACCATCACCAAGCAAGACCTGCTGTACCAGTTCCTGGTCAGTCAGCGCATCCTGTATGGTCAGCTGCGCTTTAACAGGCAGGAAGCTTATCATGCTGAGGGGCAATAGAATTATTAAATATCTGATAAAGTTCATATGCAGTGGGTTTTAAAACATTTTACGACTATTGGCATCTGAATTGAAATAATACGATAGGCTTATTTCATGGGTATTTGCACCTGTTGCCAGATTACTTATTCCACCGGAAGGCAGATCATAGCTGTAACCCAGGTATATATGGGCGTATTCAAAACCAACGACAAAAGCAAGACTGTTCTGGGCTCTGTACCAGGCTCCAATGCGTGCTTTAAAATCATCATTGATGTCGTAATCAGCGTACATACCACTGGCAAGCTCATAAATACCGTTTTGGGATGTTCCAATCAGGTTGGGAGTGAAGCTCAGCTGACTTCCTTCAGGCATAATTTTTATTCCCGCCTGGCTGGAATATTTGGGGAAAAGGCTTCCATCATCCTCCAGCAGGCTTTCATTTGGTGAATTCACATGGAAAGCTGAGAATCCTGCGTAAGCATTGATGTTTGATTCTCCGTCGGGCTGATAAAACCACATCAGGCCAAAACCAGCATCAATATACGTTGCCGATTCGTTCATCACGATTTCGCTGGTCTGGTTGCTGGCGGAATAGTTGCCAACTTCATACTGATCATCAAAAGTCAGGCCTTCAGTATCCAGGTATTTCTGGTTGAACCCTCCGTAAATTGAGGTAGTAAAGAAGTGTCCACTTTCGCTGAGTCTAAGGTTATAAGCAACAGCCAGCATACCTTCGATGTGGCTGAAAGCACCTGCCATATCGTTCATGGCAAATACACCAACGCTGAGGTTGTTTCCGTTGCCTTGTTTGTAAACAGGTGACATAAACGTGAAAGCTGCTGTCGAGTAGCCATCATCTATGCCTGTCCACTGTGAACGGTAATTGAGTTTAAAATTAATGTTGTCGTCTGCACCCATTGTGGCCGGATTGACCTTGAGTGGTGCAGAATAGGGCTGGGAAAAGCGTACATCCTGTGCCAGAGCTCCCAGACTGATCAAAAGTCCTAATATGATAAATGATATCTTTTTCATAATCTTTGTTTTTTTCTGGTTAATACCTGTTGATTT
>JBNJGS010000051.1:0-20710 GCA_051747965.1 Bacteroidota bacterium
GTAGCCATGATACCAGTCATTAAACTGTTTACTCTTGAACAGTTGCATCATTTCAGCAGGTGTATAACCCATGGCATAAAGACTGCCGACGATAGCACCTATGCTGGTACCTGTAATATAATCAATTGGAATGTTGTTATCCTCCAGGGCCTGTATCACACCGATATGAGCCATGCCTTTTGCCCCTCCTCCACTGAGTACCAGCCCTACTTTCTGGGCGTTCACAGGAAGCAATAAGACAATGAATATGCCCGTAAACAGTATTTTCAGATAGTTTTTCATGAAATTTACTCGCACAAAAATACAGAATTCTGATGGTAAAACCATGATAAATATAAATTTTAAATATAACTTAAGATTTCCTTGTTTTTAATCACTTTTTTGACTTATATTTAATCATTGAAATATATAATTTACTAAATAGCTATGAATTTTACCGACAATATTCGTTTTCTCAGGAAACGCAAAAAACGTACACAGGATGAACTGGCACAGGAACTGGATTTAAAACGCTCCACACTCAGTGGTTATGAGAACAAAGTAGCCGAACCGGATTTACGTACGCTGATAAAATTTTCAGATTATTTCAGAATTCCGGCAGATGTTTTGCTCCGTGAGGATCTCAGGAAATTATCGGAGCGGGACATTCAGATGCTTGAAGCCGGTTCAGAAGCATATATCAGGGGGAGCAATCTCCGTATCCTGAGCCACACGGTGAATGAGGAGAACAAAGAAAACATAGAATTGGTCAATGACAAGGCCAAGGCAGGATACACACGTGGTTATGCTGATCCTGATTTTATCCGGGAATTGCCAAGTTTCAACCTGCCTTTTCTGTCGGGTGACCGCACATACAGAACATTTCAGATAAGCGGTGATTCCATGTTGCCAATACCAGAGGGTGCCTGGGTAACCGGAGAATATGTACAAAACTGGCTGGCCCTGAAAGACGGAGACGCGGTGATAGTGCTCACCCTGAATGACGGCATTGTTTTTAAGATACTTGAAAATCAGCTAAAGTCAAAAAAAGAAATAGTGCTGCACTCTCTGAATCCGGAATATGAAGCATACAGTATCAAAGCAGAAGAGGTAAAGGAAATCTGGAAATTTGTTCATTACATAAGTCCTGATATGCCCGAGGCGCTCCCTCCGGACATTGAAATGCACCAGGCGATTGCCAACATGCAAAAAGACATAGAAGAGCTGAAACAAAAATTGTAGGTTACAAAACAGACAAAGACTGGCAATGCAGTCTTTGTCTGTAGTTTATTTCAGGAATATCAACTGTTTATTTTTTCAGCCTGGATTCTATTTGTTTTCTGACCGAAGACAGGGCGGCATCAATTCCACCGGCATCAGCACCTCCTGCTGTAGCGAAGAAAGCCTGACCACCACCTCCGCCTTTAAATTCTCTGGCTGCTTCCCTGATAATATTACCGGCATTCATATCTGTTTCCTTTGTCAGTTCATCCGGTATCATCACCACCATATTGGGTTTACCTTTTACGTTGGCTGCCAGCGCGACGATCACATTTCCCTTGTTTCTGAAACGAAAAGCCATATCCTTGAGCATATCCGGGTTTCCGGCATCCACCTGAGCAGCAATCAACTGATAATCGCCAACTTTCACAGCTTGTTTTTCAAGTTCTGAGACGAGTTGGTTGGTCATGGCTTTCTGCAATGCTTTCAGTTCCTTCTGCATTTTATTCTGCTCTTTCAGGCTGTTTTCCACGGCCTGAGTGATATCTTTAGCATTTTTAAATCTGGCCTGAATTGATTTCAGGGTATCGTCCTGTTTCATCACAAAATCTTCGGCAGGCTTGCCCACCAGCGCTTCAATCCTTCTGATACCGGCAGCCACGGAAGTTTCCATAATGATTTTGAAAAAACCAAGTTCACCCGTAGCGCTTGCATGTGTGCCACCACAGAGCTCTATGGAGTCACTGAATCTCACCACCCTTACAAGATCTCCGTATTTCTCTCCGAACAGAGACATTGCTCCCATTTCCTTTGCATCATCCAGCGGGATGGCGCGGTGTTCTTCAACTGCATAGTTTTGCCGGATATTGTCGTTTACACGATTTTCCACACGCCGAACTTCTTCATCAGAAAGTTTTTCAAAATGGGAAAAGTCAAACCGCAGATAATCGGGATGCACCAATGAACCTTTTTGCTCAACATGTTTACCCAGAACATCCCTGAGTGCCCGGTGCATCAAATGTGTTGCCGTATGATGTCTAGCTGCACTGTGTCGGGCTTTTTCATCCACTTTTGCCACAAATTCACCTTCGGGATTTTCAGGCAACCTTTTGGTAATATGAACAATCAGGTTGTTTTCATTCAGTGTATCGATGATATCAATACGCTCGTTCTCGTTGGATATAAAGCCTCTGTCTCCAACCTGTCCACCACTTTCAGCGTAAAAGGGTGTAATATTGAAAACAAGTTGAAAGATACTGCCTTTTTTTTGTTTCACCTCACGGTACCTGGTAATAACAACATCAGCTTCGAGTTGGTCATAGCCAATAAACTCTTCAACATCATCTTCTTTGAGTACAACCCAGTCGCCAGTATCAGTTTTGGCATCGCTGCGGCCGCGTTCTTTTTGTTTGCCCATGGCCTCATCAAACTCCTTGCGGTTCACAACCAGGTCGTATTCTCTGGCTACCAAATCAGTAAGGTCAAAAGGGAAGCCATACGTATCGTACAGGGCAAATGCATCTTTACCCGAGATAATCCGATAATCACTGTCCAGGGTTTCTTTTACAATTTTATCCAGCATATCCATGCCTTTGGAAAGTGTTCTGAAGAAAGCATTTTCTTCTTCTTTCATCACTTTTGCGATCAGTTTGCCCTGAGTATTCAATTCGGGATATGCATCGCCCATTGTCTCAATCAGGACAGGCACCAGTTCAAACATGAAGGCTTCACGAAAGCCAAGGAAAGAATAGCCGTATCTGACAGCTCTGCGCAGGATCCTTCGAATGACATATCCTGCTTTCACATTGGATGGAAGCTGCCCGTCAGCAATGGCAAAACTTACCGCCCTGACATGATCGGCCACCACACGCATGGCAATGTCAATTTTTTTCTTCTTACCATATTCATTGGCAGACATGACAGCCAGTTTCTGAATCATTGGCTGAAAAAGGTCGGTATCGTAATTTGATTGTTTATCCTGCATTACCATGCACAAGCGCTCAAATCCCATTCCGGTATCCACGTGTTTTTGCGGAAGAGCTTCCAGTGTTTTGTCAGCTTTTCTGTTATACTGAATAAAGACCAGATTCCATATTTCCACAACTTGCGGATGGTCTTTATTGACCAAATCAGCACCGTCAACATTTTTTCGTTCTTTTTCAGAACGGATATCCACATGTATTTCAGAGCAAGGACCACAGGGGCCGGTTTCTCCCATCTCCCAGAAATTGTCTTTTTTATTGCCGGGCAGAATGCGTTCTTCAGGTACATGTGCCTTCCAGAATTTACCGGCTTCACTATCAGGCAGAAGGCCATCCTGCTCATCACCTTCAAAAATAGTCACATACAGGCGGTCTTTATCTATTTCAAATTTCCGGGTCAAAAGTTCCCAGGCCATATTGATTGCTTCCTTTTTAAAGTAATCGCCAAAAGACCAGTTACCGAGCATTTCGAACATAGTGTGATGGTAAGTATCATGTCCGACTTCTTCCAGATCATTATGTTTTCCTGACACCCTCAGGCATTTTTGGGAATCGCATACTCTGTCTGCTGCTGGCTTTTTATTTCCCAGAAAAACTTCTTTAAACTGATTCATCCCTGCATTGGTAAACATGAGAGTTGGATCATTCTTGAGTACCATTGGCGCAGAAGGCACCACAGTATGTCCATGTTCGCTGAAATAGTCCAAAAATGCTTGCCTGATTTGTTTAGATGTCATATTATCAATGCTTTATTATTAATCATTTCTTGTTATTGGCTTGCAAATGTACAGTTTTTCTGTAATTTTGCGCCCGCTTTTGAAAAGAAATAATTTTAACCAAAAGAATAACATATGGCAAAACCCATAGTTAAATATAATCCCAAATCTATGCGCTTTGAAAGACATTCCTGCCGCATTTGCAGGTTTGTCAGGAAGTTTCTGCCCGGCCTGCTTTTGTCATCAGGCCTGGGATTCATCTTTTTTATCCTTTTTATGAGTTTGGCCGAAACTCCTGCAGAGAGAAGGCTAAGGAAAGAAAAAGCAGCCTTAAGCCAGAGTCTGGAAATGATACATGACAGCCTGAAATTTTATGACAACAATCTGAATAAAATAGCCGGCAATGATAATTACGAGTACCGTGTTATAGCAGACATGGACAGCATTCCCGAAAGGATACGCAAAGCCGGTTATGGAGGTACCCGACGGTATGATAAATTGGCAGGCAGGGAGCACTCAGACCTTATCATCGATGTTCTGGACAAACTAGACATTCTCAACAACAGACTGGAAGTGCAGAACATGTCATTTGTGGAATTGTCCGAGACCCTTGCTGCAGAATCCGAGCGTCTACGCAGGCTTCCTGTAATCACTCCCGTTCACAATGACGACCTGATACGTCAGAGTTCGACATTCGGATACAGATCAAGCCCATTTACGGGCAAGCTTCAGTTTCACACGGGTGTTGACTTCTCTGTCCTTGCAGGCAAACCGGTATATGCCCCGGGGGCAGGCACTGTTATATTTTCCGGCACAAAGTACAGCGGATACGGAAAACACATCATTATTGATCACGGCATCAATGGAATCAGTACATTATATGCTCATTTATCTGATATAGATGTAAAGGAAGGTCAGACAGTAGAGCGCGGAGAAATGATTGGGACAGTCGGAAATACCGGCAGGTCCACAGCTCCGCATCTGCATTATGAAATCCGGATTGACGAAAAACAGGTCAACCCCGCCAAATACAGTATGCAAATCGGAGCAGCCCAATACAATGCTCTGATAGAAAATGCAGGCAGGAAACCTGCAGGACTCGCATTAAAATAGGCAGAAAAATCAACATACCTGTTTTCCTGCTCATTGCTCATTCATTCATGAAAATCTCACAAAAACAAAGTATTAACAAGCGGAGGTTCATAATTTGCGCATTTTTATTGTTAATAACTTGCATAAAAGCAGCAAAAGATTAAATTTGCATCACAGACGAAAAGATTTTTGTGTAGAAAAAGATTTTTGAAGACATATTATGGCTGGAAATAAATTCAAATACAATCCACAAACGCTTCAGTACGAAGAAGTTAACAGAGGATTCAAATATTATTTCAAGAAATCATTACCCTATCTGGCGGGATCAATCTTTTTCGGTGCTGTATTCCTGCTTGTTTATCTGCAGTTATTTGAAACGCCTAGCGAAAAGAAACTGAAAAATGAAAATCAATTTCTTTCGGAGAATCTGGAAGTCATCAATGAAAAACTTGAATCGGTTAATGCTGATCTTGAGCGAATTGCCCGTTACGATAATGAATTGTACCGAACCATTTACCAAATGGACACCATACCCGAGCAGGTAAGGAGTTCAGGTTTTGGAGGAACAGATCGCTATGCAAACCTTAAGGGCAGGGAAAACTCGGATCTGGTAATAAAAACCGCCCAGCGCATTGATCAATTGGGCAAGAAACTGAACATTCAGGAACAATCCTTCAATGAGATATCTTCTGTTTTGCGTGATGAGACACATCGCATCAAACACTTGCCCATCATTCAGCCAATACACAACAA
This sequence comes from Bacteroidota bacterium, assembly GCA_051747965.1. GTDB lineage: Bacteria > Bacteroidota > Bacteroidia > Bacteroidales > ML635J-15 > JAQIBY01. The sequence goes on from JBNJGS010000051.1 coordinate 5,744, forward strand.
TGACCTGACACGCATCGGTTCATATTACGGTATGCGCCTGCATCCAATACTCCGCGTGTACAGAAAACATGATGGTATAGACCTGACAGCACCCACGGGCACTCCTGTTTATGCATCCGGTGGCGGAACTGTTGTAAGGGTGGATCACAGTCGCTCCAGGCGCGGATATGGAAATCTGGTTGTGATAGACCATGGTGTTGACGGCTTATCGACGCGATATGCCCATCTTAACGAAATATCAGTTCGGCGTGGACAAAAAATAAAAAGAGGGGAACAAATCGGAACGGTAGGCAATACAGGATTATCTACAGGACCTCATCTGCATTACGAAATCCGCCGGGATGGTAATTCGATCAATCCTTTATATTACTATCTGGATATCAATGCCGATCAGTACGATGACCTGTTGCAGATGGCACAAATTCCCGGCAAATCTTTTGATTAATGAACCCCTGGCTCATAATATTTCTTTTGTGTTTTTTAAGCCTTGAACTGATTTCTCAGGAAAACAGCAGCTTCACAGAACCAATACCTGAAATTGAGATTATGTCAGGTACCTATCTGGGCAATGAAAACAGAAATTTTTACGGAAACAAGGCCCCGGATGCTCTGGACATTATATGGCGTTTTCATCTGGGTAAAGGCCATACTGCCAATCCCAGGGCAGGAGGCAAATTCTTAACCTGGTACGGCGGTGGCTGGACCTGTCAGGCAGCTACCATTAGGCACGACAGCATCTGGTATTTGATTCAGCCCTCATTCGGACAAAAACTGTATAAGCTGAATGCAGAAACCGGTGATAAAATATGGGACTACAAATTTGATGATGTACTAAAAGCCAGTCCGACAATCTGGGAAAACGCTTACAACTGGAACAAGCACAGGCATCTTATATTGCAGGGTTCCCGGCGGGGCAATCACAACAGCATCTACTCCGATGAGGTATATTCATTGCGCGCCATAGATTTCATCACCGGAAAAGCTGTATGGAAGCATAGTGTAAAACGCAGCCGCTCCTACAGCCGGGATGTTGATGCCTCCCCGCTTGTCATCAGAGACACCATGTACGCTCCCCTGGAAAACGGATATCTGCTGATAGCTGATCCGCAACCGGACTGCACAACTGACAACAACGGCACAGCAGTTCCGGAGGAAATATCCCACATCAAAACATACGCAGAAGCTGATGCTGACAAGCACCGGAATAATGTTATACTGGAAGGCTCACCAACATATTTCAATGATTACCTGTATATGTGCTCCGGGACCGGCTGGCTATACGGATACAATATTAAAGCTGACAGTATTGACTGGGGTTTTTATACAGGCGGTGATATGGATGGTACGCCTCCGGTAACAAGTGATTCCTGTCTTCTTGTGAGTTTGGAAAAACAATATATACCCGGACAAGGCGGTGTATTCAAAATTGATCCGCGTCAAACTCCGGATTCTGCAGTCGTATGGTTTTTCCCAACACAAGACACCAGCTTTGTCCACTGGGATGGTGGCATTTTAGGCTCACCCGCTGTCAACGATTACTACAAAAATGAAGATGAGCAGAAGCTGGCAGTTTTTACGGGTCTTGACGGCTACCTTTATGTGGTAGATCACGAATTCACCACAGGAGACTCTGTACCTGGCCCAATGGAAAAAAGGCATTATCCAACACCTCAACTCATCAGCAAACACAAAGTCGGACCTACCATCTCCACTCCTATCATAACAGAAAACAAAATCATCGCAGCTACTTATCATGGTATTCATCTTTTTACATATGATAAATCATGCCATGTTGAGCTGATAGCCAAACATGAAGGAGGATTTGAATCTACACCGGTACTTTTAAACGGAAAGCTGTATATTTCAAGCCGGGATGGATATTTGTACTGTTTCGGGAAAAAAGATGCTGTACAATAGCAGTAGTTCATTCAGCATTCTCATAAAGATTTGATACCTTTATCCTTTGATATGAAGTACTTGATCAACATAGCGATTGTAATCCTCCTGAGTACGGGAATATCTGTTGCACAGCGTCAGGCAGAAGACAAGCCGGGGCTCATTGCCAAATCAGATTCTCACAATTTTGGCAGACTGTCCTATCTGGAAACCGCAGAATACGAATTCTCCCTGAAAAATATTTCAGACGAAAACATTGTGATAACAAATGTCAGGGCAAAGTGCGGTTGCACACCGGTGGACTGGAGTGAGGAGCCTGTCGGACCCGGAGAAAAAGCATCTATCAGCATCAGTTATGATACAAGCATAACCGGCAAATTTCAAAAATCTGTTTTTGTATTCACAAATGAAAAAGCAGCTCCGGTGAAGCTCAATATTTCGGGAAAGGTAATTCCACCGGATCCGGGAGATGATGCTTATGAACACTGGAAAAAGAAATACAAACAATAAAACTCATAATAATATGCCAAAAATATCAATGAAAGCTCAGGCAATGCCTGAATCACCAATCCGTCGCCTGGTCCCCTATGCTGAAGAAGCAAAACGCCAGGGAAAAAAAGTATATCATTTAAACATCGGGCAACCCGATATTCCCACACCTCAGATTGCCAGAGATGCCATCAAAAATCTGGCAGATGAAGTATGGCCGTACAGCCACTCCGCCGGTATGGAGTCATACCGAAGAAAACTGGCAGGCTATTACAAGGGTGTTAATATTGATGTTGATCATAACGATATGCTGATCACCACCGGAGGTTCCGAGGCCATCACATTTGCATTTATGTCTACCATGGACCAGGGTGATGAAGTTATTATTCCCGAACCCTTTTATGCCAATTACAATGGTTTTGCAGCCACAGCCGGAGTTAAAGTAAAACCGATCACATCAAGCATAGAGAATGATTTTGCCCTGCCACCCATTGAGGAGTTTGAAAAGCTCATCACAGAAAAGACCAAAGGCATTGTAATCTGTAACCCGAATAATCCCACAGGATACCTGTATTCGGAAGAGGAACTCAAAGGTCTGGCAAAACTGGTAAAGAAATACGATTTGTATTTGTACTCAGATGAGGTTTACCGTGAGTTTTGTTACGATGGACACACTCATTTTTCTGCCATGCATCTGCAGGGCCTTGAAGATCATGTAATCATGATGGATTCGGTATCCAAGCGGTACAGTATGTGCGGCATACGGGTTGGTTGCATGGTGAGCAAAAACAAAGCAGTTATTGCAGCTGCCTTAAAATTTGCACAGGCACGTTTATGTCCACCATACCTTGGACAGGTCGCAGGAGAAGCTGCCATTGAAACTCCGGTTGATTATTTTGATGAAGTGTATCGGGAATATATTGAACGCAGGGACTATATGGTAAAACGCCTGAATGATATGGAAGGTGTCACTTGTCCAAAACCCAAAGGTGCATTTTATACGGTAGTCAGTTTACCGGTAACAGATTCCGACCTGTTTGCTCAATGGCTTCTTGAAGAATTTGATCATCACAAGCAAACAGTAATGGTTGCTCCTGCTTCTGGTTTTTATTCAACACCCGGCCTGGGTAAAAAGGAAGTCCGCATCGCTTATGTATTGAACAGGGATGATCTGAAAAATGCAATGGACAGTCTGGAGGCCGCACTGAAAGTGTATCCCGGAAGAACAATCTAACAGTACTGGTATTACATATTACAGAGCCGTTGAATTCAGCGGCTCTGTTTTTTTATCAACCATACATATGAATGCTGCTCTGTGCAGCGGGTATAAATTTCATACCCATCCAGGCAAGAAGCATTATCAGGAAAGCAAAAACCAGAAAGATCATTGCTTTACGGTCATGAGCGCGGCCTGCACTACGAAGGCGGTAATGAATATAGATGAGATATACCAGCCAGGTAATCAGTGCCCAGGTTTCTTTGGGGTCCCAGGACCAGTAATTGCCCCAGGCTACTTTGGCCCAGAGTGCTCCAAAAATCAAGCCCAGGCTTATCATGGTGAAACCGGAATAAACCATTTTATCAGCCCTGTCCGGTATTTGGCTATCAATATTTTTGCCGGGTTTCAGCAGATGGTATAGCGAAATAATGGCAGATGCTGCCAAAAGACTATAACCAAGGATATAAACAACAACATGAGGTACAAACCATGCAGACTGCAAAGCCGGCGGAAGATGTTTCACAAAAATTTCCGGCTTCAGTAAATTGATGAGCAAAAATACCATACCCATCAGCAGGCTGTATGATAAAAACCAGCGGTATTTCCACAGGCGATAAGTAATGCCGCCAAGCAAAGGCAGGAAAAAAGCATACCACAGACGTGTTTCACCGATACTTCGCATAGGTGGCCGCTCAAAACGTACCCAAAGAAAAGCGAGTATACCAGCCATAGTCAGTACAGCCATTGCATTGAAAATTTCAGACCAGCGAAAATGTCTGCTTTTTTTGTTTTGATACAAGCTGAAAACAAATGCCAGCAGAAAAACGAGCAAAGCAATGATTACCAGACTTTCATGTAAACTAAGTTCACTCATGCCGAGATTGTTTTTGTTTTCCGGTAATAAATAAGATAATCACTCCGGCCAAAAGGAGAAATATTCCAAAATACATGACAGGTAGCCAGGGGTCTTTTACAAGAGAGATGACAGAAATATCCGAATATTTGCCTTTTGATTCATCATATGACTGCTGATACATTTTCCAGCCGTTGACAGTAGCCGGGGCATTGACACTGATACGAACATTCTTTGCAGAATCATCCTTAGTATAAAGCCGCGCATAGGTGGTGTATTGCTTTGGCATGGGTGGATTAAGCCGTATTTTCATGCCGTTTTCCGTGGTGATGACTTTTTCCGGAAACATTTTGCTGGCAGTTCCTGCCCAAACCGAGTTCCGGAGTGTATCTTTTCCTTCAATCAAGCTGATTCTCACAGCGGAAACAGAGGCCATTGACTCAAAAGATACATATTTGTCACCAAGTTTGGAAGCTTCGGGGATGAATTCTTCAATGATCAGGCTGTACTGTTTGTACACAATCTTTTTTCCTTCTGATTCCTGACTGATTTCAGTCAGGCTAAGGGTTTTATCATCCGGGGAGGCAATTTTTAGCAGAGGATTGTGGTATTCCAGTGAAAACTTTTGCATTTCGAGGGCAAAATTCAGGTCATGCCGATTGCCGTTTTTGTCGAAAGCATACCAGACAGGCACCCCTTGTTGAAGAGTCATGCTGTATTGTTTATGATCTGTATGGCCGGCACCTCCGGCGATGAGAATAACAACAATACCGAGATGATTCAGAACAAAGGTAATGCTACCTGTACCAAACCTGTTCATACGTTTTGCTGTACTAAAGAGCAAGATCACAAGCAGGAGAATACCGGCAAGATACATGCTCCAGGAATATTTTACCTGATTAAGAAAATCTGCATGTTCGGTATTGTATTGTGGAATAAGGCCCATCAGGATAACCAGAAGTGTAAACAGGCAGAGTGCAGGTACAGCAGCATAAGAAGAACTGATGAAATGAAAACTTTTGTGTTTTCTGATGATTATTCCTGTTATAATGATCAAAAGCAGAAGTATCAGAGCAATAATGGCATTGCCCGGCCACGGGGGCAACATTCTTCCCAGGGGCAAAAACAAAGCATCCATCAACATACCTGCAAGCAGCACGAGCAGTACCACAACAAATCCTTTCACATAGTTCAGTTTCATCTTTCCCATCCTGCAAGCAACAAATTCTCATTCATTCATACAAAAACACAGCTCTACATTCAAAGTTTCGTATATTCATATTGTGCTTCCCGCTCTTTGGCTTTCTTCACCCACTGGGGAACCACTGTTTCAAGGAATTTTTCTTTTTCGCTGTTGAGCTTGTCCATATCCAATCCGACAAATTCCTGAGCTTTGGCTTTGGTTTCGATATCCGGATAAGGAACTTCATTGTTAAAATCATATTTGGCAAAAATGCGTGATAACTCGATACGTGCTTCCATTGCCAGGTTGATACCACTTGCCAGAATACGGCTGCATTCTATCGGGGAGTGGAAAGAAGCGCCATGTGATGCGGCCACAAAATCCCAGCGCCACTGAGCATTGCGGATATCCCAAAGAATATCCTGCATTTCATCTTCGTTTGCTCCTATCTCCCAGGCTTTTCCGGCATCAACGTGAGCCTGAACAAGAATTGTTTCCAACTGGTCTCTGCTTTCCTTAATTTTATCCTGCCGTTCATAGACATTTTCAAACAGGTCTTTCTCATCTTCCCGATGGCAAACCTGGCAGGTGCGGTTAATATAGGCAAGGGGGCTTTGCACTTTGTGGTCGGAATATTTCTGTCCGCCTTCATTCATAAAAGGCATATGACAATCGGCACAAGCCAGTCCGCGTTCTGCATGAATTCCGGTCATAAATAGTTCATAATCCGGATGCTGAGCTTTGAGCATGGGGGCTTTGGAGATGCTGTGCGTCCAGTCGGAAAACTGCAACCTGTCATAATAAGCTTCCATATCTTCGACGGTCATACCATCTTCCCACGGGAATGTCAGATAATTGTCTTCACCCTTAAAATAATACTCAACATGACACTGAGCGCAGACAAGGCTTCTCATTTCCTGATGCGTAGCTTCACTGATATCCATGCCTCTGTTTTCAAAAGCTTCTGTAAGGGCCGGTCGCGAAATCCTGAGATTCATGTCATCAGCATCGTGGCAATCGGCACAGCCAATTGGATTCACAATTTGATGGCCTCTGGTTTCCCAGCTTCCTTTGTAAAATTCAGCAACACCGACTTCCTCCATAACACGTGGCACATCCGGTGATTTACAGGTCCAGCAGGTATTTGGCATCGGGCTCTCTTTACCGTCAACCGGTGCTCCGGTCCGCAGGATATTTCTAATGTCCTCTATCGCATAATAATGACCTCTTCCCTGATTATATTCTTTGGAAAAGCCATAACCTGCCCACAGGACAACCATTTCAGGTGTTTCTTCCAGCATATCAACCCATGCGTTTCCGTTGTATTTGGATTTGAATGTTGTATCGCTGGTGGCAAGGTAACGCTCATATTGTTGCGGAAAATTTTTGCCCCATACTTCGTTTCTGGGTTCATACTGAGAGTGCTCTACCTGCGGGGTATAAGCAAAAACAGCTTCTTCCCGTCTTTCAATAACGGAAGATGCAAGCAATCCCAACAGAAAAACGATCACAATGGTGGCAAAAAAAATGGCCCATCCCAGCCAGGGTTTTTCCTTTACAAGTTGACGAATTGGTTTCATATAATTACATTTTAGTTATCTTTCTTTTTTGCTCTTCTCAACCATTCCGGTACAGGGCTTTCCGGCAAGGGAACCAATGCGTTGGGTGTTGAAGACAAGCTTCTCACCTTACCATGCGGCACATCCTGATGACAATCCCAGCAGGTACGATCTTTTCTGTTCTGCACCATTTCCGGATTTGTGCTGGCAAGCGTACCATTTTCAATTAACTCGGTATGACAGCGGATACAATTATCGTGTACAGCCTGTTCACCTTCTTCTTTGATAAAAATACTATGTGGCTCTGTACGCAGAGTAAATATTGTTGAATGCCTCAAGCCATCCTTTGCTTTGAAATAATAGTGTTTGAAAAAATTGTCATGAGGTACATGGCAGTCATTACAGGTAGCAAATTCTCTGTGGGAGCTGTGTGCCCAGCTGTAATACTGTGGTACCATCACATGGCAATTAATACAGGTTTCAGAATCTTCGGACAAATAGGATGAGGCACGTGAGATATGAAACAGAAATGCAGCCAGGCCTACAACAATACCCAAAGATATTATTACAGGCAATCGCCAGTTTTCCGGGGGATAAAAATGTTTCAAAAAACTCATAGCTGTTTTTCTTTCTTAATTGAGAAAGATAAACAAAACATTTGAAATGCCGATAGCACTTCCTCAATTTCGACTTTGTCTAAATTACAATACTGATTAAAGAACACGAAATGACAAATACTGTTCTAATAAATTGACATTAAAATCCGGCAAATACACATAATTCGTCATTCCTGGCAACAGATATCACATATTTACAAAGGAAATTTTTGTAAAAAGCATCGTTACCTGCGGCATACTGACTGCAAAACCACCATTTTAAAAAATATTTTTGTTATACATAATAATTTAATATCTTAGTTGCGCCATTTTAATGATATAACCAGTAGAAAATGGATAAACTAAGAACTATTTATAGATTACGTGCCCTACGTGGTGGCATCCTTATGGCTTTGCTTAACATATTATGGGGGTCGGGCCTTTTGTTTTTATTGCGTTTGTTTCCCGATCTGATTTCTGCAAAAATCAAGGAGAACATTGCCATTGCGGGAAATCTTACACATCCGGAATTCATCCAGACCCTGATTGACAAATCTGCAATTGGTACAGATTTATTTGTACATGCAGCACTTGAGCCAATGGTTTTGGGAATAATGGTACTTGTGCTCATGTTTTTATTGATTCGTCTGAACGGAAACACTCAATTGAGAATCACCATATCATGGTTGCTTGGGATTGGTTTGGTTCTCTATGCAATTTCCCTTTTTATCAGGGCCATGACCTATATTGGCACAGCATCTGCAGGTGAGGCTCAGAGCCATTGTCTCTGGCTGATGTTACCCGGGACCATTTTGCTGGCAACGGGCATTCTTCTGACGATCATTAAATCTGTCAAAGATCTGACAGAACCCATTGGTGTTGATTAAATTCCAAATTTCACAATGGTTTTGTTAATTCACATAATTTCTCTAATTTTGCAGGCTTAATACATTATTGTAATTATTTAACATTTAGTAAAAACATTATGAAAAACTATTTAGATTCAGAAAAGAAAAGTGAAATCTTTAGTAAGTACGGGAAGTCTAACGAAGATACCGGCTCAGCAGAAAGCCAGATCGCATTGTTTACTTACCGTATCAAACATCTGACAGAACATCTGAAAAAAAACAAAAAAGACTTTAGTACCCAACGCGCATTGTTGAGTCTTGTAGGAAAAAGGCGTCGTCTGTTAAATTATTTAAAAGACAGGGATATTACACGCTACCGTGCCATTATTAAGGAACTCGGATTAAGAAAATAATCAGCATAACAAGAGAGGCATCTACTGCCTCTTTTTAGTATAAATGAAGATATGAAAATGTACAACGAATTAAAAACCATTACCCGGTTGCCCGATAACAGGGAAATTGAGATTACCACCGGGAAACTGGCTAAACAAGCCACGGGTGCAGCGGTAGTAAAAATGGGTAAGACCATGTTACTGGCCACCGTTACAGCATCCAAAGAACCAAAAGAAGATGTGGATTTTCTGCCCTTATCGGTGGATTATCGTGAAAATTATGCCGCTGCGGGTCGATTTCCAGGCGGTTTTCTGAAAAGGGAAGGACGACCATCCAACCACGAAATACTGGTATCACGTCTAATTGACCGTGCCATCAGACCGCTGTTTCCGGACAATTTTCATTTTGAGGTTTTTGTTACAATCAATTTGATTTCTGTAGACAAAAATGACAAACCCGATGCACTTGCCGGACTGGCAGCATCATCTGCTATTGCAGTTTCTGATTTACCATTCCATGGACCTATGTCTGAGGTGAGGGTATCCAGAATCAAGGGAGAAATTGTCATCAACCCCATGCATGATCAGAATGAGGATGCTGACATCGACCTAATTGTTGCTGCTACCCAGGACAATATCATGATGGTGGAAGGTGAGATGAAAGAGGTGCAGGAAAGTGAAATGCTGGATCTTATCAAAGCAGCCCACAACACCATTAAAGATCAGTGTGCTGCTCAGAAGGAGCTGGAAAAAATGGCGGGCAAAACCGAAAAACGTGAATTGCCCGAGCCTGAATCTGATGAAGCCCTGTACAAAGAGCTTTATGATGCCGCATACCAAAAATGTTACGACATTGCCAAAGAGGGGCTGGCTGACAAACACAAAAGATCAGAATTGTTCAGCGCTGTTCATGATGAATTCATGGAAAGATATGACGAGAACGATGAAGAGGTAAATACAAATCTGATCAAAAAATATTTCCACGATATCCAGAAAGAAGCCATTCGTGAGGTAGTACTTACAGAAAAGATTCGTCTCGACGGACGGAAAACCGATGAGATTCGTCCCATCTGGTGTGAAATTGACGCACTCCCGACCGCACATGGCTCAGCTATTTTCACCAGGGGTGAGACGCAGTCACTGACAACAGTTACTCTGGGTACAAAACTGGATGAAAAGCTTGTAGATGATGTCATGTTTAAAGGATATGAAAACTTCCTTTTACATTATAACTTTCCACCCTTTTCAACCGGAGATGCCCGCCCAATGAGAGGAACATCACGCCGGGAAGTTGGACACGGAAACCTTGCTTACAGAGCACTTTTACCTATTGTCCCTGCCAAAGATGCTGATTTCCCATATACACTCAGAATTGTTTCAGACATTCTTGAATCCAACGGATCATCATCAATGGCGACAGTATGTGCAGGCACCCTTGCGCTGATGGATGCCGGTGTAAAAATCAAAAAACCGGTTTCCGGTATTGCCATGGGTATGATATCTGATGTAAAATCAGACAAGCATGCCATCCTCAGCGATATCCTGGGAGACGAAGACCACCTTGGTGATATGGACTTCAAAGTAACAGGCACAAGAGATGGTATCACAGCTACCCAGATGGATATCAAAGTAGAAGGACTATCATACGAGGTACTGGCAAAAGCACTTGAACAGGCAAAAGAAGGCAGATTGCATATCCTGAACAAAATGGAAGAAACAATTGCCACCCCACGTGATGAATACAAATCACACGCACCACATATTGAATCCATCAATATCCCCAAAGATATGATTGGTTCTGTTATTGGCCCGGGTGGAAAAATCATTCAGGAACTTCAGCTTGAAACCGACACCATCATCACCATTGAGGAAGATGATAACCAGGGAAGGGTTGAAGTATTTGCCGATAACAAAGAAAATATCCGTGATGCCATGAGGCGAATCAACGCCATTGTAGAAGTACCCGAAGAAGGAAAAATATACGATGGTAAGGTGAAAACACTTACCTCATACGGAGCATTTGTAGAAATCCTCCCCGGCAAAGACGGTCTGTTACATATTTCCGAGCTTGACTGGAAACGTGTAAATTCGGTTGAAGATGTTCTCAAAGAAGGACAGAACATCAAAGTTAAAGTCATTGGTATTGATCCTCGCTCCGGAAAAATCAAACTTTCCCGCAAGGCACTCATTGACAAACCCGAAGGTTACACAGAACCGCCCAAAAGGGAAGACAGAAACGACAAACGTCGTGACAACCGCGACAACAACAGAGGCGGACGCAGACGCGATAACAGAAACCGGGACTAAAACAATATGATATTCAGAAGAAGCGAATCCGGCCGGATTCGCTTCTTTTGTTTTAATCACGTTCTGTTTAACTTCCACATAATCAATTTGCAAGCATGAACAAATTCAGTGCTCAGCAGTTATAAAACATGAAACACATCACATGAAAACTATGTATCAGCATGCCAGAAGTTTTGAGGAAGTGAAAAATACCATAGCAGAGAAACCTGCAGTACTCTTGTATTTTTCACATGATGATTGTAGTGTATGCAAAGTCCTCAAACCCAAAATAGCCGAATTGCTGGAGAAATCGTTTCCCCTTATGGAAATGTTATATGTCAATGTCCATGAATTGCCCGAAGTTGCCGGGCAATACCGGGTATTTGCCGTACCCACAGTACTGATTTTTTTTGATGGAAATGAAAGCTTTCGATTCAGCCGGAATCTAAGCACTACCGAACTTGCTGAAAAAATCAAACGCCCTTATGACTTAATGTTCACGGAATAGATGTGGTTATGCCTTTTACTTATTTGAGTTGATAATCATTTCCTGCATCATACGGGATGTTTTACTCACATGTGAAATATACATGCTCCTGCTGATCTCCTGTTTTCTGTATTTTGCCTCAAACCATCTGATGATTTGCTGGTAGGTATCCCATTGCTTTTCGATTTGTTTCATGTTGGCTAATGTACTGCATCTCCGGGCAGTTCCCCTCATGTTTTTCACCTGTATTTATCTGCGCATTTTTGATTAGTCATCTGCGCATCCTGATATGGAAGTCCGAAAAACAAACAAAACAGTAAATACAGAGATATCTGACTCCCCATATGCTTGTTTTGGTTTTTTCTTATCTTAGTAGCATCAAAAAACTATCATCATGAAAAAAACATACCTTGCAATTTCTATCCTGTTGACAATGACACTTAGCCTGACAGCCCAGGAAGATAAGGACACCAAAACCGGCTGGAATATTGGCCTTCTGCCGGTTGTATCCTACAATTCTGACCTTGGGTTTCAGTACGGCGGCCTGACCAACATATACTTTTACGGAGACGGAGAGGTTTATCCAAAATACTACCATTCCATTTATGCGGAAGTATCCAGATACACAAAAGGCTCCGGGATTTTTCGCCTTTTTTACGATTCCGAATTTTTACTGCCCGGGGTTCGTCTCACAGCCGACTTGTTGTACATGCCTGAACAGGCTGTTGATTTTTATGGTTTTAACGGATACAATGCTGTATATAACCCTTCCTGGGCAGAGACAAATAGTTCAGACTACAAAACGAGAATGTTTTACAAACATGAACGTAATATTTTACGCTTTAAGGCAGATTTCAGTAGCAGGCTCCTGCACGACAATCTAAGCTGGGCTTTGGGATATAATTTCATGAAGGTTGATATTTCCACTGTAGATATTGACCACCTGAATGAAGGTCAGGATGACGACAACATGCTCCCTGACACAGCCACTTTATATGATCAGTACAGAAACTGGGGGATTATTGAGGAGGATGAAGCCGATGGCGGTTTTCATCATTCATTTAAGACCGGCCTGGTTTTCGACTCACGTGATAACGAAGCCAACCCCATGCAGGGAATCTGGACAGAGGCTGTACTTTTCAATTCTTTTGGCAACGAATACAATTTTGGTAAACTTGCACTGACACACCGGCAGTATTTCACAATCATAAAAAATGATTTAAGTTTTGCTTATCGACTGGGCTACCAGGGTATCGTGTGGGGAGATGCTCCCTTTTACATGTATCCATATATGGTATACAGTTATATGCCTTCTTCCACCATCGACGGTCTTGGCGGCGCAAAATCCGTCCGAGGCCTGCTTCGTAACCGCCTGGTATCTGAATCCGTTGCTTTTGCAAATCTGGAGTTGAGATACAAATTCTGGCGCTTTAATTTTATCGGACAAAACTGGTATATGGCTCTCAGCCCATTCATGGATATCGGACGCAGCATCCAACTTGCGGATGTAGACAAATCCGGTATTCCTGCACATATTGACCGGAATAATTATTTTTCAGATGATGAAGATTTTCATTTTACATGGGGTGGAGGTTTACATATAGCCATGAATGAAAATTTTGTCATTGCTGCTGATATCGGGGTTCCTTTCAGGGAAGCAGATGGCAGCATGGGAATATATATTGGTATGAACTGGTTATTTTAAAAATCTGTAAATTATTGATATGGCTGACAAGAATAAAGAAATTGCTTTAGTACTTTCCAGTGGTGGTGCCCGGGGCATGGCACATATAGGCGTAATCAATGCACTTGAAAAACACGGATACAAAATCAAAGCCATTTCAGGTGCGAGTATGGGAGCTCTGGTAGGCGGAATTTATGCTGCAGGCAAATTAAAAACACTGGAAGACTGGTTCAGGCAACTGGATAGACGACAGGTGCTCAGCCTGGTGGATATTACCATCAGCGCCAACGGACTGGTAAAAGGTGAAAAAGTAATACATGAGATGGAGGAAATGATACCCGACAGAAATATTGAGGATCTGGAAATCCCATTTTGCGCTGTAGCTACGGACATTTTGAACGAAGAAGAAATCCTTTTTGAAAGTGGCAAATTGTACGATGCCATAAGGGCTTCCATCTCCATCCCCACGGTAATGACTCCCCACAAGGTGAATGGCAGACAACTGGTGGATGGTGGTGTGATCAATCCGATTCCCTCGAATCGTGTCAAACGTACCGATGGCGATATTCTTGTGGTATCACATGTGAATGCAAGGATAACAGAAATGTCAGAAGACCTGCCTGCCAGGTCAGGTGATGAAAATGAAGACGATGATTCCGACCAATCAACAGCAATAAAAACACTCAATGCCATACAGGATAAACTGAGCAAAATCATTCCCCGGAACAATAAGGATAAAATCGGCATTTTTAATCTGGTAAACCGTTCTACCAGCCTGATGTTACATATTATTTCAAAAAACACAATCGATCAGTATCCACCTGATATCCTTGTTAAGGTTGACAGGAGGAGTTACGGGACTTTTGACTTTTACAAGGCGGAAGATATCATCAGGGCAGGTGAAGAAGCTTGCGAAAAAGCACTGGAAGACAGCAAATAATCAGTGTTTCAACGCCGGATACGATAAGCTGCCGGCATCACTGTCAGTGGAAGCTGACGCGGATCCGGCAGGACATATCCATTTTTGCGGACTTTATTTTTTCTTTTTCTCCATCCAGTGATATACTGTCGGCAGCACCAGAAGTGTCAGCAAGGTAGATGTTACCAGGCCGCCTATTACAACTGTTGCCAGTGGAGATTGCACCTCTGATCCGGGACCTGTATTGAAAGCCATGGGAACAAAACCAAGAGAGGCCACCAGGGCAGTCATCAGGACTGGTCTAAGCCGGTCGGCAGCTCCGTCTATTACAGCTTCACGCAATCCTTCACCCTGACTGCGCAATTCGTTCAGATGAGATATAAGGACAATACCATTGAGCACAGCCACACCAAAGAGTGCGATGAATCCAATACTCGCCGATACTGACAAGTACATTCCCCTGATGAAAAGCAGAAATACACCACCTGACAAGGCCAGGGGCAGATTCAGAAAAACGAGCAAAGCATAACGCATCCTGCCAAAGTTAAGATACAAT
>JBNJGS010000052.1:0-17862 GCA_051747965.1 Bacteroidota bacterium
ATGGCATTTTGTATGGCCTTGACTCCCAGTTCAAGCGATGTTTCTGCATAAAACAACTTTTTTCTGGCAGGAGGAAAGGGTGAAACATGATGTCGTTTGAAAAAACCCATTTTGTATCCGGCAAAATAATCAAAAGGAGATACGTTTGGATGTTCTTTCAAAAAGCTCTGGTAATTCCGGGACTGAATGATTTTATCCTCCCTGAAACCTCTCAGATAGTGCTTCCTGATAGCATCCATGATATCAGCATTGCTGATTTCATATGCGCCGGCCGCATGCCCGTATCCGCTGAATATGTAATTTCTCATATCAAATCCTCCTTGTAATATGCATCCCTTCTGACCATCAGGGCACCTTCATACCTGGCTTCAACACCATGAACCTTTGGTAGATACAGTGATTTAACAATGCGGTCTGCAATTTCCTCTGCCGAAATAAGTTCTTTTTGTCTGATGGCAAGCATGGATGCACTTTTCTGTGCTTCATTAAGCTTGCCAACCATGCCGGTGTCAATGATGCCGGGCATGTAATAAACAACCCGTTTGTTTTCCCTGTAATACCGCTTGGCCAGGTCAACTGCGTAGGCATGTAGTGCACGTTTGGAAGCAACATAGCTTGAGGATCCCGAAAACATGGCGTCCTCTGCTACAGAACCAACAAATATTACGGTTTCTCCTATGCTGTCAAACAGTGACTCAATGATGATGCGTGCTGCACGATGATTGACATGTTCAACACTGTTCATCTCATCATGACTCACTTTTGTGGCACGACTCAGACTGCCTGTGGAAGCTGCATTGTGAATGAAGTAGTCGGGTTTTATTCCCTGCTCCTTTATCCCGGCTGCCATCTGTTCAACCTCTTCTGCCTGGCTTAAATCAGCAATGGCAAAATGGATGCTGTCCTCTTTTCCGGCGTATTTTTTATATAACATTTCGGCCTTATTCTCATTTCTCACATGGAGAATAAGCCTGGCCTTATGCCTGAGTAAATTGTCAATGGTCTTTTCTGCCAAATCACCGGTAGCACCCGTGATGAACACGGTTTTGTCCTGCAGGTGGCTGCCACTTGAGCTAAATTTACTTTGCCCGGGAACAATGTATGAAAAACCTCCGTATTCTCCGCCAAGCCCGGCAACGGCGGTCAAAATATGTTGTCCGGCTTTGAGTTTTCCATCTTTATTTAGCTGATAAAATCCTGCCGGAACCGATGCCCCGGAAAGATTACCAAGGGAAAGTTGTACTCCCTGATAACAAACTGAAGCAGGAACGCCGGCCTGTTCTGATACTGAGCCAACAATGGCGTGTCCTGTCTGATGCGGAATGAAAATATCGTAATCTTTGGCTTGTTTGTTTTCCTGTTCTGAGATTTCCCGGATTACACGCAGCATGTTTGGGACGGCACGGCTTTTAACCACCCGTGGCTCCATATATAAATCTCCGGATTTGTCGGCACCAAGAAAGTCCAGCATGCGCAGGTCTTCGTAATTGCGTGTGTGCTGTATTCCCTCAGCTTTGTTCCCTTCCTTTCTGGACAGAACCACAGCTGCAGCAGCATCACCAAAACTTGTGACCGGCACAAAATCATCTTCATTGAGCAGCAATTCAGACATTACCTCTGTGTGAACAATCAGAATATGTTTGATCTCCGGCTGGCTTTTCATTTTTTGTATGGCCAGCTCAATATTGATGTTGAACCCCACACATGCTGATGTAAGGCTGTGGGTAGGTGTCTGATTGCTGTATGGTACAAAATAACATTTCAGGGTAGCTGCAAGTCCGGGTGCCATTTCATGTGCAGTGGCAGTGCTTGCCATCCACATATCTATGTCATCAGGTGTGATACCGCAATCATCAATGGCTTCACTGCTTGCCTTGATGGCCAGATCAAGGCTGTTGTCTGCACGTTTGTATGCAGATTTAACGGGTGGAAAAGGCACAACATGTGAACGCCTGACAAAACCCATCTTTTTTTCAGCCATAAAGGCAAAAGGGCTGAGTTTACCACCCGATTTTTTGTATTTCTGATAGGATTCTCCGGATGCTACACGTGCTTTGTTAAATCCGGTAAGAAAGCCGTCTTCCAGCGCTTTTTCAATTTTTTCATTGTCAATTGAATGTCTGCCCGGGGATAAACCAAATCCTGAAAATATAAAATTATCCATATCAATTTTCCTTGTTTTTCCGGGCAAAAAAGGCCTGAATTTTATCGCGGCCTTCTGCTTCCAGCAATGTGCCAAAAAGACGCGCCTCCTGCTCAAACGCCCGTGCACGGGATTCTCCCGATGTCATGTGGTCATTGTCTTTAATGTGTGCTTTGATACTTCTCAGCGTTTCGCTGGTGTATGACTGAATTTTTTCCTTGTACTTGTTTTTGAAAGACTCCAGTTCTCCGTCTTTTACAATGTCCTGAACATATCCTGCCTGCCTTGCTTCTGCAGCAGTATATATTTTGTTTGATGTCAATGCATAAAGCAGCTCAGAGCGATTTGTCTTTTCCATGAAACGAATGGTGCCGCCTCCTGCAGGTATGATGCCGTATCGCATTTCCGGTAAAGCAAATTGAGCTTTATCGCTTGCTATACATACATCACAACTGATGGCCAGTTCAAGTCCGCCGCCAAAGGCAATGCCATCGACCAGACTTACCGTGAGAAAAGGCAGGTCTTCAATGCGGTTGAAAATCCAGTGAATCCAGCGGGCAGCTTCCCTGCCTTCGCCTTCTTCCATTTGTCCCATATAATGCAAATCGCCACCTGCAGAAAATGCTGAGTCAGTACCTGTGATGAAAAGACAATTGATTGTATCATTGTGCTCAATGACTGAAACAGCATGATTCAGTTCCCTGAGTAAAACCGAATCCATAGCATTCATCTTTGATGCCTTGTTTAGCCGGATTTCGGCAATCCCGTCCTGCAGGGTGAAACGGATATACTGATATTGCATAGTCAGAAATTTTTAATCAAAGATAGAAAATTCATCATTAAACTCAAACGCTGAGACAGAGGTGGGAATTGTCAATCCATGTCTGAAAAGTCTTATTTATTTCTTATTTTTATGCTTTAATAAAAATATATTTTGATTATGACATTATTGCTGAAAAATATTAAATCCCTTGTTGGAGTGGAAGAAAATCCCGTGCTGCTAAAAGCCGGAAAAGATATGGATCGCGTTGATACAATTGATCATGCCTGGTTACTGATTGATGGTGAAGATATTATGGACTTTGGTAGTATGGATAAAATCGCAGACAACAAAGCCGTGGCCAGTGCACGTAAAGAAAAAGTGGAAGAAATTGACCTGACCGGGAAACATGTGTTCCCAGCTTACTGCGATTCTCATACCCACCTGGTGTTTGCAGGTAGCCGGGAAATTGAATACGTGGATAAAATTAAAGGACTCAGCTATGAAGAAATTGCAAAACGGGGCGGTGGTATTCTGAATTCTGCCAAACTGTTGCATAATACCGGTGAAGATGAGCTGTTCAGGCAGTCAGCAAAAAGACTGGAAGAAATTATGTATCAGGGAACAGGCGCTGTGGAAATCAAGAGTGGATACGGACTCAACCCGGAAGATGAACTGAAAATGCTCAGGGTCATCAAACGACTGAAAGACCTGAATACAGTTGAGGTGAAATCAACCTTTCTTGGTGCCCATGCTGTACCTGCAGAATATAAAGGAAAGCAGTCTGAATATGTTGATATGGTGATTAATGAAATGATTCCTGTCGTGGCATCAGAAGAACTTGCTGATTATATTGATGTCTTTTGCGACCGGGGTTTCTTTACTGTAGAAGAAACCGACCGCATATTGAATGCCGGTATGAAATACGGGCTCAGACCCAAAATCCATGCCAATGAACTTGCGAAATCCGGTGGAATTCAGGTTGGTGTAAAATATGCTGCACTGTCTGTTGATCACATCGAATATACAGAAAAAGAAGAAATGCAGGTGCTCAAGGACTCTGATACTATGCCTACTGTATTGCCCGGTGCTGCATTTTTCCTGAACATGCCCTATGCACCTGCACGTGAAATGATTGATTATGGCTTACCAGTGGCATTCGCTTCTGATTATAATCCGGGGTCATCACCAACCGGAAATATGAAACTGATGAATTCTTTTGCCTGTGTAAATTATCGCCTGACACCCGATGAGGCTCTCAACGCTACAACCATCAATACGGCTTATGCTATGGGCCTGAGTGAGGAGTTCGGCAGTATTGCCAAAGGCAAAAAAGCCAGCCTGTACATTAGCAAAGAGATTCCAACACGTCATTTTATGCCCTATGCTTATGGTAGTAACCTGATTGACAAGGTGATTGTCAAAGGTAAAATGATGTAGAACGGAACCCGTGTTTGCATTTTTTTTGCGATTTTATTGGATAAGGGAAAATTGTTTAATTCGTTGGTAGTTAGTTATAAAAACGATAACAAGCAATTACAAACGAATGATAAACGAAAGGAAATGTTTTTTAACCGACTCCGGCTTTTTTCCTGCCTTATGTTTGCAGTGAGCTGTTCGGGAAAATCCCGGCAGTTGACAAAAAATGTAAACTTAAAATGATTGTTATGAATAATTTAGTAAATCGCGTTGTATTGATTGGAAACCTGGGTACAAAACCCGAATTGAGAGAATTTGCCAATGACAAATGTGTTCTGAACATGAATCTGGCCACCAACGAATATTTTAAAGATGGTGATGGAAACAGGCAGGAGAAAACCACTTGGCATCGTGTAGTTGCCTGGGATAAAACTGCTAAATTCCTTGCAGATAAATGCCGGGCCGGTTCAAGATTGATGGTGGAAGGCAAAATTCTGAATAAGCAGTGGGAAAAAAATGGTGAAAAGCGCTATGCCACAGAAATCCGTATGAATGAGTTCATGTTGCTTGACAACAAGAAATAGAATTCCCAGTGATTATCAAAAAAGGCTGTCTTTCCGGGCAGCCTTTTTTCATGTTGCCCAAATCGGCTTTACGAATGATCCGGTGATTTGTACTTCAGGGGTATAAAGAAAACCAGGCGCCCTTTGGGGGGGCGCCTGGAAAACCAATTAAACTAACTTAACCATTACAATTATTGCCTGCTATAGGCGTTAAGTACATATATAACATCAGAAGATTGTTTTTGTTGTGTGATATTTTGCGAAATGATACGAAATAAGCCAAATAAAATACAAAAAGCACCTAAGGATATTAAACATGTGGTTTTGTTTGGGTTTGAAATTGGCATATTCTGCCTGATTTTCACCAAAAGGAGTGTGCAGAACAGTATGTGACCTTTATTTGTTCCCGGGAATCAGCAATGAAGCATCACCATAACTCAAAAACCGAAAATCATTGCTTAGCGCATACTGATAAACTTCTTTCCAGTCCTCACCAATGTAAGCGGCAATCAGCAAAAGGAGAGTAGATCCCGGTTGATGAAAGTTTGTTATCAGGCGGTCCGGGATGAGGAATGGAAAACCCGGGGCAATCATGATACTGGTTTTTCCCTTGATTTCCTCAATACCCAGCTTCTTCATTTCTTTGAGCATGAAATTCAAAATTTCCACAAGGCTGATGTTTTCTGGCCGGTCATAGGCTTCCCACTGACTGATGTTTTGTGTTTCCTGCAAAGATGTTTTCCCCTGCATGGCATTGATGCCAGCCTGCAGCAGGGATTCAAGTCCCCGCATGCTGGTTGTTCCAACAGCTGTTATCCTTCCCTGGTATTTTTCCAGGCCTTCTATTAGATTCCGGCTCGCATAAAAATATTCTGTATGCATGGGATGTTCACCGATGGTAGCGCTTTTAACCGGCTGGAAAGTTCCCGTCCCAACATGAAGGGTGATGTGTTCGGTCTGAATGTTTTTTGCCTGTATGGCATGCAGGCTCTTGTCAGAAAAATGAAGCCCGGCTGTCGGTGCTGCAACAGATCCTTCTGCCTGTGAATAGATGGTTTGGTATCTGTGTCTGTCAATGGCTTCACTTTCCCGGTTAAGATAGGGCGGAACCGGAGTAAGTCCGCTGTGTTCCATGATATCACCAAAATTTATCCCCTCCTCATGCCATGTGAATTCCACCACGTGGGTCTTTTCACCGCGGTGTATGAGCTCAGCCTGCAATCTGAATTTTGTTTTGTCAATCTTCAGTTCCGTACTGAGTTTCCCGGTTTTCCATTTTTTGAGATTTCCGATGATACATTTCCAGCGGCATTTCCCATTTGAAAGCAAAACCTGGCTGTAATCATCTGTATCTGCAGGAGAGAGACAGAAAACCTCAATTCTGGCTCCTGTGTCTTTATGGAAAATCAAACGAGCATTGAGTACGCGGGAATCGTTCCATACCAGCAGAGAGTTTTCAGGTAGCATGCTGTGAATCGAACTGAAGCTTTTGTGTGAGATTTCTCCCTGCTTGTAGATCAGTAATTTTGAGGCATCCCGATGCTCCAGTGGATAGCGTGCGATTCGCTCATCCGGCAAATCATAGGTATAGTCTTCAATCTTTATTACCTTTGGATTCTCCATAAAATAAATTTGTGCAAAATAAGTGAAAAATTACATAACATGAGCAAAACAGAACAATACAAAACCGGTGATAAAGTGAGATTTTTGAATGATGTGGGCGGTGGCATGGTGAAAAGAATACAAAAAGATGGCAGTTTGATCATTGAAACACAAGATGGCTTCGAATATCCGGCCGATGCCGAAGATTTGGTGCTGATAGAGCGGGGTGCTGAAAGTATGACACAAAAATCAGCAGGTGATAATAACCACGTTCCTGAGCCTGAAAAAATGAAAGTGGAGGAGAACAGAAGCTCTTATCACATTTTGCTGGCCTTTATCAGGGATGATACCCTGCATAAAGTAAATGTTTTTCTCATCAACGATTCTCCCTATTATTTGAATTTTGCCTTGTATCAGACAAAGGATAATGCTTATAAACTGGTTTCACAGGATGTGCTGGAGCCTGATACAAAAATAGAACTGTTGTCCGTTGGTGACAGAGACCTGAACGATTTTACCAGGCTTTCCATGCAGGGATTTTTTACAGGAAATAAAATGGAATCCCTCAAGCCGGCCATTGAAGCAGAATTTAAGGTAAAACCTGCTAAACTTATACAACAGGATTCTTACAGTGCCAGTGATTATTTTGTTGAAGATGCCATTGTGCAGAAGTTATACAGTACGGATATCACTGCAGAAGCTGATATTAAAGAGGTGCTTTCAGAAAAAGAGATTCAGGAGAAGTATGATTTTGAAAAAGCCAGACGTTCCAAAAAGCATCCTGAACCTGTTATCTGGGAGGAAGATCTGCATATCAATGAACTTGTGGAATCAGTCGTTGGCATGTCCAATCATGAAATTCTGAATCATCAGATGAGTTATTTTCATGAAGTGCTCAATGAAGCCATCAAAGAGCAGGTCAATGAAGTGGTGTTTATCCATGGCATAGGAAACGGAACGCTGAAAGCTACCCTGAGGAAAAGTCTGGAAAAAGATTACAAACTCTATTATGAAGATGCCTCTTTCAAGGAATACGGCTTTGGTGCAACCAGGGTTTTTCCGATGAGAAAGGCCTGATTGCCGGCTTGTGGATTATTCACTGCTTTTCTGCAAGCTAATGCGCTGTAGTTTATTGCTCCGGATCCAGCCCTTACTGCCATCAGATAAGGTGATCTGTGTGTAACTGTTCAGGCTGTCACTGATTTCTACTTTAAGCCCTTCGTGGATTTCAAACAGATTGATTCCGGTTTCTGATGGTGAGCTTTTTACCAGCCCGTCCTCAAATACAATGGCCTCATTGCCTGTATGTCTTTGCTTATCAAGTCTGAAAGCAAGCAACAGGCATATGATGCTGAGAAACAGTGCTGTGATGGCAATGGATGAAAGAGCTGTTCTCGCACCCGATCTTTTTCTGAACAAGCGCCAGGCGGTAAATGCAATAAAAATGAAAAAGAAAATGATGCTCAATACCGCCCATGTTCTGAGCTTAAGCCAGTGGTTGAAGGTGTCCAGCCAGGCTATAAAAAACAATTCGGGAATGGCATCTATGTCGTCCTGAATTTGTTCTCTGGCTACAGTTAAATTGTGCTGAATGTCATCGTCGGTAGGATTTAGACGGGCAGCACGTTCATAGTTCAGTATGGCCGGGCCCAAATCTCCAAGTTTATAATAAGCATTGCCCAGGTTGTAATATAATCTTGCATCGGGGCCTCTTTGCTCCAGCATCTGCTTGTACAGGTCAGCAGCAATTGCATATGATTCGTTAGTATATGCCTGCCGTGCGCTGTCAGCCAGATTGTTGGCGGAAGCTGTGATCAGCATCATCAAGGCCATTATGAACAAACCAAATCGTTTCATAGTTTTACAGGTTTTGTTCCAGTTTTGTGATTAAAGTAACAGCGTATTTGTAAATGCGTTGTGGGTCGGTTTCTGCACTGTCAGGGGCAAAATGAGCATATTCACATTTATCAATGATGTTACGCAGTTTCTCAATCAGGTTTTCAGGAATATTACGTTCACGCAACTTGTCTGTTACACTGTCCCGTGAAAGATTTGCGGTATCCATATCCAGTTTGTCGGCTATATAACCCCATAGTGCCTTGATGGTTTCATTGTAGAATTCCTTATCATCGGATTGCATCAATGATTTTGCTTTCTTTAAGCGACGCATGGCTACTTTGTTGGCTTTTTTGTTCCGCAGTCTGGCAACATTCTGGCGTGCTTTTATTTGTTTGCGACGTAGTAATACAATGATGCCCAGCAAAGCAAAGGGAACCAAATAGAACATCCAGAAAACGGTGGTATTGAAAAAGTCGGGAATTTGACTGTTTTTCTTGTCTGTCTCTTTAAGGAAACGGATGTCCGTGGCAATTTTCCTGACATCACTTCGGCCAGCGCCCCGCGCCTGTGGTGTGCTATCCTCATAATCCGCTGTGCGACGAACATCGATTTTGTAATTGCCTGAGTTGTAGGTTTTATATTCTTCTGCTGCCGGATCAAACCAGGCCAGCTTTATTTCAGGAAGTGTATGGGTATCCGGATACCTCGGGATAATTGTATAATTATACTCAATGCTGCCTGTGCTCCCCTGAATGCTTTGCGAGTAATTGGATTTTACCTCCGGGTCGTACACTTCAAAAATTTCAGGCAGGTTTATCTTGGGTTCACTCAACAGGTTGAGATTGCCTTTGCCGGATATTTTTATACGCAGATTAAAAGCATCATTGACATCTACACTGTCATGAGACAGGCTTGTTTCCACATTGAAAGTTCCGACTCCGCCATTGAAGCCTGCAGGTTTGCCGGAGGGCAGACCCCTGATATCCAGATTTACACCGGGAATAGAGATTGTTTTGCGTACATTTTCATATTGTGAGAAAAAAGAGTCAAATAAACTGCGTGAATTTCCACCACCCTGTACCTGTTCGCGCATTACCAGTTCAAGTTCTCCTTGTGATATACTGAGGTTGCCACTTCGCTGAGGATACAGTATCCAGGATGCCAGTTCTGCTATATAATAAGATCTTCCGTTGTAGCTGCCTCTTTCCAGATGTATTTGTTCAGGCATTTTGTAATCCTCAGCCCAGAATCCGTTAAATTCAGGGAAGGAAATATCCTCAAATCCGGCAAGATTTCGTTCCGGTAGATAAAGCTTCAAACTGGCGTATATTGGCTCTTCCTCCCAGGCACTGCTTTTATTGACAGTGAGCCTGGCAAAGGGATCTTCACTGCCGGCAGTGCTGCCGGATTGTGTACTCTGTCTTTGTCCTCCTGCATGTTGTTGATTGCTGCCGGCTTGCCCGGATTCAATGACATTGATTGTCAGGCTGTTGGATTTGTATTCCTGGCCTTCAATGCTGACAGTTGCTGGTGGGATGGTATATGAACCTGACTCCGGGGCTTTTACTACCCAGGTGTAAGTAAAAGTATAGGTGTGTGTGACATTGTTGTTGACAATCCTTGTGCTGGAACTGGTTTGCTGGGTGGGTCCGCTCAAAACCTGAAAATTGTCCATATCAGGAAGCTTCAGATTTCTGCCTTTTTTATTCATCTGGTACTGCAGATAAAAATTCTGGCCTTCTTCAACCACGGTCTTCGCCTTGGCTGTGAAACTCACATCCTGAGCCGAAATACTTCCCAGCCCCAAAATACAGCTTATTGCAATAAAGATAAATCGTTTCATTTTGCCTGATCCATGAGATACACAAAATTAGTTATTTCCTGTGATAATACAAGCTCAAATTACATCAGAAAGAAAACGTACCGGGCTACATGCTATTTTATTCATTTACTTAAAAAAATCTTAATGTGAGCGCCCCCCATGCTTTGATATTCTGTATCAATCTTTTCCACAGACACGATATGTTATTTTCTTTGTTTTACCGGTACCTGCAGGATGTTTTTCCGGGAATATCCGTAAATTAATTGTTATCTTGGTGGCTCAAAGTTGCAAAGCAAAATAAAAACGAAAGTGTGGAAAACATCAGAGAACTCATAGTAAGGGAGTATGGTCGCGATGCTGACGAGCTCATACCCCTGAAACAGTCCGGTTCAGACAGGAGATATGTCAGGTTCAGAATTGGAAATCAGACCGGCATGGCTGCCGAGAATCCCCATGTACAGGAAAATCTTGTATTTTTTGAAATGAGCAGGCATTTCAGAGGCAAAGGAATAAACCTGCCTGAAGTGCATGCTGTCTCTGAAGACAAAACCACTTATCTCCTGCAGGACCTCGGTGATACCTCTCTTTTTCAGCATTTATCTGACAAGCGTGAGGGTGAAACAATCCATCCGGAAACAATGGCATACTACAGACAGGCACTTGATCAGCTTTCGGAAATGCAAACCCGTGCAGCAGATGGCTTTAACTACGATTATACCTGGCCGGTCCGTGAATTTGATAAGCAGGCAGTCCTCTGGGATCTGAATTATTTCAAATATTACTACGCCCGTTTATCACAAGCCCCTTTTGATGAGCATGCCCTGGAGAGGGATTTTCATGCATTGGCTGATTTTTTGTTGGAGGCTCCTTCAGACTTCTTTATGTTCAGGGATTTCCAGTCAAGAAATATTATGATACATGAGAAAAAAGTCTGGTTTATCGATTACCAGGGTGGGAGGAAAGGTGCCCTGCAGTATGATGTGGCATCCTTGCTGTGGCAGGCAAGGGCACAATTGCCCATCGGAATTAAAAACAAACTTCTGTCATCTTACCTGAAATCTCTGGAGCAGCGCATACCTGTTAAGCAAGCTGATTTTATGTTGTATTATGAGGCTTATGTGCTAATCAGAGTTTTGCAGACTCTCGGGGCCTATGGTTTCCGGGGATTGTATGAGCAGAAAAGCCACTTTATTCTCAGTATACCCATGGCCATGGATAATCTGAGGTATATCAGACAAAACTTTTCATGTCTGGATAAATATCCTGAACTCAGGAGTCTCACAGACAAGCTGCTGGATGAGAAATATCAGCTATGGCCGGGCAGCACAGCAACATCAGGCAAGCTGCGCGTGCAGATTATGAGTTTTTCTTACAAAAAAGGGCTACCGCGCGATTTCTCAGGTCATGGTGGTGGGCATGTTTTTGATTGCAGAGCTTTGCACAATCCGGGACGCTATGATGAATTCAAAAAACTTACCGGCAAGGATCAGGCTGTGCTTGATTTTCTGGATAAGACAGAGGGCATGCAGGATTTTATGAAAAATGTCATACAGATTGTTACCCAATCGGTGGATACTTACAGGCACAGAAAATTTGATTTCCTTTCTGTCGCATTTGGCTGTACCGGCGGCCAACATCGCTCAGTTTATGCTGCAGAAAAAATGGCAGACTTCCTGAAAAACAATTATTCTGTTGATGTTGTTATCCACCACAGAGAACAGAAACATCTGAATCATGAGTAAAAAAGCCTGTGAAAAAAAGAAATATACAACACCTGAGAATCCACTCCTGTATTGTAAAAAATGTGGCAGGAAAGCTGTGAAAAAGAAAAAGCTTTGTAAGCCAAAAGCACTTTGAAAAAAACACCTATGAAGGCTATGATATTTGCTGCAGGTTTGGGAACACGCCTGCATCCGTTAACAGAGAACAAACCCAAAGCCCTGGTGGAAGTCAGGCAAAAACCCATGCTCGGACATTTGCTCCACAGGCTTGCAGACTTTGGCATTCGGCATTTTGTGGTGAATGTTCATCATTATGCAGGCCAGATTGAGGATTATCTTGCCCTGCCGGAGTTTTCAACTTATCATATTCAGATTTCTGATGAGCGTGATGCCTTGCTGGATACAGGCGGAGCTCTGGTGAAAGCCCGGCCATTGCTCAGAGCTGATGAGCCGGTACTTGTCCACAATGTAGATGTGTGGTCTCAGATAAATATCCGGCTTCTGATTGATTTTCACAATGCAAAAACAGCCCTTGCCAGCCTGGCGGTGAGCAGGCGGGAAACCAGTCGCTATTTATTGTTTGATCATCACCGGAAACTCTGTGGCTGGAAAAATAAAAAAACCGGAGAAACGCGCATGAGTCGTAATGCCTGTCAGATGAAACAGTATCTGGCATTTTCGGGGATTCAGGTCTTGTCCCAGGATTTTCTGGATATGATGGAGGACAGGGGAAGCTTCTCCATCATTGATGAATATTTGCGCCTGTCGGCAGATTACGAAATTCTGGGCTGGGAGCATGATAAAGCGTACTGGATGGACCTGGGCCGGCCGGAAATGATTAAGCGGGCCAATAAGACAGACTGGTAGATCCGAAGCGAATTATTTAATGTGCTCAATCAGTACTTTTATGATCATATCACGGCTTACTGGTTTGGCAAGATAATCATCAAAACCGGCTTCCATTACCCGCTGCCTGTCGTTGTCTTCCGCATATGCTGTTAATGCAATGATGGGGAGATCAGGTTTAAGCTTTCTGATTTCTTCAAAAGATTCATATCCGTTAAGCACAGGCATTTTTAAATCCATCAGTACAGCATCAAAATCCTGTTTGCGAATGCTTTCTACCGCCTCATAACCATCCCTGGCATGATGACATGTAATTTTGTAGCGCTTTAGCAATTCTTTAATGTAATAATAATTGTCAACAATATCTTCAGCCACCAGTATTTGTTTTCCTTTCAATTGTTCTTTCTGCTTGTCTTTTTTCTGCTCCGTTTCAGCTTCGCTGGTTTCTTCTTTGCTGTGAATACTGTCCGGCAAAATGGTAAAATAGAATCTGCTGCCTTCTCCTTCCCTGGACTGAACACCAATTTCACCATCCAGCATTTCAACATATGCCCTGGCAATGGATAAGCCCAGACCGGTGCCTGTAATTGGGGCGTTAAGCCTGTTCTTTCCCTGTACAAAGCGCTCAAATATTTTGTCCTGGTGGATTTCAGGTATTCCGGGGCCGGTGTCTTCAACAAAAAACTCAATATATCCGCCCTTCAAGGTGTAGCCGAAGCTTATCAGCCCTGTTTCAGTGAATTTCGCGGCATTGTTGATTAAATTGCTTAGAATTTGTTTCAGTTTACCCTGATCTGTGACAATGCTGATATCGGATTTCTCTTCCGGCAAAACAAGTTGAAATTCCGCCTTCTTGTTTTTCAGGAGCGGGTCATGAAGCTCTTTTACATCAGCAAGAAACTCATGCAGCTTAAACTGGCTTTTGTGAATCTCTGTCTGCCCCACTTCAATTTTGGACATATTGATGATGTCTTCAATGATGTTCAAAAGTTGCACGGAGGATTTGTGAATGATCTTTACATGTTCACGGTATGGATTGTCCTCCTCCATGTCATTGATAATCAGGTCTGAAAAACCCATGATCCCGTTCATCGGGGTTCGTATTTCATGACTCAGGTTGGCCAGAAAAGCTGTTTTGAGAGCATCAGATTCTTCAGCAGCTTCCTTGGCTTCTTTCAGATGCTTCTCTGTCATTTTTTTATGCTCCAGCTCCTTTTTGAGCGCACTCGTCTTCTTTAATACTTGTTTTTTGAGACTGTATATCCAGACCAAAACCATGGACAATAGAACCAAAAGAATGATGACTGCAGGCAATAACCACTTTTTTACGAAAATCATAAATCCATGGTCATTATAGGGAGCGTACCAATCTTTGTAAATATCTTCATATGTGCCGTCCTGTCTTGCCATGAGTAAAGCCTCATTTAGAAGTGCCTGTAAATCTTTATCGCCGCGGGCAATGCTATAGCAATAATCCAGGGGAGGAAAAGGAAGCTTCCGGTGGGTCAGACCTTTAATCCTGGAATTTCGCACATAATAGTTCCCCTGGACCAGGGGACAGAAAACAACATCTCCTTTGCCTTCGGCCAGAGCTTGCAGAGCTTCTGTGTAATTTTCATATTTTATGACATCTCCATTGATTCTCATGTCATGCACAATTTCATGCATGATATCATCTTCTTCCACCAGGATGGTTTTGTCCGTAATGTCTTCCAGAGATTTGATGTCTGATCCTTTGGGGACAAACATGGCCTGGGAAACTTTATTGTGGGGATTAGTGAAAAGATACAGTAACTCGCGCTGCTCAGATATGTACATGGAGGTAACATAGGTTTTTGATCCCGTCCTCATGCTGTCAACTACCACATGCCATGGCATCAGGTCTATCATGATTTCCCTGTCTGCATAATCGGCCAGTTGCCGTATCAGATCTATATTGAAGCCATCAGGCTTACCATCCTCATTGACGAATTCAAAAGGAGGATATTCAGAATCGCCAATGTAGAAAATCGTGTCAGAATGCTGATTGAAGCCATTTACCGTGCTGGTTGTGCAGAGAAGGATCAGGCTTAATAAAAGGAAAACATGGGCTGTGTACTTCTTTATCATGACAGATTTAGTTTGTTTGATAAATATACGCAAATTTGGCTTATAAACAATCCTGAACCTTTGTTTTTATATTTACTTTCCCGTTTTTTCGGTTGATACGAAGCAAAACCGTTTGTAAATCAGTTGCTGAATCCGTACAGACTGATTTGCTTTGTAAAAGCCTCCCGGCCATACCTGTGAATTTCCCCGCAGGTGCTGTTATGCCAAGATTCATGCTTTGATGCTCTGTCGTTCCAAAACCCTTCAGATGCAACATATAACCCTCTGTCCGTATGCTGCTTGTCCGGAGAAAAAGACTGTCACCATGTGTATGGTAAGGAAGGCTGAACTTTTGTATCCTTGTGCTGCCCTTGTTTAGTTTCAGGTTATTCCTGAGCAGAGGTAATTCTTGCTGATTTTTTACCTGTAAACCCGGACTGGAAAGATAGCCGGAATATTTTTTGTTTCCGGACTTTGTCAGGCTAAACTGTAATGGCCCACTGATATTGTGTTCCAATGAAAAGCCGCAGGTAAGCTTTATTTGCTTGTCTCTAAGATGCAGATGCAGATCATTTTTTGTGGAGATGAGCATGCTGTCATAAAACAAACTGTCCACACGCCATTGCAAGTATCCGTTGAGGTCTGGCCTGGCAACTGAAGGCCTTTTTTCAGATTCCGTAAAAGTAATACCTGCTCCCTTATGTGTGCGTTCCGAAATCTGCAGTTTTTGCTGCCTGATTTCTATGTCTGCTGTGGGTGTTTCGTTTTTAACCAGACTGGCAAACAATCCGGTGACATCTGCACTGCCTTGAAAATCATCCGCACTTACCATCCACCGGCTGCCTTTATCATCGGCCTGCTGCCTGATCGATATTGCTTTTCCTTTATTGCTGATCTGTGCAGCTACACGGGAACGTCCGGAAATTTTTCCACTGCCGTTTTCCGAAAAGCCGGCATGATATGAGGATTCCCATGCTTCAGGTAGCTGAAGCCGGGAAAATAGGTTCAGGTCCTCAGGTTTTACTTTTGCTGTATGAGTTAAATTGTACTTTTTGCCGGCTTTTCCCTGCCTGTAGTCTGAATGCAGCCGGGCATGGGAAGTGCCACTGCGGAACAGGCAAAGAAAATCTGATACACTGGCACTGTCTTCAGGCGAAAAGTGACTGCTTCCTTCATATCTGATCATGATGCTGTCAATTTTCCCGTGGGGGCTTTTCACATTGCCCGATAAGCTCAGATCTGTAGTGCTGCTCTTTTCGCCGGAAGTGTAATTTCCCACCGAGTGAAAAGCCATCTGTCCGCTGTATTGTACATTTTGCACGGAAAAATTATCCAGGAAAGTGCTGTCAAGCCAGGCATGCCAGCTTATATCAGTCCCTCTGCCTTCTCGCTCTGTAAGTATGACTGAGAAATTCGCCAGCCTTGTATCGTTCAGATTGAGAAAACTGCTGTCCAGATGCCGGATCTTGCCACTCCTGCTGAGTTTGGTGCCGGCATGTAAGCTCAAATTGCTGTCTTGTTCGTATTTTAGCTCAAGCTCGTAATTGTTATTGGTGGGCTTGCCTCTGATGTGCAGATGCCTTGCTGTAACAGTTCTGCCTTGCCTGTGTATGTGTATCGAAAGATCGGAAATATACATGGATGGAGCATTTTGGAATTCAGGTAGCTCCTCAGATATCTCTATACTGTCAGTGATTTCCTCCTGTTGGGGATATACATGCATCTGCGGAGACAAGGCGATAACTTTGTATCTGCTCTGTTCACTCTTGAAAAAGTTGGGAGAGCTGCTCACCAGCAGATATTCTGCAAAAAACAAAGTGTCCTCATGATTCTCTTCCCGGGTAATCAGCAAATCTTTGATTGAAATGCCAATCTGCCCGTGTCTGTGAATAATCCGTATGCCGCCCCGGGTGATATTCCCCGTACCACCGTCATCACCAACAATCTCTGAAATATTCTGGTTCACACTTTTTATCCCGACATAGGCAAGTCCGAATACAAGAATTCCAAAAGCCAAAAGAGATAAGTAAAAGATGAGACGACGGGTCTTCATATGAAATGTATTGGTCAAAACCGGAAAAATGTCAAGGGCTGTCAGACAGCAGAATTATGGCTGCAACAGGGATAGAATACCGGCAATCAGTTTATGCAATGTGCATAACTAATACATCAGGTGCTTTTTGCTGGAATCCCTCCACTCAGCACTGTATTTGCTGTCGGTAAAGTAAATGATCAAATCTGCATCGTACTTGGAATCGCAAAGATAAATCTTCTTGTCAGCATCATACTTGGAATCGGTGAAATACCATAAGCCTTTATTGTCATCAGCATCATATTTCGACGAAACTTTGTAAACAACAAGATCAGCATCGTATTTGCTGTCTGCAACATATACCTGAATGTCTGCATCATACTTGGAATCCGTGGAATAAACTTTCTGAGCCACACTGTTCAGGCTGATCAATACAAAAACAAAAACGGTTAAAATGGTAAATAATTTTTTCATAAATATCTGGTTTTTAATTAGTACATCAAATGTTTCTTTTCTTTATTTCTCCAGCCGGCATCACTGCGGTATTCGGCAAAATATATTTTCAAATCGGCCTCGCTGCGGTAATCTACGAAAAATATCTCCTTATCAGCTTCACTGCTATAATCACAAAAATACCACATGCCTTCATTTCCATCGGCTTCACTGCGATACTCACACTTGTAAACAATGAGGTCGGCCTCGCTGCGGTAATCCACAACGAATACCTTAACATCAGCCTGACTCCGGTATTCACAACTGAACACCTTCTGGGCCATTCCCTGCATACCTGTCATGCATGCCATAAAGAACACTATGCCGATGATACGTTTTTTCATTTTGTTTTCACTAATACGCAAATCTATCGATAAGGTTTTAACACAATGTTAAAAGTAAAACAAATTTCGAACCAAAAAAATTTTTGTTGTTAACAGAATTAATGTTTACATTTGCCCAAATGGTTAAATTAAATAGTTAAACAATGTGGTTAAATTTTGTGACAGAGTGAGGGAGAGACGGAGTGATTGAG
>JBNJGS010000052.1:17962-20483 GCA_051747965.1 Bacteroidota bacterium
TAGGCATGCGATTTATCGCATTCCGTAATAAAGAATCAATCTGATATTTATATAATTAAACGATGGAAAGATGAATGTCGAATATCGAATTTCGAAGTGAAGAAGATGGTGAGACGGAACAATGGAAGTTATGAAAATCACGTTGAAAAGCGATAAGCGATTTGGTTCGTTAAGTTCCGGGAATGAATAAAAATATTAAATAAGCATATATGATTTTAGATGACAATATTCACGAATCAGATTCGCCTCAGGATACCGAGGCTGTTATATTGAATGCTGCATCAGAAGTTTTTATGGAGAAAGGTTTTGATGGTGCCCGTATGCAGGAAATTGCCGATAAGGCAGGCCTCAATAAAGCCCTGCTGCATTATTATTTCCGTTCTAAGAAGAAACTTTTCAACGATGTGTTTCAGGTAGTGCTCATGGAGATGGTGGACGGACTGAGTCGTATTTTTGAGAAAGATATTTCTGTTTTTGAAGCCATCAGGCAGTTTTTTGCTGTCCATCAGGATATTCTGTTGAAAAACAAATTGCTTCCTTTATTTATGCTCAATGAAATACAGCGTGATCCGGAACTGATTGTCAACCTCTACCGGGGGGACAGAATCCAATCCGTTCGTGAAAAATTTGAGCATGATGTCATCCGTGAGCAGGAAGCGGGCATTATAAGAGCGGATGTGCAGCCCATGGATTTATTTTTGAACATCCTTAGCCTGAGTATTTTTCCCTTTGCCGCCAAGCCTCTGCTTAAAGGGTTTTACAGCATGGGAGAGGATGATTTTCAACAGATGATTACATACAGAAAAGACCATCTTGCAGATTTTGTTATCAATTCGATTAAAGCGTAAGGTTATGAGAAAATTATTAAGCATAAGTGTATTTCTTTTGCTTGCCGGCATGCTTTCAGCGCAGAACTTCATGAGCCTGGACACATGCTATGCAAGGCTGGAACGAAATTATCCCCTGATGAAAAATGCAGCCCTTGTTTCCAAAGCTGTGGATCTGAAACTGAAATCGCTTAACACCAATTACCTGCCGCAACTTAGCCTCGGAGGTCAGGCATCCTGGCAAAGCGATGTGCCGGAAATAAACCTGGGTATTGACAATCCCATGTTTGATTTTGATATGCCGGAAGTGCCCAAAGACCAGTATAAACTGAATGCAGAATTGTCACAGGTGATTTGGGATGGTGGTGCTACCTCTGCTGCACGTGAAATAGAATCAGCAGCAGCCAGGCTTGAGAAGCAAAACCTCAGAGTTACCCTCTATTCGCTCCGGAAGCAGGTAAATGAGTTGTTCTACACCATCCTGTTGTTGCAGGAGCAAATCAATGTGCTGGAAATCAATAAAGCAGGGGTGAATGATAAACTTGATGAACTGGAAACGGCTGTCAGTAATGACATGATCATCCCGGCTGCCACCAAAGAGCTGCGCGTACATGTACTGGACCTGGAGCAACAGGTTTATGAAGCTGAGCAGGCCCTGAAAACCACGGAAGTCATGCTTGAACTACTCACCGGAGAAGATATTCCCGAACTCAGCGAATACCTCTTGCCGGCACGGGATATCAACGCATCCGACAGTATCGGCCGGCCGGAACTGGAAGCCTTCAGTTTACAAAAAGAGCAACTCAAATCCCGCAAAAATATGCTCACAAAGGAACGTTATCCCACCTTTGCAGCCTTTGCACAGGCCGGCTATGCCCGTCCCGGACTGAATATGTTCAGTGATAGCTTTGAGCCTTTTGCCATACTTGGTCTGAAATTTTCATGGACACCGTGGGAATGGAACAAAACACGGCATGAAAAACAGATTGTTGATCTGAATATGCAGAAAATTGACCATCAGAAAGAGGCCTTCCTGCAATCGGTAAATTCCGAAGCAGAGCGCTACCTGAAAGACATTCGCGTGAATGAGAACCTGATGTCGCAGGATGAGGAAATCATCGAACTGCGGAAAGACATCCGGCTGAGCAAAGAGTCGCAGTTTTCACAGGGCAGCATTACGGCTTCTGAGTACCTTGAGGCTGTGAACAGGGAAGCCACCGCTAAAGTAAAACTGGAGATGCACAGAATCAAAAAATCACAGGCAATCATAAATTATGTAACCGTAACCGGAAAAAACAAAGACAATTATGAAAGTAATCAATAACATTACAGGAATCAGCAGCATACTGCTTGTCACCCTTTTGCTCACAAGTGCCTGCAATAACGGCCACGAAGATGCAGATGCCTGGGGCAATTTTGAAACCCGGGATTATGTGATTTCCTCACAGGTGCAGGGCGAATGCCTGAAATTTCCTGTGGAGGAAGGACAGAAAGTACGCAAAGGCGATACCATAGCCCTTGTGGATACCAGTGGGCTGCATCTGGAAATACGGAGCATCATCATGCAGAAAGAAGCTGTAAAAGCAAAATTTCCGTCGGTGACAGCGCAGGTAGAAGTGCAGGAAGAAAAGCTTGCCAACCTGAGAAAAGATGAATCCCGCATCAAAAATATGCTGAAACAACAGGCTGCCACC
>JBNJGS010000053.1:0-19890 GCA_051747965.1 Bacteroidota bacterium
CCTCAAACCTCAAACCTCAAACCTTCAACCTCAAACCTCAAACCTCAAACCTCAAACCTCAAACCTCAAACCTCAAACCTTCAACCTCAAACCTCAAACTTCGAACCTCAAACCTTCAACCCTTGTCTGCCCACTGGCGGATCAACCCTTCTTATCGGCCAATTTCTGCAACTCATCAACAAAGGTCTGAATTCTTGCCTCATCAAAACCCTTTTCCCTTGCCGCTTCTTCAAGTGTGCCCCAAATGGGCTCTCCACAACGCAGGCAGCGTATGCCGTGATCAGCAAGATAGGACACGGAATCAGGGACATTGTCAACAAGCTCTTCAATCTGTATATCTTTTGTTATTTTCATGGCTTCTCCTTTTGAACGTTCAATGAAAATCAACAAAGACTATGAACATTTGTTCAATAAACATCCCCTGTTGGGATCAGTTGGGAATTTCTGAATAGATTTGTACATTTGAAAACAAGCATTCATCTCATGATACAATACAAATTCAATCTGCTGAAAATGCGCACCCTGCCCGACAAGCCGGTACGTTATTACCTGCAGGCCGGGGAAACGGAAATCAACATGAACGATTTGATTGACAGAAAAATAAACATCAGCTACCGGCATCAAATCAATTGTATTGCCTGTGGGGCTAAAACAAACAAATCATTTCATCAGGGGTATTGCTATTCCTGCTTTACCAGCCTTCCGCAAACGGACAGCGGGATTTTACATCCTGAAAAAGACCTTTCGCATGAAGGCATTTCTCGTGATATGGACTGGGCAAAAGAAAATGCCCTGACAGACCATTATGTGTACCTGGCATTAACCAGCAACCTGAAAGTTGGTGTCACCCGCGCCAAACAAGTCCCTGCACGTTGGATAGACCAGGGTGCTTCGCAAGCCATCAGACTGGCAAAAACCCCGTACCGCAAGCTGGCCGGAGATATTGAAGTGTTTTTTAAAGCCCATGTGTCGGATAAAACCAAATGGCAGCAAATGCTGCTTGCACCTGCACCTGAAATCGACCTGAGAGCAAAAAAAGCTGAACTTACCAGCCTGCTACCCGCGGATTTACAGCAATTTATCACCCTTGACAACAGGATAGAACGCTTTATTTATCCCGGACAATACCAATTTGACAAGCTGGAGCAGCTCAATCTGGAAAAAACGGACAGGTTTTCAGGAAAATTGATTGCCATTCGCGGTCAGTATTTGATTTTTGAGCGGGGTGTGGCCTTCAATGTCCGGAAGCACAATGGCTACCTGGTAAACATGAGCATCGAATAAGGCATGCATGAAGATTATGACATAATGCTCGAAAAAGCCCGCCGCTACTGCCTGCGCGGAGAAAAATCCCTGCATGATGTGCGGCAGAAGCTGTATCAGTGGCAGACGGAGAAATCATGGCACGACAAAATCCTCAACACCCTGGTGGAAGAACGTTTTGTGGATGAGGAGCGCTTTGCACGCAGTTTCGCCCGGGACAAATGTTTTCTGAGCAAATGGGGGAAAGTCAAAATCCGCTATGCTCTTCGCCAGAAACAAATCCCCGACCATCAGATAGAAGCAGCTTTTGAAGAAATTGAAGATGAGCGTTACAGAAAAGTATTTCTGGATGTGGCAGAACAAAAACTGCGTAGCTTACATAAAAAATCCAGTGACCCCCGGGAGATAAAACAAAAACTCATGCGTTTTCTCGCCCAGCGTGGGTTTGAACTCAGTCTGCTGGATGAAAGCAATTTGCTGTAGTGAATCTTTTTCCTGCCTTTTGCATATTCTCAGCGCATTCTTATATCTTTAAGCAGTAAATTTTGTCTTGATGACGAGAAGCAAACAGACAGCAGGGAAAAAACATTATAAAATCGGCCTGACCGCAGCCATGGCCGTTGTGGTCGCCAATATGGTAGGTACAGGTGTATTTACCAGCCTGGGATTTCAGGTAACGGATATTACCGATGGATTTTCTCTCTTGTTGCTGTGGGCCCTGGGTGGTGTGCTGGCACTGTTCGGAGCCTTTGCCTACGGAGAACTTGGTGCAGCTTTGCCACGCAACGGTGGAGAATACAATTTCCTGACCCGTATTTACCATCCACTGCCGGGATTTCTGGCAGGCTGGGTATCCATCTTCATCGGATTTGCAGCCCCCATTGCCGCTGCAGCACTCGCTATGGGTGATTACAGCCTTGGCATGCTGGGCATTGATACTGTTGATCCTGTTCAGGAGAAAACCATTGCCACTGTGGTGGTTTTATTGATTGGCGGTGTTCATCTGATGCATCTTAAAGCAATCAGCGGTTTCCAAACCTTTTTTACCCTGTTTAAACTGATTTTGATAGCAGCTTTGATTGTAGCAGGATTTGTTTTGACAGATGACCCGCAAATCAGCTTTGCTCCTGTGAAATCCAGTTTTCAAAACATCGGCTCAATGCCATTTGCCGCAAGCCTGGTGTGGGTAATGCTGGCCTATTCGGGATGGAACGCAGCTGCCTATATTGTAGATGACCTGCGCAAACCCGGAAAAGACCTGCCCCGCTCACTTTTCATCGGAACAGCACTGGTGATCTTGTTGTACGTCTTGCTCAACGCTGTATTCCTGTACGCGGCACCCATTTCAGAGCTGGCAATGAAAAAAGACGTGGGGCATGTGGCTGCCCGCTACATTTTTGGATACGCAGGTGGGGCTGTGGTATCGGGACTGATATCCTTTGCCCTGATATCCACCATCAGCTCCATGACCTGGGCAGGGCCACGGGTAAGTGCTGCCATTGGAGAAGACATGCGCTTATTCGGATTTTTATCGCATCGCAACCGGCATGGCATACCTCACAAAGCTGTCATCTTCCAGCTCATTCTGATTGTACCAATGATCTGGCTGGTTTCCTTCGAAAACCTGATTGAGTTTACTTCCGTTCTGCTGAGCATTTTCTCATTTATGGCAGTGCTGGGTGTATTTGTGCTGAGACATAAAGAACCCCGAATCCATCGGCCATACAAGGCCTGGGGCTACCCGGTAACACCGGCCGTTTATCTGCTCATTACAGGTTGGATGATTGTTTATTTTTTACGTATGAAACCACAAATTCTCATTGCCATACTCATTACCTTGCTGGCCGGAACCCTTTTCTGGCTTATCAGCAGGCATATCACCAAAAAAATATCGGATAAATCCTGATTATGAAGCATCTTCTGCGGACATACCAATGCTTGTTACCTGGCCTTATCATGCTGCTGTCGGCTTGCGATGATCCCCGGCAGGAGGCTTTGCAGGTAAATTCCCGTCCCCTCCGTATTGTTGAACCCGCACATCCGCCAAAAGACAGCACACAGGATCGCATTGCGGCCTACCTGTGCGGCAAAACACAAGCTGACGAAGTAAGCAATCTGCCGCAAAGTGAATGGGATGCCTTTTCCGAAAACCTCAGCAAAAACTGGCAGGCACTGGAAACCAACCGACTCAGTGCCATGGACAAATGGGTGGAGAATTATCTTTATGACCAAATCTCTGACAGCCTGCCCCTGTTTTATCCTTTCTCCGGACCGGATTTTCTGCATGCTTACCATCTTTTTCCAAAGTCAGAAGACTATATCCTGCTGGCAAAGGAGAAAATTGGTAAAATTCCTGATTTTTCCTCCCTTTCCGGGGATGAAAATGTACAATATCTGCATTACCTCAACTACTTCCTGCGTGACATTTACCAACGCTCATATTTTATCACCAGCCGTATGCAGAAGGATATCGGAGAGGGTGCATTTGAAGGCATATTGCCTGTGTTCTATGTTTTTCTTCATCAGACAGGCCACGAAATTCTCAAGCTTGAATACCTGGAAATTGACAGCAGTGGCCAGAGCCTTGTGGTGCCCGATTCATTGTGGAGCGGTACACAAATGGGACAAGGCGTGCGTTTCACCATCCGCCAATGCGGAGCAGAACCTTTGGATGTCAAAAGCATGACCTACCTGTATTGCGACATTTCAAATGAAGGATTCAGGGAGCAGCCCGGAATAAAACACTGGCTGAAACGCATGGAAACAGGAAACACCTTTGTAAAATCGGCTTCTTACCTGATGCATTATCGCACCTTCAGTGAGATACGCAATCTGATTCTCAACAATAGTGAAGCTGTTTTTCAGGATGATACCGGCATCCCCTTTCGGTATTTTGATAAAGACAACTGGAACCTTACCCTCTTCGGAACTTATCAGCGTCCTATTTCCGATTTTGGTCCCTACCTGATGCAACATGATCTGGCCGCAGCCTTTGAGGACACAGGTTATCAGCACAGTAAACTGCCGTTTTCCATCGGCTATCACTGGACAGACCGAAAACAACACTACATACTTGCAAAGAAAAAGTAATTGCCGACCACAGGACCCTGCTTCAGTACATCCCGCAGACATCGCAATCTGCCGGGAAGGAAGTAATGTTAAGTCCGGGCAGCAAAGCGGATTATATAACCATGATTTACTGTAGTTCCATGGTCTGATAAGCCTTCCACAACTTGTTTGTCATGCAGGCAGAGAGAAGTACTTTGTTCAATTTCCCGGCATAGTTTATCAACATCCACATTCTGTGCATACAAACTCAGCACAACACGGGCCTGTGGTTTGAGCAAAGGAATAAGCTGTTGCATTAAAGGCAAAATGTCCCGCTGCAATTGCCATGGTTTTCCTTTTTTTCCAAGTCCGAATGCAGGTGGATCAAGTACAACAAAATCGTATGTATTTCCGCGACGTTCTTCCTTTTCACAAAATTTCACAACATCATCTGCAATCCATCGTATCCCGTCAAGATTGTTGGCAAGCATATTTTCTTTTCCCCACTGATTCAGTTGTTTCAAAGCCTCCACGTGGGTTACCCTGCAACCGGCAGCAGCTGCCACCAGAGACATAACTCCTGTGTATCCGAAAAGATTGAGCAATTCCGCTCCCTCCTTTTCCCGGGCCGCATCCGTGATAAACCTCCAGTTGAGTATTTGCTCGGGAAAAACACCAATATGTTTGAAGCCACTGCGCCTGAGCTCCGGATTCAGGTGATGGTCACCAATGGAAAGTGGCATATTCCATCTGGCCGGAAATGGTTTTATGATCTTCCACTGACCTTTTGTCCGGCTTTCCTGTTTAAATTCTCCGTGAGCAATGGACTCCCATTCTTTTCTGCTCATCGCCGGCTTATGCTTTGCCAGGGGTTCCGGCCGTATCAGACTGTAGTCACCAAATGTTTCCAGCTTTGCACCATCACCGGAATCAATCAGCTTGTATGCTGGCCACAAAGAATGTAAATCAATTTGCATCTGCTTCCCCCCAATACAATTTTGTGCCAAATCCCAGCCGGTTGTCTGTCAACTTGAGAAAACTTACTCTCAGCAACCACAAATCTGTTTTTTTCAGAATGGCATACGGATAAGATTTCAGATAAGCTTTTCTGCAGGTTTTGTACAATTCCCTCTCGGCTTTTTCAAGATGCCCCTGTATTTGCAATCCTCTCACTTTTCCAACATGCCTGGTTTCCAAAACCACCGATGCCGCCACAAAACTATTTTCGACAGAATCAGAAATATGGCGTGTATTCTCATCAGATGTAAAAACAAAAGCCTGTTCCTCTTCAAGCCAGACATAAAAACAATTGGCACAATACGGCAAGTCATTCCGGCAGGTTGCCAGTGTCAACACATGATGCTCTTTGATAAACCGGATAATACGTTCTGATATGCTGTTTTCCATCAAAAGGCAGTCTTTTTTATTCCAGGCACAAACCTAATGATTTTTTGCTTATCACAAGAAATCCGTACATCACACCCAAGTCCGGTAGCACATAGGCACAAAACCCGGCATGCTGCAGTACAGAAAAACATCAGTCTTCCAGGTACTCCAGAATATCTGCTTCCAGCGAGTAATCAGGACTTTCTATTATTCTGCCTTTTTCAACACCATCCAGCCGTATCACAATGGTTGGCACAAAGTCCACATCATCATTCGGCAAGGCATTTTTTTCCAGACGCTTAGCCCGGTTGAGCGAATATATTTCGGTATATACATCCGATTTCAGGCCATCGGTGATTTTCTTCAGCCGGGGCAGTTCCCTGCGACTATCGGGACACCAGGTAGCCTGATACACCATTAAGTCAAGCTTTCTGCCGTCAAGCAATTCAGCCAGTCGGCGCATCACACTGTCATCAGGATGATAGGCATGGTATTCTGCATCAAACCACTGTGCAAACTCCTCCTGTTCAAAACCTGACCAGCTACATTCTCCTATCAGAATATTCTGATTGGCACTGCTGTCAAACACCACTTTATTTTCCTGGGTCATCGCAGAAAGAGAAAACAAAAGCAGCATCCATAATAGAGTATATTTTCGCATCATAAGATTCCCTTTTTACAGAATATAACATGGCAGCAATAATTTTGTTCCGAAATGATTAGAATGCTTTGGGCGCCACCCGCTGACACCGCCAAAAACCGGACGGGCAGCGGGTCGGGCTGCTCCGGGCTGACGGCCACCGGCTATCGCCGGGGGTCTGGCCTCCTGCGTCGGCCACCCTGCGTATCCCTGGCGCGAATTTTTGCATGTCATGAGCACTTCCCTTGCAAAAGCCCGGGTTTCCTCCGTTTGGCTCATAAGCCATTTTTTCCCAAATTCGCAGCATGAAACTGCGTGAACGGTTCACCGGAAAAACCCTGATATACCTTAGCCTCGTAGGAGCAATGCTAATCTGGGCAGGTAGCTTTATCTGGAGTAAACAAGCCCTGGAAAATTACAATCCGGTAAGTATTGTTCTGTTCAGATTGCTGATTTCAACACTTTTTTTGTTCCCCTACCTGCTCATCAGCAAACGTTTTCAAAAACTCAAACGCAGAGATTTTGGCCTGATCTTTATCATGGCATTTTGTGAGCCATTTATTTATTTCATGGGAGAAACATACGGTATCAAAATGGTATCTGCCCCGGTAGCTGCGGTAATTGTATCCACCCTGCCACTATTTACACCACTGGCCGCCGCTCTGTTTTTGAAAGACAAACTATCCGTGTATAATCTCATCGGCATTGTCATTTCATTTGCCGGTATTGTATTCCTGGTACTCGGACCAAATGCACGTCTGGCCATATCACCCCTGGGACTGGGATTTTTGTTTACCTCCGTGATCGCCGGAGTGGCCTATTCCGTCCTGATTAAAAGAATCGGGAACAAATATACCGTGCTCAACCTTGTATTATACCAAAACCTGATTGGCATTGTGCTTTTTGTTCCGGTTTTCCTCGTGCTGGATTATCAGGACTTTGTCAACACAGGATTCGTCTGGTACTCCGTGTGGCCAATCATCAAACTGGCTATCTTTGCCACAAGCATAGCTTATTTTTTGTACACTTTTGCACTGAAAAACATGGAAATCAGCAAAGTGAACGTTTTCACCAACATCATCCCTGTTTTTACCATCATTTTTTCCTATTTTTTTCTTGGCGAGCTCATTCACGAACGCAAAATCACAGGAATCATCATTATCATTGCCGGCGTAAGCGTATCCCAGTACAGCCCGGGACAAAAATATCTATATGGATATATTCACCGAAATATCGTTGCACGATTTAAGCGAAATGGCAAAGCGGGACGAAAAGAAGATTAAACGTCTCACACACAAACTTAAGCACGCGAAAAAACAGGAAGTGGATGATTTTGTCCACGCCCTGCATGCTGAGCTTTTTCGTGATACCGATTGCCTGCAGTGCGCTAACTGCTGCCGGAGTCTGGGGCCCATGATCAGTGATCATGATATTTCCCGCCTGGCAAAACATTTGAAAATCAAACCATCACAGGTTGTGGAACAATACCTCCGCCAGGATGAAGAAGGAGATTATGTCTTTCAATCCATGCCCTGCCCTTTCCTGATGGATGATAATTACTGCATGGTGTATGAATCACGACCCAAAGCCTGCCGCGAATATCCCCACACCGACAGGGTAAATTTTAAACAAATCCTGAAACTCAGCATCAAAAACTCCAAAACATGCCCGGTAGTGTACAAAATTCTGACAGATTTGCATCAAAAATACGGATAATATCCAGCATAATACAAAACATTCCGCTTAAGATCTTATCCGCAGTTCATTTGCAGACCTCCGGCACTATCCTGCCTGACAGACAACAGACAGATGATATTTCAGGAAACCTTTTGAGATTTTTTGTACTTGTACTCCTTGTAATAAAACCATAACAGGTATGGCACGTGCAATGCAAAGTTGATGATGCCCCAGTAATACACAATCTTTTCATTCGCAAATTGAGAAGAATCCATAACGGGCGTGAAAATGTCGTAGGTGGAACGTATCAAAATGTGAATGGCCAGTGTATATACCCTGGAAATCACATACAACTCCGGACGCCGTTTGATGATCGGATACAACTCGGCAGCCAGCAAAATGGAAAAGGAACTGGCGGCAAAACCCGGATTTTCTGCATACACAAAGGCAATG
Source organism: Bacteroidota bacterium (assembly GCA_051747965.1). GTDB lineage: Bacteria > Bacteroidota > Bacteroidia > Bacteroidales > ML635J-15 > JAQIBY01. Next base: position 8,468 of record JBNJGS010000053.1, read on the forward strand.
TTCCAGATGGTGTACAAAAAGTTCCAGGAAGCACTGGTGTACACCAGCAAATCACCGGGTTGTTTGGTGGTAAATAACCAGCCTCTGCGCTTCCCTTTGGCTTTGGGTCGGAACAAGGGCATGGTAGCACACAATATGAAACCTGAAATGGCATTGAAATAATTGCCCAGGGCCAGATCCTTAAAAGAGGCCTCAAGTATATTGAGCATCAGGACACCATACAGGGTCCACAACACCCAATCCCTGCGAAAGAATTTCCAGAACCCGGACTTTTGATTCAGATACGCCAGCCGCGCAAAACCAACAACCAGAGCTGTGGGCACCAACACAGAAAATGTCTTGGCCCAGCGGAACCATCCTTCCAGTTCATTTGCCCACAAAGGAAAAGTAAACAGAGATGCAAGCCAGAAAATGGCCGCAAATTTCGGGTGCTTGCGCATCACTTCAATAATGAGCAGCAGAATTGCAATGTAGCTGATCATACTCACAGCATACTGCCAGATGGGAATGTTCATAATACCATGTTTTTAAGTGAATATTTATTCATTTTTATCATAAAAAAAGTCAGCCGGTCAGCATATCCCAACTCAGCTGAAATGCTTTATCAATTTTACTTTGGTTTAAAATATATATTCCGTCCACATGTTCATCGGCCAGCTCACGTATGAAGCCAAGCATGGCAAGAAAAAGGATTTCTTCATCGGCATCACTGCGCACCACACCCTCCTCTTTGCCACGGGAAATCAATTGATGCACGGGGCTTTTCATCTGCTCAGCAATACGTTTATGTTGACTTGTAATGTATGGAGATCGATAATATTGCTCCAGAAAAACCGATTCCTCATGATGATCAATCCTGTGTTTCAGATAATTCGTCCACACCCGTTTTAAAGATTCCCTGAATGGCATATCTTCAGAATAGCCGGATAAAAAACGCTCAAGCGATTCCTTCTCAAGTTTCCTGTACAAGGCATTGATGAGATCTTCCTTGTTTGTAAAATAAATGTACAGGGTTCCGGTAGCCAAACCTGCAGCCCTGGCAATTTTCGCCATGGTCAGCCCCGCAATGCCGTCAGCATGTATCAGTTGTAATGCTGCAGAAAATATGACATCGATTTTATCGTAATCCTTTGATCTCATGATGCAATGATAATGAATATTTATTCATCTTTGAAAAATATCCCGGGATTTTATACCTGACTATAAGGAAAAAAGGAGGAAATTACCCAGAGAATTTACCAAGGCATATTCTGGCAGATATCATTAATTTTGCAAGATGAAGGATGAAAACATAAAAATCATTGCCGAAGCAGTAAAACAGTGGCTGGAAAATGAAGGCAGCGGACATGACTGGCAGCATATTTTGCGTGTAAAGAACCTGTCGGTTCATATTGCCATAGAGGAAGGTGCAGATACAAAGGCAGCAGAACTTCTTGCTCTCTTGCATGAGTCAGCAGATCACAAGCTGGTTGAAAATCCCTCAGATGGTTTGCAAAAAGCGGCAAGCCTGTTGGATAAAGCGGGGGTTGATGCTGTGCTTAAGCAACGGATATTACAGGATATTCCGGCCATCTCCTACAAGGGTGCCGGGGTAGAAGATTCAAATCTGAGTGAAACGGGCAAAATTGTGCAGGATGCCGACCGTCTGGATGCATTGGGGGCCATAGGAATTGCCAGGACATTTGCTTACGGAGGCAGCAAAGGCCGCATCATTCACAATCCTGACATTCCGCCGGAAAAGCATAACAGTTTTGATCAGTACAAAAAATCTACAGGTACATGCATAAACCATTTCCACGAAAAACTGTTGCTTCTGAAAGATCGCATGCACACAAACAGCGGCAGGACAATAGCAATTGAAAGACATGATTTTATGCTCTGTTTTCTGGAACAATTTAACAAAGAATGGAATTTTTCCGGCAATAAGCACTAAAATCAGAAATGCTGCGTTTTATCTACATCTTTTTTTAGTTTTGTGAACTCATTGACAATGATAAAGCATATCGTGAAAAAACAAGTTATAATTCTGATTCTTGTCCTGACAAGTTTAAGTGGCATGTCACAGGTAGGCGGTGATAATACATATACTTTCCTTGAACTACCAAATTCAGCCCGTGTGGCCGCTCTTGGCGGATCCAATATTTCCCTGTGGGACAACGACTTGAACATGGTTTATTACAATCCTGCCCTGCTGAACGAAAACATGCACAACAACCTGGCTCTGAATTATTCCAATTATATTGCAGACATCAATTACGGTTATGCCTCCTATGCATATCATCTTGAGGATATTGGCACATTGGGCGCCGGCATATATTATATCAATTACGGTGAATTTATCAGGGCGAATGAAGCAGGTGTCATTGACGGGAATTTTTATGCTGATGAGTATTCTGTCAACTTATATTATGGCAAAAGACTTTTGGACGATTCTTCCCTGAATGTTGGTGGAAGTCTGAAAACCATTTATTCAGCGCTTGAGCGTTACACTTCAGTAGGCATGGCCATTGACGGAGGCATCAATTATCATAAACCGGGTTCCAATTTCTCTGCATCCATGGTATTTTCCAATCTTGGAATGCAGCTTAGCACCTATACACAGGACAACCGTGAACCACTCCCATTTGATTTACAGGTGGGTGCAAGCTGGAAAACCAATCACGCACCTTTTCGGCTGAGTCTGGGCCTGCATCAGCTCACCCACTGGAAAATGCGCTATGACAGTCCCCTGAACACAGAACAACTGGTGGTAGATGATGACGGGCAGGAAGAAATCAGTTTCAGCAACCGTATGGGCCGGATCGGAGATGAATTATTGCGACATATTGTGATGGGTGTTGAAATTACGCCTTCAGAGAACTTTTTCCTGGCTTTTGGTTACAATTATCAGCGGAGAACAGAACTTGCCCTTGCCAACAGACCGGGAATGGTAGGGTTCTCCTTTGGCGCAGGCCTGAAAATATCCAAATTCATGCTTTCATACGGACTGGGCCGTTATCATATGGCAGGGACCACTCATACCATGTCCATTACCACCAACCTGGACGAGTTCGTCACCAAAAATTAGTTTGTTTATGTAATGATTGCCAGAAATCAGCAGTCATTTTTTCTCATCCCTACAGATTGCGTATCTTTACAAACTGTATGAAAAAGAAACACTTTGTCATTGCGCTGGACGGGCACTCTTCCTGTGGCAAAAGCACACTTGCCCGGCAGCTGGCCGATAAGCTGGATATTATCTATGTTGACAGCGGTGCCATGTATCGGGCTGTAACCGCTTTTGCTTTAGAAAACCGCTGTTTCCGGCAAAACAAACTTGATAATGATTGCCTGATTTCTGTCTTACCGGATATACACATCCATTTTGAGAAAAGCACAGATGAAAACCGTACCGTTCTCAACGGAAAAGATGTTTCCACAATCATCCGCACCATGGAGGTAAGCAGTCTGGTGTCCCTTGTGAGTGCATTGCCGGAAGTGCGTGAAAAAATGGTACAGCTTCAACGCAAAATGGCGGAAAATCAATCTCTGATCATGGATGGCCGGGATATTGGCACGGTGGTTTTTCCCGATGCAGATGTAAAGATATTTCTCACCGCCAGTGAACAAATCAGAGCAGAAAGACGTTTCAAGGAATTGGATGAAAATGATGTTGACACTACTTTTGATGCGGTGCTGAACAACATCAGACAGCGGGATCACATTGATTCAACCAGAAAACACAGTCCGTTACGTAAGGCAGAGGATGCTGTAATAATTGATAATTCAAAGCTCAACAGGGAAGAGCAATTACAAAAAGCCCTGAAACTCGTAAAGGAGAAATTGAAATGAAAATTGAAATAGACCCGAATGCCGGTTTTTGCTTTGGTGTCACCAATGCCATAGAAATGGCAGAAGACATTCTCAGGCAGCAGGATAATCTGTATTGCCTTGGGGATATTGTACACAACAACGAAGAGGTTGATCGCCTGGAGTCCCTTGGTTTAAAAAGCATTACACAAGGTGAACTGGAAGAACTAAAAGATACCATAGTACTGATCAGGGCGCATGGAGAGCCTCCATCGACTTATGGGATTGCAAAAAGAAACAACATCCAACTGATTGATGCAACATGCCCCGTCGTCCTGAGATTGCAGAAAAGAATTAAAGAAGTTTACAGGAAAACCAGGGCGGAAGGCGGACAGATAGTAATATACGGCAAACACGGACATGCCGAAGTCAATGGGCTGATGGGACAAACCAATGATACTGCCATTGTTGTGATGGATGATGATGATCTGGAAAAAATTGATTTCAGTAAGCCTGTACATCTGTTTTCACAGACAACACGAAAATACAGCGGTTACAGCAGAATCAAAGAAAAAATACAATCCCGGTTCAGGGAAACTCACGGAGACGATAGCATGCTGGTGGTTTATAACAGCATATGTCCGCGTGTTTCAGGAAGGGAACCCGGGCTGGCAGAATTCTCCAAAAAACATGATGTAATAATTTTTGTCAGCGGGGAAAAGAGCTCAAACGGAAAAATGCTCTTCAAAATCTGTAAATCAAACAATGAATCGTCTTACTTTGTAAGTAAACCTGAAGACATTAAACCCGAATGGTTTGCGTCTGCAGGTTCAGTAGGAATATCAGGGGCAACTTCAACACCAATGTGGTTAATGAAACAGGTTGCCGATAAAATAAATAACATATAATTATGCCAAAATACAAAAGAATAGGTGTACTCACCTCCGGGGGAGACTCTCCTGGAATGAATGCTGCAATAAGAGCTGTCGTCAGGGCAAGTCTGATAAACGGCATGAGCATTACAGGTGTAAAGCTCGGATACCACGGATTGATCAACGGAATTTTTACAGATCTCGAATCACGGGATGTCAGCAATATCATACACCGTGGCGGGACAGTGCTGAAATCTGCACGCTCAAAGGAATTTCACGATAAAGAAGGTCGCTACTCGGCCTACCGCAAACTGGTTGAACACGGCATAGAAGCCCTGGTTGTTATCGGTGGTGACGGCACATTTAAAGGAGCACGGATTTTCTCCGAAGAGTTTGATTTTCCCGTTATCGGAATACCGGGAACCATTGACAATGATCTGTATGGTACCGACATGACAATAGGTTTTGATACAGCTCTCAACACCGTAGTAGAGGCTGTTGACAAAATCCGGGACACAGCTTCCTCCCATGAACGGCTTTTCTTTATTGAAGTAATGGGAAGAGATGCCGGATTTATTGCCCTCAGATCAGCCATCGCCTGTGGGGCTGAAGCCGTTTTTATTCCTGAAGTTCAAACCGAGCTTAAGGATTTTGAAAAATATCTCTACAACGGCAAACACAACAAAAAATCCAGCAACATTGTCATTGTTGCCGAGGGGGATGAAACAGGCGGGGCATTTAAAGTTGCAGAAAAGGTTAAGGAATACATGCCCGACTTTGATATGCGCGTAACCATACTCGGACACATTCAGCGTGGTGGCAATCCTTCATCATTCGACAGGTATCTTGCCAGCAAGCTCGGTGTAGCAGCGGTAGAGGCATTGCTGGAAGATCAGCGAAGCATTATGGTTGGCCTCAATCGCCGTGAAGTGGATCATGTACCTTTATCCCAGACAATCAAGCACCATAAACAGGCGGACAAATCGCTGCTGGCGCTTCTGAAAACACTGAATTACTAAGTATGACGCATTGCCTGGCCGAAGTAATACTGCCTGTACCTTTACCGGTATATTACACGTACATTGTACCGGAGCACCTCAGGGAAAAAGCCAAAACAGGTGCCAGAACAATTGTACCTCTGGGCAAATCCAGGCTTTATACCGGTATCATCCGCAGGGTACACAGCAGCACTGAAGCCGGCAGCTCGCTTAAACACGTACTGGCTCTGCCGGACAAGGAGCCACTGATATCAGAACAAAATCTGAAACTCTGGGAATGGATTGCATTTTATTATCACTGCCAGGTTGGAGAAGTTTATAAAGCAGCAGTACCATCACATTTCAGAAACTTTGACGATGTGTTCATCCGTTTCCGGGATGATAGTCTGCTGCCAAATGCTGACCTGCTCACACCCGGGATCAGTGCAAACGAAGCCATCAACCTGAAACACCTGCTGCAAACTCAGGGCAACAAAAAAACCGGCAAAACATTGATTGAGCATCCCGGCATCATTCAGGATATCACATATAAATCCCATCTGCAACCATCAGAAGCTGTGCTGCATCGCAACATGTCTCCCATGGCCCTTGAGGAAATCAGGCAGAATCTGAAAGGATCTCCGGCTCAAAAAAAATTGCTGGACTATTTTATTCAGCATCCGGAACTCAGGGAAGCAAGAGCCGCAGACGATGCCGGTGTTAGCAGTGCCACACTAAAGAAAGGCAGAGATGCAGGCTGGATCAGGAAATCTCAGCAGGAGTTGCCAACAGAAGACCAGCGTTTTGATTTCTCCGGACTTCCGGAACTGAATGAACATCAGAAAAAAGCCCTTGAAGAAATCAAAAAAGGCTTCCGGGAAGACAAGGTTTGTTTGCTCCATGGTGTAACCTCATCAGGGAAAACCCTCATCTACCTGCATTTGATAAAGGAAACCGTGGAACGTGGTGAACAGGTATTATACCTCCTTCCGGAAATTGCCCTAACAACACAGATCATTGAACGCCTGCGGGAAAGTACCGGATCAGATGTTGAGGTTTTCCACAGCAAGTTTTCAGGCAAAGGAAAACTCAGGTTGTGGGAAAATATTCGCACCGGTCATACAAAAATGGTTGTCGGAGCACGTTCGGCTGTATTTCTGCCCTTCAAAAATCCGGGGCTCATCATTGTGGACGAAGAACATGACAGCAGTTTTAAACAATTTGAACCTGCCCCGCGCTACAATGCCCGGGATGTGGCTGTCATGATTTCGCATAAGCTTAACACACCCATGCTGATGGGAAGTGCAACCCCCAGCGGTGAATCTTTTCACAACGCGCGAAAAGGAAAATACCACATGGTGGAACTTTCTCAGAGATACCGGGATATGCCCATGCCACAGATAAATATTCTTGACATCTACCATGCCCGCAAACGCAAGGTAATGGAAGGTGACTTTCATCCGGAAACCCTGTCCAATATCGGGAGGGTACTGAGAGAAGATGGTCAGGTAATTGTACTTAGAAACCGCAAGGGATATGCACCTGTACTGACCTGCACACATTGCGGCTGGACTGCAGATTGTCCCAACTGCTCTGTCCATCTTACCTATCACAAGCAAAGCGGGAACCTGAAGTGTCACCACTGTCATCATACCGAACAAACACCCAAAATATGCCCTGACTGCGGCAATACTGACCTGAAATATTTTGGATATGGCACACAAAAGGTAGAGGAAGATTTGCAGGCAGCTTTCCCCAATGCCAGAATTGCCCGCTTCGATCAGGACAGCATGAAATCGGCCAATGCCTACAGAAAAATTATTGGTGATTTTGAACAACACAATACGGACATCCTTGTTGGCACACAAATCCTAACCAAGGGACTTGACTTTCTCAATGTACGGCTTATTGCTGTGCTGCATGCCGATCAGATGCTCAATTATCCGGATTTCAGGGCATTTGAACGGGGATATCAGATGCTGGAACAGGTCAGTGGCCGCACAGGACGACATCACAAAGATGCAATGGTTCTGATTCAGACCTCTTTCCCCGACCACCCCATACTCATCAGGCTGCTTCAACATCAGTACCAGGAAATGATGAAGGACGAACTTCTGGAACGCAGAAATCTGCATTACCCCCCTTTTGTACACCTGATTCATATTCACATGAAATCGCCGGTTGAATATAAACTGGAAAAACGCAGCCGCCTTTTGTTTAAGGAATTACAATACCAACTGGGAGAAATCGTTAGCGAGCCGGCCGTTCCTGTAGTGGAAAAAGAAGCCGGAAATTATCGCCGCTTCATTCAAATACGTATTCCCAGGGATAAAAATCTGAAACAACGCAAAGCAGCCTTGCACAAAATTGTATTCGGTTTTGCAAACTCATCCGCAGGTAAAGACATTCGCTTTGTTGTTGACAGTGATCCCGTGTAAGTTAACTGTTGAGGTAATTTTTTCTGAGGAACAGAATAATTGCCTTACAAAATGGTTTAATATGCAAAAAAACGTCAGACAGCCCTTCAAGATTTTATTCATCATGCCCGGCTTCATCCTGAATAATGTTTTTACAACTGTCTGTAATCTCATTGGCAGGGTGCAATAAGTGCTTGCTTTTGCAGCATATGATATAAATAGCTCTGCATCAAACATAAAACTTTGCTAATGATCTGTTTTTTTGCTATATTGTCAATTCATATCACCACAAAAATCTGCCATGAAAAAATTACTGATCATCAGCCTTTGCATTTTTATGAGCCTGTCACTGTTTGCACAGGAAAAAACCCGGACACTTTCAACCAATCCGGAACATGCCACAGAACTATCAACAAAACAGGATCTCAGTTTTGAGTCATTTCAATTGAATCCCCATGAAAACATTGAACTCGATTACAAGCATTCACTGAGGCATTATTACAATCAGAATTATTATTTCCGCTTCACCATGCCGGAAAACAAGGACGTGCATATTGATTTGCGCTTTCCCGACAAAAACGGCATGACTGCCGGCATGGCAGCCTACCGAACAGAAAAAGGCGACTTGCAACCAATAAGTCATAGCTTGTTACGCAGGTCAGACGGCACATTTAAAATTCATCAATCTCGTGTGGATGGCGGCGAAACCGTGCTTGTACGGTTGTGGTTTTCGGAAAAAACGGATGCCATAACTGTTGATCTGGCATTAAGCGAACACGCAGCCCTCAGCAGCTCAAAGGATTTTATTGTTGATCAGAATAGTTTTAGCGTTCCGGAGCTCGTCAGCGATGTATTGCTCAACAACAGTGTACAGGTATCCAATGTTTCGTATACAGGTGATACCATCAGTTGCGGTTACTATTCTGGCAGTATAGGCGATACAGAATTCAACAGCGGGCTTCTCATGACCAGCGGTGATGCAGCGCTGGCAGTAGGTCCGGATGAACAAACCGGTGCCGGTTACTCATCTTCCGGTGGATCTGATCCCGATCTGCAGGCGCTCATTCCCTCCTATACCGTAAACGATGCAACCATCATTGAATTTGATTTTGTGGCCAATGACAATTTTATGGCATTTGAATACATTTTTGCCTCGGAAGAATTTCCGGAATTTGCCAATAGCTCATTTAACGATGTGTTTGGCTTCTTTCTTTCCGGTCCCGGCCTCAACGGTCCTTTTGAAAACAATGCTGTCAACATCGCCACTCTCCCCAACGGTGACCCGGTAACCATTGACAACGTGTACAACAACAGTGAATATTATGTCGGATCTGTAGATGGCAGCGGCGGTGAAGGCCTGGCATACAACAACGATATGGAATACGACGGAGCCAGCATACCACTGGTGGCTGAAGCCAACCTGTGGGAAGGGGAAACCTATCACATCAAGCTGGCCATAGGCGATGCAGGTGATGCCGCTTTTGATTCCGGCGTGTTTTTCAAAGGCAACAGCTTCAATACCGGCAGCATGGCAACCGGTACCATTTTTTACGATACCAATGAAGATGGCTTTTACGATAGCCTGGATTTGCCTTTGCCGGATGTAATGGTAGAGTCTGATCCGGATAATTTTGTCGCCATGACCAACAGCATTGGCTTTTACAGCCTGCCCTTGCTGTGGGGAGAGTATACCATCACACCGGTAGTACCGCCGCTGTTTGAAATTCTCTATCCGGCCAGCGGCGAGCATCAGATAAACATTACATCCATCGGGCAGGAAGAAACAGGCAATGATTTTGCTCTGATTTCCACCATTGACTGCCCCATGCTCAATGTGGATATTTCCGGAGAGGCCTTATCCGCCTGCAACCAGACACCACTGCTGGTTAACTACAGCAACCAAGGCACGGTACCGGCAGAAAATGCTGTCATCAGTCTGGAACTGAATGAAAACATCAGCATTGTTGATGCAGATATAAGCTACTCCAATGCCGGCAATAACCTGTACATTTTTGAAGTAGGCAATCTGGATATATTCGAAAGCGGTTCTTTTGGCCTCACGATAGAAACCCTGTGTGATACAGAACTCGAAGGACTGACCCTTTGCGGAAATGCAGAAATCAGTGCTGATAATCAGTGCACATTTATGAACCCCGGCATTCCTGCAGATACCATAGCCGATGCTGAATGGGACAATTCCGGCATTGCCGTTACCGGTTTGTGTGCCGGTGATCTGGAAGCCTGTTTTACCATCACAAATGAAGGAGAACCCGGCAATGGCGATATGGAGGGCCCCAGCGAATACCGCATATACGCAAATGACACCCTGATTTACACCAACACATTCCAGCTCAATGGCGGCGAAAGCATGGAAATTTGCTGGGAAACCGATGGCCGTGCCATCCGGCTTGAAGCCGATCAGCGTCCCGGACATCCGGGCAACAGCCAGCCGCAGTCAAGCATAGAGGATTGCGGTGATTATACCGGATCTTCTCTGGGTTATATTGTCAGCACGCCACTGGACGATTACGATTTTTACGAAGACATGTGGTGCAGCGAAGTACAGCCTTCTGGTAGCAAATCACAGGAAGCATGCAGAATGGAAGTAACTCCCAAAGGAGTAGGCAGCGATCATTATGTAGCCCGGGACACCAGACTTCATTATACCATTTATTTCCAGAACACCAGTGATTCGGAAATCACTGAACTGGCCATACGTGACAGTCTGCCTGACTATCTGAATTTTGCAGATATTGAATTTACAGGCAGCAGTCATCCCTGCCAGAGACACATCAGCAAAGACGGTATCATTACCTGGTCTTTTTCCGGCATCAGTTTATTACCGGCAAGCAGCGATGAGGATGCCTCCAAGGGTTTTGTGAGTTTTAACATTGGACAAAAAGACCTGAATGCTTATGGCACCATCATTGAAAACAGCGCTACGGTCTTTTTCGACAAACAGTTGATTTTTACCAGCAACGAAACGGATGTTACCGTATGGGAACTGCCGCTGATTATCACCAACAAGCCGGAGACCGGTGCCGATCTGGCAAAGGTTGAGGTCTTTCCGAACCCGGCCAGTTTACAGGCAGAGTTTGTTCTGCCCGGTGACAGCAAGACTGCAAGCCGTTTTGTCATGTACGACAAGCATGGCCGTATGGTCCGAAGCCTTGACAAGATCCGGAGCAGGCAGTTTAATGTCGGTCTTGAAGATCTTTCTTCCGGAACCTACATCTATGAAATCCGCGGTGAAGGAAATATCATTGGCAAAGGCAAACTTATTATCAGGTAAAAACAATAAACCAGATACAATGAAACCCGGATCAGCTAAGGTCCGGGTTTTTCTTTTGGTAGCAGTGTCAAGCGTC
>JBNJGS010000054.1:0-19522 GCA_051747965.1 Bacteroidota bacterium
GATACGCATTCTAAGATTATTATTGAATAAATCAAAAGCCTTGTATCTGATGGTACAGGGCTTTTTTTTACATATAATCCCCTGATGTCCCTTGTTTTCAGGAGTCTGTTCCACCACGCCGGCCAATCTGATCATGCAGGAATCATTCAGAACACACGGGAAAGCAAATAACAAACAGCCCTGCCGGATGCTTCCGTCGCTCATCTTTTTTTCTTACTTTTGCAGAAATAAAAACAAATATCCATGAAGATTTCACTTGACTGGTTAAACGAGTATATTGAACTTAAAGATACAAACACGGACAGCTTGCTGGAAACCCTTACCGACATTGGTCTGGAAGTCGGAGGCACAGAAATCCGGGAAAGCATTCCCGGTTCATTACAGGGCATAGTTACAGGCAAGGTGAAGGCTTGTGAAAAGCATCCAAATGCAGATAAGCTCAGCATAACAAAAGTTGATGTCGGCAGCGAGCGTTTACTTCCAATTGTCTGTGGTGCTCCCAATGTAGCCGAAGGGCAAACGGTAGCAGTTGCTACTGTGGGCACAACACTGCACATGAATGGAGAGCAGCTCAAAATCAAGAAAGCAAAACTCCGTGGTGAACCTTCAGAAGGGATGATTTGTGCAGAGGACGAAATCGGCCTTGGCAGCAGCCATGCAGGCATCATGGTGCTTCCGGATGAGCTGCCCGCGGGCATGCCTTTGTCAGAGTATTTTGAAGTCAGCAAAGACCTTATCATAGACATTGATCTGACACCAAACCGTATTGATGCGGCTTCCCACATGGGGACCGCCCGCGACCTTGCTGCCAGACATAATTTTGAAGGAAAACACAGTCAGCTCATAAAGCCCGATGTATCGGATTTTAAAGCAGACAACACATCCTTGACAATTCCGGTCAGCATTGAAAATCCGGAAGCATGTAAACGGTACGTCAGTTGTACCATAAGTGAAATTGAAGTAAAGGAAAGTCCGGCATGGTTGAAAAAACGACTTGAATCCATTGGTCTGAAATCTGTGAACAATGTGGTTGATGTCACCAACTTTGTGCTGCATGAAACAGGCCATCCGCTTCATGCTTTTGATGTGGATGAAATCAAGGACAATCAGGTCATTGTAAAAAAAATGCCGGAAGGCACAAGTTTCACCACCCTGGATGAGCTTGAACGCAAGCTGAGTTCACAGGACCTCATGATATGTAACCCGCAGGAACCCATGTGTATCGCCGGAGTACTTGGTGGCATAGAATCAGGAATAACAGAAAAATCCAGGGCAGTATTCCTGGAATCTGCCTGGTTCGACCCTGTACATGTCCGTTCGACAGCCAGGCGACACGGCATCAGCACAGATGCTTCATTCCGGTATGAGCGGGGTGCTGACCCCGGGATGTGTATTTATGCACTGAAACGAGCGGCTTTACTGATAAAGGAAGTGAGCGGAGGGAAAATCAGCTCTGAAATATCCGATGTCTATCCGCAAAAAGTTGAAGCTGCACATACAGAAATCAGGTATGATTATCTGAACAGCATGTTTGGCACAGAAATTCCGGCAGCAGAAATCAAAGAAATTCTGAATAGTCTTGATATCAGAATAAGCAAAGAAAATGATACATCCCTGGAGGTAGAAATTCCTCCCTACCGGCATGATGTCAGAAGGCCTGCGGATGTTGCTGAAGAAATTCTGAGAATCTATGGTTACAACAACACTCCGGTAGCGGATAAACTACATGCCTCCATCAACATTTCTCATGAAGAAGAGAATGAGAAATTGCAGCAGTCTGTATCGGATTTTCTCTCTGCACGTGGTTTCAATGAAATCATGAGCAATTCATTGTCAAATGATAATTATTACAAAGGCCTCGAAACCTTTCAGCCGGCTCAACTCGTATATCTTGCCAACCCGGGAAGCAGCGAACTGAACATAATGCGACGCGATTTATTGTTCTCCGGGCTTGAGGCCATAGCAAGAAACATCAATCACCGCAACAAAGACCTGCGCCTGTATGAATTTGGAAAAATTTATTTCAAAGCCGGAGAAAAAGATGAGCAAAATCCGGTAAACAATTATTTTGAAGAAAAGCATCTCGGACTGTGGCTCAGCGGAAATTTCCATTCACTACACTGGAATCAGAAAGTAAAAACATCGGACTTTTACCACATCAAATCTGCCGCTGATGCCATCTGCGAAAGTCTTGGCATTGACAAAACAAAACTCAAAATCAAAGAGAGCAAGTCAGAATTGTTTGAATACGGTCTCGAGTACAAACACAAAAAGCGCAGCATCTTCAAGCTTGGCCTTGTTAAACACAGCATATGCCATCAAATGGACATAGAGCAGGATGTATATTATGCAGACTTCAGTTTTGAAGCACTGAAAGCAGTCGCTAAATCATCTGACCATCAGTTTAAACCACTGGCCAGATTCCCGGCGGTACACCGTGACCTTGCCCTCTTGCTGGATAAAGGGGTTAGTTTTGAAGAGCTCAGAAAAGCGGCACTTCAGGCCGAAAACAAATACCTGAAATCTGTTGATCTCTTTGATGTATATGAAGGTGAAAACATTGAAAAAGACAAAAAGTCCTATGCCCTGAGTTTTGTACTGCAGGATGAAGAAAAGACCATGCAGGATAAGCAGATTGATAAAATCATGCAAAAAATAAGCAGAAGCTTTGAGAAACAGTTCAATGCCAGCTTGCGATAAGCAGGAAGTGGTGATTACTCGTTTTCAGGCAATGCCATATCTTTACTAAAATAAACAGAAAATCCGTGTTTACACCGTACAGTTCTGTAATTGGACATAAATGAACTGTCAGGCCTGGCCCGGTTGTGAAAACTGCCGGCCTCCGTCACCATTACATCGGGAGGATTGTTGTATAGTTCTTTCATGAATTCCGATTTTTCATCCCGGGGATTCAGGAAAATCAAATGGAAATATTTGTATGGTGAAACCCGGTCAGAATATGCCATGACAGTACCACCTTTGCCCGGCAAAAAGCAAAAAACAGAATCTTCCGGCTTTGTATTTGCCTCAATCCACTTTCCCAATTCTGTGGGCGGGTCTGGAAACCCTCTGAAATAACCATTGATAACAATACTTTCATACGGAAGCATAATGATAATCAGGCCTGTCAGCATCAGGGCTGCAGATTTTTTCCCTCTTCGTTCAGCAAGAGCGGCATGATCAAATGATTCTGCGAACAACACAGGCAGGAGCAAAGAAAATGTAATGAGAATCTGTTTAAACTGATGTGCATGATATGTTCCGGAAATGTTGATTGCCACAAAATCGAGGAACAGCCAGATCACAATTGCAAGAAACCATGGTTTTTTCAACAGATGATAATGCCAGCCGGCGAGTGGAATAATCAAGAGGAAGAAAAACAATCTTTCATTAAACCAGGCCTGAAAGAAACTATACAGGTGCTGTACCGGTGCTTCATATGTGCCGGGATTCAGCAGTATCAGCCACGCACCCTCAAAATACTCCCGGAAGCTCACCCCGGAGAACATCAGGGGCAAGAGCATGAGGCCATGAGCTGCCAGAGATGAAGCGAGAATCAGCCCCAGACCAGATAAAATCCTGCCTGAAGACATCCTTTTGCGCCGGACAAGCAGGAAAAACAAGAACAAACCTGCCATAGAAAACAAAGCCACCTGCTTAAAGCTTACGGCAAGCCCTAAATATACACCTGACAACAGATAATTTCTGAGGACATGCTTTTTCCTGTCTGCTTTGAGGATACTCCAGAATGCAAGCAAAACAAACAAACACATGAAGCTCTCGGTAACTGAAGAATAATGCCCATCAAAAGCATTCCAGGTATTGCCCAGGCCCCAAAAGTACATTCCCAGAACAGCAGCAGGTTCTGAATGTAACTGAATCAGGATTTTCCTTACAATACGGATCCCGGCAACAATGGACAGAATTCCCAGCATCCTGACGAACAAAAAATTGACACCAAAAAAGCCATGTGAGATGGTAAACAGGTAAAATATCCCCGGAGTTTTGTTTTCAACAGAATCCTGATAAGGAGGTAAATCATGCTCCAGCCAAATCCGGCCAATGTAGTTCCACATACCTTCATCCACCATCATAGGACGATTTATTGTAATCAGCAACAACAAACCAAAGCTCAGACTCATGATGAACCACTGGCTTTTCAGCAGACGATATAAACGAACTTCATTATTCACAGGCAGTTTGTGATCTTTATGTCAAATATAGCAAAAGTATGATATCCTACTGTCTTGTAGAAAATGTTCTTCGAAGCCACCCGGCATATCACTCCAGTTCTACCCTGCTTATCTGATCAAGGAAAACATACCAGATGTAGCCCTTCACATTCTCATAGCCCATAGAATCCAGGGCATTCATGTAATTCTGAACTTGTTTATTGTATTTTGCATTGCGCTTCTTCCCGAATTTATAATCCACCACTACCGTTTCGTTTTCTGTAAATACCACACGATCAGGCTTAATAAAACTTCCGTCAGGCATGAGGATATCCCGTTCATTGATGGTGTTAACATCTGCTGAGAACCACTGACTGACCGGCTCTCTTTGCATGGCACTTTTTATAAGTTTTTCATATTCCACCGCCTCTTCCCTGCTGATCCGGCCAGAGCGCACAATATTTTCAATGGCTTCCGGGATATCTTCGGGCGTTTTTACGGATTCCAGTACTGCATGACAGACCGATCCGGCTGAAGTCTTATGCAGAATCTGCTCGTCCTGATCCAGTTTAATAAATGCATCCGGATGATGGTAGCGCATGCTGTTATCACGTATATTCAAAGGATAGCTGTCCAGCTTAAGCCGTTCCGTTTCTTGCACTTCATCTTCCTTTTCCGGATCATAAGGCGGAACACTGCCCAAATGAAAGCCGGATTCATCTTCATCAAAACAAGCATTCCAGTCCGGGATGGTATATTCTGCATCTGCCCCATTGCCTGCGGCTTTCACTGCATGACAGAGAAAACTGTTTGCTGACTGCATTTTGTTGCCACTGTGCTCAGGCCCCCAGATATAAAGGCCCTCTCCTGCCCTGGTAAACGCCACATACAATTTGTTCAGTAAATCCACATGTTTTTTAAAGTTTTCGGTATCATATGATTTTGAAAAATAACTGTCTTTGAGGGCTTTTTCATAATCCACAAGCACAAGAGGAAAATCGTTAAAAGGCGGCACATCCGGTTCTACCCATAAAGCATCCCTGGCATTGGATCTGGATACCTTCCAGTCAGTAAACGGCATAAACACGAACCTGAATTCCAGACCTTTGGCTTTATGTACGGTACTGATCACAACTGCGCCGGAAGCATCGGGCATTTCGAGTTTGGGGTCTTTTTTTTCAAACCATTTGATAAAGGAGGCAATTTCCACCGTATTGCGCTCAGAATAAGAGAGTACATTATCCTGAAAAGCATTGATAAAGGCCAGTGATTTTGGCATTGCATCCAGACCATACCAGTGAATCAGGTTCTCAGTCAGGTCGTAAAGTGGCCATGCCGCAAGCCGTTCCCTTTGTCTGGTAAATTCTTCCGGCAAATCATGCACCAGAGCCCTGATTACATCTTCTCTGTCGGGACTAACCGGTTGCGGCTTATAATCAGCATTGCCAAGAACATAAATCTGATACGTGTAAACGATCTGAGACAATGCGATATAATCTTCCGGATTATCGATCCATTTGAGGCTTACCAATAAAAGCTGTACCACGGGTTGCTCACTCAAAAGAAGGCTGGAAGCAGAGACGACAGGAAAGCTGTAATTATCCTTGCCGTCCTCCTCCATCAGGCGCAGTGCGATTTTACCGGCATCTTTGTTGTTATCAGTAATGACAGCCATATCACCGGCAGAATAGCCTTTATCCATCAGCGATTTCATTTCAGCCAACATCTCATCCATGGCGGTTTTCTGCCAGGTATCTTTCTTTTTTCCTTCCAGAAACCGGAGTTTGACTTCCCCAAAGGGAGCTTTGGTTTTCCGGGGTATTTGAATAAAATCCTGCATTCCATAGAGCTTGTAAAAATCAAACTCAGGATCAGGTTCCGACACTTCATTATCCACAGCCATTGTAAATTGCTTTAGCAGGGCTCGGGTGATGTGATTATTGAAAAGCACAATGTTTTTTCGGCTGCGAAAATTGTGTTTCAGTGTTTCATTTTGTGCCCCGGGCAGATCCAGTTCAACCTGAGAGCTTAGAAGGTTCCAGTCACCGTTTCGCCATCGGTATATTGATTGTTTAACATCACCAACAATCATGGTTTGTCCGCCGCTGGCCAGACTTTCCTCGAGCAGTGGCCTGAGGATATCCCATTGCATACGGGAGGTGTCCTGAAATTCATCCAGAAAGTAATGCCTGTATCTTGTCCCCATCTTTTCATACACAAACAAAGCATTGTCAAGGCTTACAATATCATGCAAAAGCTGAGACATCTGGAAAGGAAAATATATATTTCTTTCACTGCACAAACGGCGTAACTGCAGATTGATATCCAGAAGCACGCCAAAACTATTGATATTTTTGACCAGGGCAAGGGCTGTGGTGTATTCTTTCCTGTATTTTATCATATAGTCAACCGTCTGACACAAGAGCGGATGCAATTTATTTTCAACAAATCTCACCAGCTCTTCCCGCTTTTGCATGGGTTTGGTAAGCATCTGCAGGTGATCATGACAACAATTGATTACAGTGTTGGTAATATCCCGGAATCCTTTATCAGCCAGGCCAAGTAAAAAACCAGCCCCACCGCTTTTCCCGTTTTTAAAATCACCGGGATCAAAATCTGAATCATCAATGATATTTTTTGCCTGCAATCCGGTATTTTTCAGATGTATTTCATGCTTTTGTTTGATGGCAAAAACTTTATCACGAAAATCCTCAAGAATGGACTTATCTTCATTAATTTCTCTGAGAATATGTTCTTTCTGGAGAAATCCTTCCTTACTGATGATATCGGATTCATTGAGCAACTCGCTTCTGATATTCCAGTTTTTATCATCCTCGATTTTTGTTTTGGAATAAGCCATCAGCCATTTCCCAAGTCTGGAATCCAGCCTGAATCCGGACAATAAATCATCCAGCGCCTCTTCCCTGCTCACTTTATCATCAAGGCTGATTTCACTGTCAGGTCGAATATTTGTTTCATAAGCGAAGGAGGCCAGAATACGGTTAAAAAAACGGTCTATGGTACTGATTGACAAACGTGAATAATCGTGTAGCACGTGTTTCAGAACGAGGCCGGCATTTTTGATGATTACACGCTCCTCAAGCCGTGATTTGTCCTGGACATTGTCAAAATAGCCATCCGCTTTATCTCCACGGGAGAGCATGCCCAACACTTTAACCACACGGGTTTTCAGTTCACCGGCAGCCTTGTTGGTAAAAGTAATGGCCAGGATATTCTTGTATGACTGTGGATTTTTTATCAATACGGCAATGATATCCACTGCCATAGTATAGGTTTTGCCGGAACCGGCAGAAGCTTTGTATATTGTGAGCCCCATCAGTAATTAATCTCGAAACTTGTGGTTTCGCAATCATTGATGACGATTTCCTCTTCCAGCTCTGCGGGTTCACTTCCAACGGTAAAGCAACGGATGGTATGTGTGCCGGAAGCCACTTCTTCTTTTTCCCGTGTTTCCCCGGCATCCAGAACAAACAATTTGGATCCGTCAAGGCGAACTTCGGAGCTGCGGGAATCAGAATTGGTTATTTCCAGGCTTCCGGTGTGATCAAATTCGCAATCAGGTTTTGTTTTGCATGAACTTCCACCCAGGACAAGAGCAATGATAAATAGTACGCTTATTACTTGTTTCATATATATCAGATTTTGCTTATCCGGCTCGACCGGTAAACTGTTTATCCAAAGTTAGGCATTTTTGTTTAATGGCATACAAAGCTACAGGATTTTTTCAAAAAAATGCATTTCCCTTTGCCAGCACTTTGATATTCTGAGGTTCAGAAATTTTCTGTCAGGCAGAATCAGTTCTGCGGATGGGTAAGGATTTTCAGGGTATGAGCTATGCCGGAGGTATTGGCAACAAAAACTGTGGAATCGTTGATTACAACCGGGGATGAGAAAACTTTCCCTTCCGTATGAAATCTGCTTAGCTCCTTCCCCCCGGGTGAGAGCAGGTACAGGTTTTTATCATAGGATGCGGCCAGAATGTTTCCATTTTCAAATAAAGCCGGTGATGCCACTACCCTTCCGCTGGTTTCAAAGGTATGAAGGACTTTACCCTTCAGGGATATAAAATATACTTTGCCATCGAATGCCCCCAAAACGATGGTCTTATCATCGGTTTCAACAGGTGTACCATGGATTTTACCACCTAGTTTCAGCTTACCAACAGGGGTTCCGTCAAGTTTTGTAAAATGCAGACGTTTGTCATAGGAGCCAAAAACCAGCAAGCCATTGCTGAGCTCTACCGGGGCGGAGTGAATAATCCATCCTTCAGCGATATAACGTCTGATGATATCACCGAAAGTATTGACAAAGTACATTTTCTTTGAATTTGAGCCAATGGCGATTTTTCCATCGCTTAGCAATTCTATGCTCCCGTGTAAGAGATTGCCGGTCCGACGCCTGTCGATTTCCATACTGCTGGCATTGAGAAAAATCAGGCTGTTGTTGCATCCAAAAACCAAACGCCCATCCAGATTTTCCACAACATTGGTAAATATCCGGCCGCCAATCCTTCGTTTTTGTAAAAAATGCCCCTCGGGAGTGAAAAAATACAGATACCGGTCATAACTGCCGATAACTACCCGCCCATCTTCCAGTTGCGAGGCTGTTGCATGAACATAACTCCCGGTTTTGTAACGCCTCATCAATTCCCCCTGATGATTAAAAAAATACACATATTTATCATGTGAACCTATCACCACAGATGTATCGGTAACCAGTGGAGTGCCGTAAAAAGCAGCATCAGCCTCAAATGTATTCATCAGCTCAAAGCCATATTTACTGTCCTGTGCATTGACAGCAAAAGCAATTAACCAGAGCGGCAAAACCAATATTAATAATCCCGGAGCTTTCACAATTCCAACTTAAGTGCGTAAAGATAAGAAAAAATGGGTTCTCATGTTACATCCCGGATAAGGACATTTCTGCAATCCCGAATACAAACAAAACTCCCTGACACCAGGATTATACTGATTCAGTAACATAAAAGAATCCTGAATTAATATAACGTCCGTGAATTGATCAGATTTTTGAAGTTTTCATAATCCATATCAACATGCTGAACATGTTCCCACCACCAATTGCCGATAAAACTCAGAACTTCCTTAGGAGATGGAGGGTCATCGCTCAAATAATCAGCATTGAAAGTGGCAACTTTGAAAACAAACTGCCTGTGTATTCGCCGGTGCGATTCCAGATATGGATAATCAAATTCCGCCATATACTCTTCCTCTCCACGAAAGTGCTTGAGTGAATAATCTGTCAGCCGGGATAAAATTTCAGCAAACTTCTCCTGTGACTTATTATTATTTACCAGATCAACCAGGGCATTAAATATTTCAAACAGTTCATAATGCTCCCTATCAATCATTGCATTACCGATGGAAAAACTGTTTTCCCATGCAAGCTTTTTAACCATACGATGTATTCTCTCTCTCTTTTAAAATCTCAAAATCTCTCTGTCAGCGAAGATAGTTTTTTACACTCGATAAATGTGCGTATTCATAAATAAGTAAAAAGGCGTAGTTAAGGAAAGGATTATTTGCAGTACCGGTCAATGACATCGTAGGCAGCATGCATGCCCAATTCACCGGCCTGACCGAGGCTTTCACAGGCTTTGCTTTTTTCTTTAAGAAACAGGAAAGTAAGGCCTCTGTTAAAAAATGCTTCCGAGAAATCCGCTTTGATTTCAGCGGCTTTTGAAAAGTCCTGTACTCCCTCCCAGTGGTTAGCTGTTAGTGAACGTGCATACGCCTGATTGTACCAGGCATAGCTCATCTCTCTATCATTTTCCAGGGCTTTTTTGTAATTATCAAGTGCTTCATTGAAATTGGGATTGTTCTCACCGTGACTTTCAATTTTGGGCCTCTGCTGTTTGACATACAGAGTTTCTGTGCCTTCCAGGTCATTCATAAACATCCCCAGAAGCAGAAAGGTATTGGCACGTGAAAAATACACAAGCGGATTGGCATATTCCAGGTTCAGGGCTGTCTCATAATCTTCCATTGCCTGATTAAAGTTATTCTGCAGACTCAGAAGTGACGCTCTGTACAGATAATTGATGAGTGCCTTGGGCTGTTTGTCTATCACGATATTCAAAGAATCAATCAAAGACTGGATTGTGTGACTGTCCAGTTGTTTATAATCATTGCTCAAGGCAATGGTTTTACTATCCAATCTTTCAGAAACATAGGCCTGCTTTTCATAAACATCATAATACCGGTAAGTCAGTTTGGGGATTCCGGGCGGAAGAATAAAAAACACATCTTCAGCCGCGATATTGTTTACTTTCGGGTCAGAATCATCTGCGCCGGTAAAATCGGAGTCCAGACTGGTAAGTCGTTCCAGCTCAATCCCCTGACGAAACTTCAGCTTATCGCTTTTTAGTTTATTGATCGTATTCACTGATTCGGCCATTTTTCTGTCAAGGGCGGCTTTTTGGTGCATATTTAATTTTTCCCTGACATACGCCCGGTTTCTGTAGGCATCTGCAAAATCCGGAAAAATGGAAATAACACGATCATAATCATCCATTGCAAGTTCATATTGTTTGGTTTCCACCAACAAACCTGCACGGTTGTACAAGGCCAGAATATTGTCCGGATGTTTTTTAATGATGGTATTGTAATCTTCAAGGGCTTTATCGAAACGTTCCTGCTGCGAATAAACAAGTGCTCTGTAAAACAAGCTGCTGGTATTTAAAGGTTTCGCATTCAGAATATAGTTAAGGTCTTTCAGGGCTTTATCCCACGCAGTATCTTCCACTGCAATCATAGCACGCCGGAAATAGGCAAAATAAAAGTTGCTGTCCGAAGCAATGGCTTTATTGATGTAATACAAAGCAGAATCTTGTTCTCCGGCCTTATTCCAGCCGATACCTTTCTGCACCAACACATTTTCATTGTCGGGCTGCAGGCTTAAAACCGAGTTAAAATCATGCATGGAGCGCTCTATCATATCCTTGCCCTGATATGCGATGCCCCTGACAGTAAAAACCGCCACATTGTTCAGGCCAAGTTCGAGAGCTTTATTACAATCTGCTATAGCTTTATCATACCGTTTAAGATAAATCATTGTTATGGCACGCTGGAAATACACGAAAGCATCAGACTCATCCAGCCTTATGGCTTTGTTGAAATCATTGTGCGCCTGCCTGTAATCCATCATGCGGCTATTGACCATGGCACGGTACAAAAATGCCTTTTGATGGTAGGGTGAAATGTCTATACAGGCAGTAAAATCTTTATGTGCACCGTGATAATCTGCAAGCTCATATTTACAGTATCCCCTGTAGAACCAGGCATCGGGATTGTCAGAATTGCGTTGCAGAGCATAGGAGAATAAATCTATGGCATCTGCATACTCTTTGTTCTGCAGTTTAAACATGCCCTGCTCGTAGTAATTATGTGTAAACTGAGCACTGACAGAAACAGGAAACATGCATTGTATCATGCAAGCCATGAGGATGTATTTTAGTAAGCCCTGTTTCATCTGCAGTACTAACGTTCATTCACGGCCATTATTGGCTAAGCGGGGGATTTTCAGCCTCGGCAGCCAGGGGAAGCAGAAACCATGCATTCAACCCGGTATCTTCGTTGGTAAGGCCAATTTCCCCTCCCATTTCCTCAACAGCAATTTTACAGAAATACAATCCGATACCTGAAGAATATGACATGCCAAATTTTGCTTGTTTAGATTGGGCAAATTGTTCAAATACCTTGTCCAGGATTTCGGTATCAATGCCACCGCCCTGGTCCCGCACATTAATTTTAAGCATACCCTTATCCGGCAGTATTTCTCCCTGCAGGCTGATTTGTCCATTCTCCGGAGAAAACTTCACTGCATTGCTAAGTAAGTTCACAAACACACGTTTCAATAAATGATGATCCGCCAGTACCCTGACTTCGGGCAGGCTTACAACAATATCCTGTTCTTTCATCTGCATTTCTGTTTTCACTTCCGGCAATGCTTCATCCAGCACGGTTTGCGGTAATAGCTCCTGAAGATGAAGCTGAAGTTTTGCTTCCTTTTGATATTGCACGTCCAGGATATTGCTTACCAGGTGCAACATACCATAACCAATCTGATGGATATACTGCAGATTTTCTTTATCAGGAGGCAAATCTGAAAAACCGATGATTGTATTCAGTGGGGTTTTCAAATCATGAACCATTGTACTTATCATGGAATTTCTGAATTCTGTCAGCTCAGCAAGCTGCTCATTTTTCCGGTTAATGGTATCTGCCTGTTCTTTCACTTTTTTCAGATGCCGGCGTGTTCGCAAAGAGAATATAAGCACAAACACAAGAATAATCAGACCAACAATCAGAAAGTAGGAGAGTCGTTCTTTTTCAAGTTTTGATTGTTGAATTGCCACTTCCTTTTCTTTCAGCGCCATTTGCTGCTGGAGAATCTTATTTTCCTTCTGTTCAGAATCAAACCTGGCCTGTAAAACATTGATGGTCTTCTCTGCTCCAACTGACCTGATACTATCACGGATCTGATAATACAGGTATTGATTTTCATATGCTTTCTTATAATTGCCCTTTTCCCGGTAGACGACAGAAAGGTTGTGAAGGTTTTCCTGCAGCACATCATTGAGATTAAATTTCCTGGCTTTTTCAATTCCCTTGTTTAGATATTCAATGGCAAGGTCATACTTTCCCTCCATCAGATAAAGCTCGCCCAATCCTGAGTAATTGTATGCAAAGCCCGGCTCAATACTAAGTTTTTCACATATATGCATGGAGGAGTCCATATATTGCCTGGCCTCTTCAAAGTCACCCATGCTGATTGCCAGGCTTCCCAGGTTGAAAAAGGAAATGGCCAGGGAAGCTTCATTGCCAAGACTCTTCTTGATATCATGTGCTTTTTGATATGCATTACGGGCAGAATCAAATTGCCCGGTACGGTCATAAACCACTCCCATATTATTTAAGTTATTGGGAATAAAACTCAAATTTCCCGTGCTGCGCAAAATTTTATTTGATTTCCGCAGAACATCGAGTGCTTTTTCGTAATCACCTTCCGTAACATAAATCTTTCCGATGTTTGCATGCGAAACGGCTATATTCAGACTATCTCCTTCTTGTTCAAAAAATTCCCGGGCTTGCATGTAATTGATCAGGGCAGAATCATTCTGGGAAGTGTTGCTGTAATAATTCGCATACTCAATATAAACGCCGGCCAAAACATCGTCAGACTTTATTTGTCTGCCAATCCTGTCAGCTTTTTCAAGATAAAAACGCATGCTATCTGCATTCATTTCTTTTCTGAAAGTGCGGGCCATCACTTCATATATATTAGCAATTTGGAGACTGTCCCTGGTTTTTTTGGCCAGGCCCAGCCCCTGATGAAGGAAATATCTGGCAGAATCCGGTTTAGATTGGGTTGTATAAGCATAGCCAAGTTCCCTGTATGCAGTGATAACTCCCTCCGGATATTTCAATTTCTGCCCCAGCTCAAGCAGGTCGTGTGCGCACATCAAAGCGGAATCCACATGCTCAAAATTGCATTGTTTGAAAGCTTCATCAAATACAGACTCCTTTTTATGCTCAGACAAACCGGGGATACTGATGTTATCCTGTGCATACCCGCTCATTTGAGCAAAAACGAGAATCATCAAGCCAGGCAAACCAGGTGGAAATATTTTCAGGACAATTCTCATAGTTGTTATATACAAAATTTGCAAACTGCAAATTTATTCAGGTTTTAATAAAGTGAACAAAATAAAATTACTTTTTCCGTAATAAAACATAATTCTTAAACTGTCCAAGGCTTCTGCCAAATATAACATTTTTTTCAACAAACGAGATTAGTCTGTACTTTAGTTTGTCGTGTTTCATTTTATCCCTTCCGGGACTTTTCTCACGGGCAGAATAATTCAGCTCATCTGCCCAGTCAAAATCTTTCATCCATTCCTGCATTACTCTTGGATGCGTACCTTCAAATTTTTCCGCCCTGCCCAGCGGGCCGTAGTCAAAATTGGATTTGCGTTTTTTGTACAGATTTTCGGTTGTTTTGCTTCCTTTGTGAATGGTATCCAGTGATTTCTTTTTTGACTGCATCAGCCGCGGCGGCCGAACCCAGCCGTAGTGATATACTGTGGCATGTGCAAGGGCGCATTTCAGTTTGTAAGTTCCTTCCTGCTGACGATAATTCAGACCGTCAAAATCAGGTATTCTTCTGAATGACTGAGCTGATTCCCAGGAGTGTATTTCCGGGTCATTTCGTATGATTCGGATTTCCCGTTTGTACCAGCCATGAGCTGTCTGATGATGATTGTAATCTCCCCAGAAATGCACATAATCAAATACCAGGCCTTCCACTTCTTTATCATGAAGCAATTCCCGACAGCGTTTTTCAATTACGGGCAGGTATTTTTCATGGATAACTTCATCTGCCTGAAGATAAAACAACCAGTCTCCGCTACAATGCGATTTGGCAATATCGGTTTGATGGGCATTTTCCATCCCCCTGGGGTATTTTTCCAGGTCCCAAACCGTATCAATGATTTTTATTTTATCCGAGCCGATGGACAAAATATCCTCCCGGGTGGTATCATCATCATCGCAATCACCCAGGGCAACGACAAACTCATCCACAATGGGCAAAATGGATTCTATGGATTGTTTTATCGGGTAATACAGCTTAGAGGCATTTTTCACCATGGTAAAACCGGAAATACGCATATTATCCTCTGCCCTGTTTTGTGTCATTCTCTGATTGTTAAATTATTTATGTACGTTCCTGACAAACTCTTCCACTTCCGGCACGCCACCCTGATAAACCAGGTAACCGTTGTATGGTTCCCTTTCGGTGATTTCATCGTTTATGGATGTCAGCATCAGCTCTTTCACCTTTTCGGGATCATCAGTTTGTCCCAGTACCCAGCCAAGCTTGATGTAAGCGACTTCAGGCAGCATGTTACCAAGTGGTACAATGCCTTTGGCCATCATATCGCGGCCGGTATCGTAAACAAACATCTGCACATAGCCCCAGAGTGTCTGCAGGGTCATAAACATATGCACGCCTTTTTTGTGTGCCCGTTCGATGGCAGGATACAGTTCTTTATTCACATGGCCAAGGCCTGTGCCAATAATGATGATGCCCTTGTATCCGGCATCCACCATGCTGTCAAGCACATCGGCTTTCATGCCCGGGTAATAATAGAGCATGGTCACGCTGTCGTCGAAATAAGGTTTGATGACAACATTTTTATCGCTTCTGCGCTTGTTGTATGTCTTTTTGATGGGTGTGATTTTCTCTCTGTCAATCATTGCCAGCGGTGTATCGCCAATGGTACGGAAGGTAGAACGATAGGATGAGTGCATTTTTCTTACCCTTGTGCCCTTGTGCAGCAGGCCGTATTCATCAGAAGTGGGGCCAAACATGCATACCTGCACTTCAGCGATGTCGGATTCTCCGGCGGCTTTCATGGCGTGCATGAGGTTGAGTGCTGCATCGGATGATGGCCGGTCAGAGCTGCGTTGTGAGCCAACCAGCACTACCGGCACGGGCAGGTTCTGACACATGAATGTCAAAGCTGCTCCGGTGTGATGCAATGTATCGGTACCATGCCCGATTACGATTCCGTCAATGCCGTTTTCAATTTCCTTTCCAATGGCTTTTGCCAGAGCCATGTACTGCATGGGACCCATATTTTCAGAAAAGACCGCAAACACTTTTTCGGTGTCCAGGTTACAGATATCCGCCAGCTCAGGTACAGCCCCGTACAATTCACCCGGAGAGAAGGCAGGAATCACCGCACCGGTGCGATAATCAAGCCGTGAGGCAATGGTTCCGCCTGTACCAAAAAGCTTCACATGCGGCAGGTTTTCAGTGTAGGGAAACTCCTTTTCGGGGATGCCGTAATTGGCTTTTTTGTAGCCGTCTTCTTTCATGCTTTCCACAGTATCGGTAGCAATCCCGATGTTGTAACCTGTGGCAATTTTCATCACGATGTGTTTGTCATCATCGTTTTCAGACCTGGGGAGCACGGTTCCTTCAAAATGTCCGCGTGTTGTCTCCACCTGGGCATGTCCCCATACCCTGACCTGGTATTTTTTCAGAAGCTTTAATGCTTCGCCTTTGTATCCCTGGAAATAATCTTCGCTCATTGTAAAAGCTTTTTAAAATGCTAAAATTGTTTTTCTATTTTACTGACCATATCGTGCAGATTTACGTTGCCGATAGCCATATTCCGGATCTGACCGGCAACCCATGATGCTCCGGCCTCTTTGCTTTGATTTCTGCCTTCTTTTTTGTACTTCTGCACCAACATGGGGACGTTTTCCATGATTTCTTTTTCTCCGCGTTTTTTGAATTTTATCACTGCCAAGAGGGATTCAAAATCCATTTTGGGATGCTCATAGAGAACCGGTAGAATGCGGTAAGCCAGTTCTTTTTCCAGCTTGTTGTTTTGCAGATATTCAAATATATCAAAAAGCTGGTCGTAATGGAATTCAGATGACCGCGAATAATGCCCTTCCACAAATTTCAGATACTGACCAAAGAATGTACCGATAAATTTCGGGTCATAATCCAGCTCTGTGACAATTTTCTCAATTACCGGTACCTGATTGTTTCTTAGCAAGTAATGAAAGGTATCTTCGGGTACATTCCATTTCCGCAATTGCACAATGCGGTCGGATACATCCACGGGCCTGTTGCGCCTGAGTTCTTCGATATAATCGCTTGAAATCGGCATAGGTGCTGTATCGGTATCGGGATACATACGGTCTGCGCCGGGCAGAACCCTTTCGAACATGGTGGTTCCGTCTTCAAAGGATTTGCGTGTTTCTTCGGGCACACCATCAAATGCCATGGTGCAACGTTCTTCTATGGTTTCCAGCGCGGTTTTCACATCATCTTCAGGAGCCCAGAAAACAATCAGGGCATCCTCATCGGGCTTCCACTGCATGATGGTACCGATGATGTCCATATCCGCCTCAGTAATCACCGGATCAAACATTTCGGTATGCACCATATTGGGCATTTCCAGACAGGCAATCACCTTTAGTCTGCCGGATATTTCATCCGCAAATGTTTTTCCGGGCTGGGTGAAATGTGACATAATGCCTTTAAAACCGGGCAATTTGACTACCATAAGGCGCTGACCCGAATCTTTGGCAACTTTTATTGACGGGTAAGTGATTTCAAAAGCATCGTAATCCAAACGCGATGATTCAATGGACCAGTTATCAGAATTTAAGCGTTTGTTGAGTTTGTCTTTTATTGTCAGCAATGCCCATTGGCGGAATGCTTCGTTGTGCGTGAGTTCGGGAATCCATTTGGTATGTGCCACACCTTTAATTTCCACCCTTGAGCCGCCTCTGCAACTCACGTTTACATCTTCGCGACCGGCACCCATGCCTGTTCTAACCTTGTCTGTGCTTCGATTCAGGAAACGGATGTAATCGCAGGTTTCTTTCACTTCATCCGGATTCACGCAATCAGGGTAGGTAACGGTTTCGATTAAAGGCATTCCAAGCCGGTCGGTTTTGTACACCCTGTCGTGGCCGATATCGGAAATTTCACGGCAGGAGTCTTCTTCAAGGCTAAGCTGAATCAGTCTGATTTCCTTGTTGGAAATGGGAATTTTACCTTCTACGCCAATGATGGCTGTGCGCTGAAATCCTGTCGGGATGCTACCATCGAGGTATTGTTTTCTGGTGACGTGCACCTCACCCACCACATTCAGCTTGGACAGCAGGGATATTTCAATGGAAATGCCCAGGGCTTCTTTATCAATCATAAAGGGAGGCGTATCATCCACCTCGTAGGTGCAGGCATTTTCATTATTTAACCGGTAAAAAATGTTTTTGCGGGTTTTGAATTCCATCAGTGCGGTACCATCATACTCTCCCAGCTCGCTCAATGTCGGGCGCATATGCCGGACAATTTCGGCATCGTAATCATCATCATGGTGATAAATACCTGCCGGACAGTGGCAAAAGAGCTTGCGTTTGGTAAGCAATTGCTGATGCACTTCCAGGCCGGACATAAACCCAATGCGGTCATAATCTTTCTGAGTAGCCTCTTTGCGCCCCACATAACCAATCTGCTTACGGGTATCGTGGTAATTCTTTTCAGGATCAAATGCTTGTTTCATTGAATCATTGTTTCAGTAGTCAACATAAATTTGGCCTTAAAAATACGTTTAGTTTAGGAAAAATCCAAAAGGGAAAGACCATATCTGAATTCCTTCAAAATCGCAGACGACATAAAATGCAGCAGAATAGGATAATAAATAAAAATCACCAATTTCACTAAAAAAACATCCACATTAGCTTAACATATTCAAATAAATCTATATTTTAGCAAACAAAACCAGATAAAAACAAACAGCGTAGCAACAGGGACATCCTGATTGCGGCACTTTTTTACACTTTATCCACATAGGTATAACCCAGATCATTGACTGCATCGGCCACTGCATGCAGGTCAATGCTGCCACCTGTGATTTCTGCCGTACCCGTGGTCAGATCAACCTGAACATTGTCAATTCCATCCAGGGCTTTCAGGTGTTTTTCTACTGTCATTTTACAGTGATTGCAGGTCATTCCATCTATTTTAACACGAATTGTTTCCATAGTATCCTCCTTATTTATCTGTTGATTTTCTTTGGATTTTGATTTCACGAAATACCGTTTGAACAAGGCATTCAGCAGCAATAAAGCCAAAACTCCCGCTGAGACGTATTTCAGCCAGACAGGAATCAGATGACCACCGTGCTGAGCGTGTTCAAGTGCCTGCACAAACCATTCGCGCGGCAAAAATGTGTTGATG
This sequence comes from Bacteroidota bacterium, assembly GCA_051747965.1. GTDB lineage: Bacteria > Bacteroidota > Bacteroidia > Bacteroidales > ML635J-15 > JAQIBY01. The sequence goes on from JBNJGS010000054.1 coordinate 18,981, forward strand.
ATCCAGCCGAACAAGAGAGCAGACCCGATAATGGAACCCATGTAAGCGAACAATGTTTTCCTGCCAAAGACTTTTCCGAGCACTGTCATGCTGGCAATATTGGTTGCCGGTCCGGCCATCAGAAACACCAGGGCAGCTCCGGGAGAAATCCCCTTAAGCATCAGAACCGCAACAATGGGCACTGAGCCGGTAGCGCAGACATAAAGTGGTATTGCTGCAGCCAGCAGTATCAGCATCCCGAGGAAATCGTTACCAATGTACTGCTCAAAGAAGCCTTCAGGTATGACAACGGAAATAAGCGCGGCCAACAGCAAGCCTATGACCAGCCACTTGGCTATATCGGCCATGAATTCCACAAATCCGTACCACAACATGCTTTTGAATTTGCCTCTGCCCTGCCAGTCTTTGACATTTTGCATGTTTGTCTGGGTCGTATCGAATTGCTGCTTATCCACTTTGCCTGTAATCCAGCCACCCAGAATACCGGAAAACAAGGCAACAATTGGCCGGATAATCGCGAATGGCAAGCCTATGAGGGAGTA
>JBNJGS010000055.1:0-19329 GCA_051747965.1 Bacteroidota bacterium
ATTGGCATTGTTATCGGACTGGTGATCATTTTTCTGTGGCTTCGGCTCCGCTAAATCACCTGTACACAGTAGGTGGTTGAGCGGAGCCGAAACCACCGGCACAGAAAACGCTCAGCCACCTGCCACCATCGAACAAGGTCATACGATCGATAAGGTGACTGAGGGATTCGCCAACCGGCGAATCGTCTCGAAGTCACCGATTCCATCTCGAAGCCACCTGCCACCATCGAAAAAGGTCATACTATCGAAAGGTGGTTGAGCGGAGCCGAAACCACCGTAACCCGCAGCCGAAATCACCAATTCCTATCAAAATATTTTCATATCATATGAAATCAATCATCATAATCGCATGTATTTTTCTCACATTCAATGCCATGGGACAAAAACAGTCAGTGGAATCATCACAAAGGCTGTTGCATAAAACTGTGTCCATTGACAATTCCGTGTATGATTTGCTGGATCATTACGAAGCGCAGGGTATTTTGCCATTTTTACCTGTCTCGCGACCCTATACCAAAGGTATGATTCTGGATTATCTGAACGAGATCATGCAGTCAGACAAACTTTCAGAGCAGGAGAAAGCGCAAATTGACAATTACATAGAAGACTTCACCCGTCCGGTGAATGGATTTATCTTTAAAAAGGAGGAATCAGAATCCATGTACACCGTTTTCGGATCTGCGGCAAATATTGGTGGCAGAACAGCCATGGGAACTAAGGGAACGTATTCTACCTCATCAGTGTTGGAACCCTTTTTTGCCGGTGATTTGGGGTCACATCTCTCGTATTTTGCAGGGATGGGCGGTTCAATAGACCGATTGGCCCCGGATCCTTTTTATGAAACATATGTGAAAGACGGGGCAGTTCACTTCCCACATGATGACATCGGATATGCATTTCATCCTTACCAATTTGATTACGAAACCATGTGGGCACATGTAAAACTGTCTGCCACATCTGGTGAAAGCGGACCTTTGCAAGATGTGTTTACTGCAGGAATGATTTATCACACAGAGCTGAGCAGCTCATGGTTTGATGATGCCCTACGAGTAAGTTTTCATAACAACCGACGCAGCTTAGGCTACACGAATGACAACCTGATTTTATCATCACGGGCAAGAAGATTTCCAGGAGTGGATCTTATAATTAAACCCAACAATTGGATCAGCTATTCCATGCTGGTGGGTTCTCTTTTTCATTATGGCAATCAGTCCCCTGCCTATAAGCGAAACATTTATGGATATGATCTTGGCAATGTGCAGAAAATGCTGACACTGCATAATCTGCAATTTACTCCTTTTAATTGGATACAGCTGGGGCTCACCGGCGGCAACATCTGGTCGAAACGTTTTGAACCGGCTTATTTTATGCCCTTCATCTTCCCGCATTTAATGCAAATTGATGTAGGGGATCATGACAATTTATCCATGAGCATCAATATGGCACTAAAGTTTCCACAAGTAGGCAAGGCATGGATTACGGTTTTCATTGATGAAATCAGCTTTGTCGAGCGAGAAAATCTCTTAAAAATGCCACGCAACCGCTATGCATGGCAGGTAGGATGGAAAAATACTTTCCTGTCCTCTCTCCTGCCACTTACAAGCATGCAGTTAAGCTACACGCGAGTTACTCCCTTTGTTTACACCCATTATCCTGAAGCAGATTTTAACACGTTTGGCTCCGTACGCCCTGTGGACATGACTTACACACACGATGGCTCCAATCTTGGGTTTTATCTGCCACCGAATTCTGCAGAAATCAAACTCAAACTAACCACTCTTGCCTTTGAAGATTTAAAACTCGAACTAGATAACCGGTATATCATTCACGGCACCAACGATCTCGCTGGTGACAGCCTTCAAATTTTTGGAGACGTTTATCGCGATCAAATTGGGGATATCAATGCTTATCCTCTTTTGGATTTTACGAACGATGGTCTATACGATCACACGATTTTTTCGCAACTATCCGCAGAATACCGTGTACGCAAAGGCGATGGCCTGGGTTATTACCGTATTATGGGAAAACTTGGTTTCTCCCACACCAGCTGGGAAAGCAATGAAAGTGGCATAACAGCACCGGATGCTGTCGGTCTTGTGTCTTTTGCACTGGGCCTCTCCGTGGATTTATAGAATGCGGGGCTTCTGCTCCGTTCAATCACCTGTACACCGTAGGTGGTTGAGCGGAGCCGAAACCACCGTAACCCGAAGCCGAAACCACCGTAACCCGCAGCCGAAATCATCAACAATACAGCAAGATTAAAAACAAAATCACTCCATGTTGATATATTTACGTATTTTTATTCTATAAGTTTTCTATACGAATCTAAAATATATTGCACATCATAAGTATACTATGAACAACATTTATCAGAATTTGCTTGTATTTTCCATATATTTTCCCCATATTTGTGACGTTCATCGAAGCAAACAGATAAGAAAACAACACAATGGATAGCATAAACATATTGATACCACTGCTATTTGGGGGAGCATTCATCCTCACCTGTTACCTGGTACCCAAAATCCGGGGAGTCGTCAATTACAAGAGATTATCGGAAGAGCCGAACGAGCGCAGTTCTCATACCCGGCCTGTTCCCAGTCTTGGTGGGATTGCATTTTATATGATATTGATGGTGTCTGTCTGGTTTGTTCATCCTTACGATACTTACAATGAAATCGCTTCCATTATTCCCGGCCTTACCATTTTATTCATGGCTGGCCTGAAAGATGACCTGGTGGTACTTGGCGCCTGGACAAAGCTTGCAGCACAGATTCTTGCTGCCGTTTTCGTAGTTTTTCACTACAAATTCAGCATTGTCAGCCTGTATGGGTTTATGGGCATAGAAAGTCTGCCCGTATGGTTGGCAGCAGCTTTTGCCATATTTATTATTATTGCCGTAATCAATGCTTTCAATTTAATTGATGGTATAGATGGCCTTGCCTCTGGGCTTGGAATTCTGATATTTGCCGGTTTTTCCGTGATATTTTTTCTTACAGGCAATAATACACTTATGCTGATGGCAGTGCTACTTACCGGTAGTTTGCTGGGTTTTTTGGTTTTCAACTTATCAAAAAAACAAAAAATATTCATGGGTGATACCGGTTCCATGCTCATAGGATTTTCAGCGGGGCTGATGACAGTGCGGGTACTGGCTTTTCAGCCATCTAGCCTTAGTGCGCTTCCCTTTCAGCCGGAAAATATTCCCTTTGTGATGCTGGGGCTGCTTTTCGTACCCTTGTTCGATACCGGCAGGGTATTTATGGTGCGTATTCTGGCAGGAAAATCACCTTTCAAGGCAGACAGAAAGCATACACATCATATCATCATGGATTTTTTCGACATATCTCATCGCCGTACCAGCTTTTTTATGGGTATCGGCAACCTGGTTATAGCTCTTTGTTTTGCAGGCCTCAGTATGATATTCAATCAGTGGGCCATGCTTGCAGTTTTTACAGGAACTGTACTGTCTCTTTTGCTGGCATTCTATTTATTACAGCGTGCAAACCTGGATCAGACAGAGCATGCAGATTCCAGCAGACTTTGCAAAAGTATTGCTGCCTTTCGAAATAAAGAATAATCTTTTCTTCCTTAGGTTTATCAGGATTACAAACAATTTTTATCATCACAAAAATCCATATGTACAAAACATTTCCGGCTGACACAGCATCTCTACTGTCCGGCAGAAAGCCAGAATGCAGGCCCGGCTCGTCTAATGATGTGGAGCATCGGATCCATAGAAACGGCAAGATTCATATGCAGGATATCCTCCTGAAAAAAGCAATTTGCAGAAATTCAATTTCATGATATTTTTCATTACTTTTGCTCTTTACTCAGCAGTAAAAAAAATAAAACATAATGAAGAGACACATATTTACATTACCCTTTGCAATTGCCGGCACACTGATGATCTTGTTTTCCTCCTGCGCCACAAAAGAGCGTATGGTTTATTTTCAGGATGAGAAGCTGGCAGACACTGTAGATATTCAGGAATCTTATTCACCTGTTTTCAAAAAAGACGATTTTATTTCTGTGATTGTCACTGCTGATGATCCCGAGGCGGCTGTGCCCTTCAATTTCCCTGAAACAGGCAGTGAGCGCTACATGAGCAACAATGGTTACACTACCGGCAATCCTGTTCGCAAAGGCTATCTGATAGACGAAAAAGGGGATGTTTCCCTGCCGGTGATAGGCAAAATTCATCTGGCAGGCATATCCCGCAGCCAGGCCGTGGATACGCTGCAGGCAATATACAGTGATTATCTCAGCAACCCGGTGGTAAATATACATATAGAAAATTTCAAAATCACTGTGCTTGGAGATGTCGCCAAACCAGGAACATATAAGATCCCCAATGAGCGCATCACCATACTGGAGGCCATGGGCCTTGCCGGTGATCTGAACATGACAGGAGAAAGAAAAAACATTCTTGTGATTCGGGATAACCAGGGTGAAGACATTACCTATCGTATTGATCTCACCTCGGGTGATGTTCTGAACTCTCCCGTATATTATCTTGAGCAGAATGACGTCATTTATGTAGAGCCGAATACGGCAGCACGCAGTCAGGGTACTTTCTGGCGAACCTCCGGTTCCATTTTTATTTCCGTCACTTCCCTGATAGTCACAACACTTTCTATTCTAATCAATTAAACACCGAACATGAGCAACGAACAGAATCAAAATATACAGCAGGGCCGCATTGCGGATGAAGAGGAAAGCATAGACATCAAAAGAATTCTTCGCCGGTATTTGTCAAAATGGCCATGGATGCTGCTCAGCGTCATCCTGGTGATGGGTGCGGTATGGTTTTACCTGCGGAGTACCCCTCCGCAATATGAATCTACGGCCAGTGTACTGGTAACAGATGATGAAAAAGGTGGCTTTGGTGATGAAATGAATGTCTTCAGTGATCTGGGAATCAACTCGAACAAGTCCAACCTGTACAATGAAATTGAAGTGTTGAAATCCCGCAGTCTGATGCAGGCAGTTGTAAAAGACCTGGGCCTCAACAAAACACTCATACGGGAAAGGACCATTCTGAAGCCGGATATTTGTTATTATGAGGATGCCCCGCTGGAATTTACTGCTGTCAATGGAAGGGAGAGTATTTATGAAAAGTCCGGAAAGTTTCTGATCACACCACTGAAAGACAATAAATTCAAATTAACAGAGGAATATACCAAAGAGAATGATGAAATTGAAAAGGATCTTGAAACGCATACTTTTGGAGAACCGGTAAAAACATTTGCCGGTACGCTGGTATTTACAAAAACCGGGCACTGGAACAATGAAGATGAAGGGAAAAAATTCACCTATATTCTAACAAGTGTCGGAGCCGGAGTAAATGCACTGCGATCCAATATGAGTGTTGAGACTGTAAACAAGGATGCATCGGTATTGCAGATAAAAATTACAGGTACAAACAAAAGCAGGAACAATGACATATTGAACAATCTGATCAGGCAGCATGAAAGACAGGCCATTACGGAAAAGAATCAGATCACCAAAAACACCAGTGAATTCATTGCCGAGCGCATGGATGTAATTGAGAAGGAGCTTTCCGAGGTAGAGGGCAGAAGTGAGGATTTTAAAACGGCCAACAAGCTGGTTGATGTCACTTCAGATGCCCAGATGTATATGACAAAGGACAGTGAGATTGACCAGGCCCTTCTGGAAACCAACATTCAGATCAAGCTGGCAGAATACATGCTGGATTTCATGCAAACAATTGACAGCTATAATCAGCTACTGCCGGCGAATCTGGGCATAGAAAATGAAGGCCTGAGTGAAATGCTGCATGAATACAATCAGTTGGTGCTGGAGCATAATAAGCTGATGCAAAATTCCAGCAAACGCAATCCGGCTGTCAGCAAACTGCAGGCCCAGATTGCCTCTCTGCAGGGAAGCATCCGTCAGAGTCTTGAAAACACCAGGCAGAGTCTTGCACTCAAGTTGCAGTCTCTGGAAGAGAAAAATCAACTCTACGAATCAAAAATTGCTGATGTACCGGAATATGAGCGCACATACCGCAGCATCATGCGTCAGCAGAAAATCAAGGAGACCCTGTATATTTATCTGCTTGAAAAGCGGGAGGAAAATGAAATCGCCATGGCCTCCACCATAGGCACAATCAAAATCATTGACCCTGCACATTCTTCCCGGAATCCTGTATCACCCAAAAAGAAGATATTTTATCTGGGTGCATTTTTGATAGGCCTGATGTTTCCGGTTGGCGTGATTTATATACGTGATGTACTGGACAACAAGGTACACAGCACCGAAGAACTGGAAGCCCTCAGTATGCCTGTGGCAGGCAGCATTCCGGAAAGCAGAAGAAAATCAAGGATACAGGGAGATCAGTTCATCATCGCAGCCCAAAAGAATACGCCCACAAAAAATGCTTTCCAGATGCTGAGGAGCAATATTGCATTTTTGCTGCCTGAGAAAACGGATGAAAGCAAAGGGCAGGTTTTGTTTGTCACCTCTACCCTTCCGGGCGAAGGAAAAACATTCCTCTCTCTCAGTCTGGGCAATGAATTTACCATCAACAAGCAGAAAGTACTCATCATTGGTCTTGACCTCAGGGCGCCAAAAATTGCGGAATACCTGAACATGCCAAAAAGCAAGGGGATATCCGATTATGTCATTGACAAGAATCTCAGCATAGATGATATTACCATCCGCTCCAACGACAATGAGAACCTCTCTTATATTATCTCCGGAAACATTCCACCGAATCCGGCTGAAATACTGATGAACAAACGTCTGAAGGAATTATTTGAGAAAGTAAGATTAGCATATGATTATATCATTGTGGACAACCCGCCGATTGCCATGGTTGTAGATACACTATCTGTCATTGACCAGTCAGATCTGATGCTATATGTTGTAAGAGCAGGATATCTGGAGAAAAAGGCTCTGGAGCTTCCCGAAAAGCTGGTAAAAGACAAGAAAATCAAAAATATGGCCACAGTTCTCAATGGAACACGCAATCAATACTCTGCTTATGGTTTGTATGGATACGGATACGCTTATGGCTATGGTTATGGCTACGGATATGGCGGCAAGCGCAAAAACCGCATTCTACGCTGGCTGAAAAAGCAGACAAGCTAAACTGCTGTTAATCTTCTGGCACACATGAACAACTTTATTTAATATATTTTTTTATCTGTTTTGTTGGAGATGCGATAAAATATTCTTATACTTGACAAATAATACCTAAAAACAACGATGTTATGAAAAAAATCATTAGTATAAGTATTGGTGTGATGATTGCAATTGGCTCATTTGCACAAACCGGAGAGCTGAAGCCGGTATCCATCGGGTTTAATTTTGGCGGGCAGGCAGGTTTGTATCCACTGGATGCCGAAGAAATACCAAAAATTTATGAACCCTCGGTATTTCAGCTAAATGCCAAAGGCATGCTGAATGAAACCTGGGGCATCATGCTCGGTACACAGTATCAAATGATAGAAACAGAGTTTAAAACACCAACAAACTATGTCAAACTGTTTGCTCATGGTATCGTTAATCTGGGTGAAGTGATGAATTTTGAAAGCTTCACAAAAAGTCTTGGTTTATATGCACATGGTGGCATAGGTGCAGCAGCCATGTGGAATCCCGACAGGTTTGAAAATCCGCAGTCTCGTTTAATCAATGCTGCCGATGAAATGTTTGCCCTGGGTATCGGATTGTCTCCTTATTTTGCTGTCAATGAAAACTGGTCAGTAAATCTGGATTATTCCTTTGATTTCCATCTTGAACAAAGTCGTCATTTCGACATGGGAGAGTTGCTTGAAACAGGAAACAAATACGGCAGAGCAATGACCCTCACCCTTGGTGTGAGTTATCATTTCTCATTCAGTGAGGACAAACCTTACCTCATGTAGATATAATTGAATCATAGTTGGTTTACTATTTTTTTATATAAAGACTATCCGCTGGTTAGCGGATGGTCTTTTTTTTTGTAAAAATATGAAGGTGTTTTTGTGGGCTAGTCCGGTATTGTGTACCCACCGGTCTTATTTTGTTTTAAGCCGCAACGCGGCGGAAGCGCAAAATATGATGCGATGGAATCAGCTTTTGGCATGATAGGCTTGCACCGGTGATGTACGACGCTGTGAATGATCCGTCAGTGACGGGTCAGGTATATTACCTTTAGAACAGATGTCTTGTGCGGTGCGACCTGCAGGGTCGTATCCACCGCTGCTGCACAAATTTCACGCAACATGTAAACAGTATTAACAAACTGACCCTGCAGGTCAGTGTGATTTGTTGCTGGCCAGCCCGCAACCTGGTATATCAACATGATTCGAAGGTATAGTTCAGCTATAGCAAATTATTATGTCCCGGAGGGACAAGATGTCGGTAAGCCCGGACAAGGAACGCAGTCCGGGTGTATGGTGTAGTACTCTTTAGCTTTTGGCGCCATTTTTGACCAAAAATGTCAGCCAGTGGGCGGACAAGGTGCGAAAAGCGGCTTTAAACGCGTGGTTTAAGGCCGACGCTACTTTGTTTCTGATGATTTATAGCAGAGGCGCAGGGCCGGCGAGCTGCCATGGCTCACGCGCCACATTTATCCAGAAGGAAGGGTGTACAAAGGCCGCTACTGCTGACTGGCAGGCTTGTTTTGGTAAAATACATTCACGGCAGCAGGGCGGTGCATGGTTGCTGGTTTCTGAACGGGCTTTCGCCGGTAGTGGAACAGGTGTTTGGGATGGGATTGGGGTTGGAGGTGTGTGTACTTGGCAACGGTGATGATGATCAGTTCAGATTATCCTGCATCAGCTCGTCATATCCGGCCATGATGTCTCTCAAAACCGGATGCCGGACATCTGCATGGCAACAGGCTTTGATTTCATTGACAGGCAATACCTTCGGGGAGGTACCTGTAATGAATACAGCATCATATTTGAGCACATCGGTGACATGCACAGCTTTTTCCTCCAGCTCCAGACCGAGCTCTTTGATTACCTGAATCACATACTTCCTGGTGATTCCTTTCAGCACCATATTCTCCGGTGCTGTAACCACCTTCCGTCCGACCACAAAAAACAAATTTGACTTACTGCCTTCTGTCAGAAAACCCTGACGGTCGTACAACAGGACTTCATACACCTGCTTGATGGCTTTGTACCGGCTTACAACATCTTTCATACTCTGGTTCCACTTTTTGATGTTGGGTCTCTCCCGCTCAAACAGAACCACAGCCACAGCAACCCCATCCCGGTAATTTTCGGCTGAAGGGTAATGATGCGGAACCACCTCATGCAGCCATTTTAACAGCTTGCCATCATAAAATGCTGAGAAACGTATGTTGCCTTCTCTCAGGTGATTTTGCCCGATGCACATTCTGATATCTTTCTGCAAAGCTGCCCTGGAAATTCTTTTTTTCACACCGGCCATGGACAGGGAATTTTGCATCCTTGACAGATGGTCGTTGAGAAAAACCACCTTGCCATCCACCACCCGGACAACCTCATAAAACATATCATATTTGGCCAGAGCCTGACGGTTTATCTGCGACTCCGGGACAGCATGATGATCAAGGATGGCAATTCTTTCCTTTTCACCCATGCCGGTAAAGTTTGATGTATTCCAGCAGAAGGCTGAGCACCTTTTCCACATTCTTATTGAAAGTTTGCAGGACAGCCTCCCACGACACCGGTTCAGTACCGGTTTTCCAGCAATCGTAGTCTGTACTCATGGCAATCACAGCATAGGGCAGTTCAGCCTCATTGGCCAGTATGGCTTCCGGGGCGATACTCATGTTGATAAGATCCGCACCCCAGGCTCTGAACATATGTGATTCCGCCCGGGTAGAAAAACGCGGCCCTTCAATGGTAATGATGGTTCCACTTGTATGATGAGCATGGCCCAGCTTTCCGGCAATTTCTGCAAGTTTTTTCCTGATGCCGGCATCAAATGGTTCTGCCATGGCGGTATGTTTCATATCACCGGCAGGAAAGCTATCAAAAAAGCTGAGTTTGCGCAGACGGGTAAAATCAATGAACTGATCTGCAAAAATCAGATCTCCCGGTTTCATTTCCTCCCGCAGACTTCCAACAGCGGTGCTTGCAATGATCTGGGTACATCCCAGCTCTTTCAGTGCCCAAATATTTGCCCGGTTATTCACCTGTGTTGGGGGCAGGTTGTGTATCTTGTTGTGCCGGCTGAGGATGGCAACCGATTGCTGATGAATTTCACCAATGCTGATGTCGGAATGGGTTCCGTAAGGAGTGGCCATATTGACCGTTTCAGCTTTATCCAGGATTTTTGGATCCTCAAGTCCGGATCCGCCTATAATACCAATTCTATTCATATCTGAGTGAATCCAATTCCATATCGTATCTTCTCTTGATGGCTGTATCTTCCGGAAAATGGGCATATGCCTGCCTGATGATATAAGCAGCCGAGTCGATCAAGTAGTCTTCTGTAAGCAAATCAAAATAACGTTTCATTCCATCGGCAATCAGGGGTTTGCTGTAATCTGCCGATGCTGTCACTACGGAATCAAAAACAGGCATGTATTTGTACATGGCATCTTCTGCTTCACGCTCATTGTAATTAAAGAAGTCCATCACAGATTTATAAAAAACAAGTCCTGCATCATCGGTAAGTCTTTCAAAACTCCTTAGCATGGAATAGGTTTTGCTGTAGCGACCTTCTCTGGAATATTCCAGCATCACGGGAATGCCGGATTTTACGATTTCCCGGATGACAAAATTGTTGTCAGGAAAATACTCACCGTACCGGTCTTTGCGTTTGGCCCTTACCAGATTTTTAACGGCATTGTCATAAGCTTTGCTGTATTCCGGCAACTTATTCAGGGCGGTATCCTGAGAAATTTTGTGGTAAGACATTGCCATATACAGATAAAGTTCCGGATCACCGGAATATTTGTTTCTGTTCAGCATGCGGTCGGCCTTAAAGGCACAGTCTTCATATTCTCCTGCCTCATATTTTTCCGCAAGCTTGTCAAAATATCCGCCGACAACCTGTGCCTGTGAAAGCTGCACAGACATCAATGCCAGCATAAGCAATGGTAAAAATCTTTTCATATTCGCTTCATTTTTTCAGTCATGAAGTTAATCATTTCAAATAATATACCAAAATAAAAAAAATCTGCAGATGTCCGCCTTGTATGAAATACTATTATGCCACAGGCAAAAGCCAATCACTATGTCCTGTCAGACGCATAGCAAAATATGGACACATATTGTTAAAATTTGTATCTTTGAGAGGAAAACAAAACCCTATATCATGAAAACAAGCCTGTTTTTTATCTTACTGATCAGCCTCAGCGGCATATTGTTGGCTCAGAATCCCGATTACATGAGTTACCAGATAGATTTTGACAGTGAATATTCCATGGATGAAGCATTGATACTTGATTCATCATCTACATGGCAAATCGGAATACCGGACAAAACTGTATTCGACAGTGCCTTTTCCCCGGTGCACGCCATTCTTACCGATACTGCCAATCCGTATCCGGTAAATGACACGGCGTCATTCATGATACAACATATCAGGACAGGATGGATGGGTGGCGGCAACGAATCGCTGCAGCTGAATTTCAAGTATCGCATGAACACCGACAGTCTGACAGACTACGGCATTGTGGAAGCCTCGGTTGACAATGGAGAAACCTGGATCAATCTGGTCACAGAAGCTGATGACTACGGACTGTACTGGCTTACAGGACAGGAACCTGTACTGACCGGAAACACCGATGGCTGGGAGACATTCGCTCTGGAACTGAATATGCTGACCTTTGAACTTGGGTATTCCGATACATTGCTGTACCGTTTTACTTTCATTTCAGACGGCATTCAGACCAACAAGGACGGCTGGATGATTGACAATTTTGATTTGATTGATTCCTGGGAGTCACTGGAAACGCTGCAATACGAGGACATCAGGCTGTATCCCAATCCTACTTCCGGCACACTGCATATAGATGGAATGGAGATTTCCCCTGGCAATAGCCGCATGGATGTGTACGACATCGGCGGAAAGCTACTGATTCAGCGCCCGCTATACAGCAATTCCACCAGACTGGATCTTCCGGCAGGCATGTATTTTGTCCGAATTGCGGGCAAAGAGAAAACCGACACGCAAAAAATCATCATCAAATAGAATATTATGAAACTGCGCATCACCATATTGTTCCTGATAATCAGCCTTGCGGGATTTTCTCAGGAAGACCAAAACAAGAAAACGGAGAACAATCTCCAGGACACAGCGGCCGGCACACTTCCGGATGGCGTATACACCCTTAAGGAAGTTGATGAGGCTCCCTCCTACCCGGGCGGCATTCCTGCACTCCGGCAGTACATGTCCGCCAACACAAAGTATCCGGAAAAAGCACAATCCGACACGATTGGCGGGAGGGTGATTGTTAGTTTTGTGGTATCACCCGATGGTGAGATCACAAATACCAGGGTAGAACGCAGCGCACATCCCCTGCTGGACAAAGAAGCACTACGCGTTGTAAAGTCAATGCCCCGCTGGGAACCCGGCAAAAAGGACGGAAAAGCAGTGCCTGTAATGTATGGTGTGCCATTTTATTTTTCGCTGAAGGGTGAATGAAGAAATGCATTCTCTGTTCGCCCGGGTAAATCACACCCTGCTCAAGCATTTCGTCAAACCTGGTATCACCAGTAAAGTCATCCTGCTGCTCAATTTTGGGTATCAGATCAAGCAGGGGCTTCCAGTCCGTGTAGGTATCGCCTTCAATAATGGTTTCACAATCATCTGGTGTTAAGGGTCTGTCTCTGTTTGTCATGCTGTGATTTTTATTGAGATAAGCCGTTTGGCGATCACTGTGGATATCTGTTTATATGCAGAAAAATATTTTGGGGATGGCAAAACTTTTGTGATATCGGATACTTACAAGGTTTTAGACAATTGATTATTGATAGCAAATGTTGCTATTGCTCTCCTGATTTTTTAAGAACTTCCAATTTGAGTTTTTCAGCAATCCAAACATCTTTTTCTGTCAATTGATTCAGCAAAGGCTTTAACTCTTCAATTAATCCTTCCGATTTTGCCTTTAGAAGAATCCCAATTGTTCCGGTGACTTTCAGATTTGCATGTTTCGCATGGAAACGCCCTAATTTTTCATCAAGAATTATTAAATCCGAATTCAATTCGGTTGCCAGGACAATCGCTTCAGCTTCTCCTGAATCAAGGTCTAAAAAATACTTTACGGCTTGCTTATCTTGTATTTCAGCAATGATTATCCAGTCAATTCCGGATAAATCTTTATAAAATGTTTTGGCTTTTCCCGCTTCAATCTCTTGATAGACAGCTTTCGGAATATAAATCTGCCCATACAGTTGCTTTAATAAATCGAGCCGATTTAGTTTCAGCAATGATATAATAGGTGTAGTATTGGAAACAACTTTAGGCATTTGCAATATCTTCATTTAAATCATCCATGTCGTATGCTCCAAAAGCAGACACCTTATATTTAACAAGCATTTCCAAAAAATCAACCCTGGACAAACCCAAAACTCTTGCTGCCACACCGGAAGAAACTTTACCCATTTCAAAAAGTTTCACCAATGAATTTACTTTCATCTCATATGCAAAGTCTTTTTCATTAAGCCGTAATGTATTAGCTAAGGATTCCGGATATGCTATTTTTATCATATTTTCCATTTTTATCCTTTTACACAAAGATAATGAATTCTTACATGCGACTGCTCAATTTTCGGTATTAAATCGAGCAGGGGCTTCCAGTCCGTGTAGCGGGTAATGATTGAAAAGCAGAAATTGAAAAAAAATACGCTCATCAATGAAAATCATGCTGTCAGGGCTAAAGCCCATTGTGTTTTTTCGCTGCAAAACCCCGACATAAATGCCGGGGTTATTTTAATTATAGCTGCTTAGTATCAGATGAATATATATCAGAGAAATGGTCTATATTCCTATGATTAACCACGACCATTAGATCGGGGTAATAGTTATACCGAAGCTTAATGTGTGCATGTTTGTTTCAGGCGGCCTTGAATTTTTTCGGGATTTATTTTTTAGAAAACACAGGATTTTCTAAAATAATGATGAAATTTGGATCTTTAACTTTATAAAAGGACGATATGGCATCTTCATTCGGAAAAACCTGGTGGGGACAGCAATGGCTGAATTCTCTCAAAAACATTGATAACAGCAATCGCTTACCCCGCGGAGCAACCTACGCACGAAAGGGAGCAGTAAAGGAAATCGGCATAAATGGCAATCACATCACTGCAAAGGTTGCCGGTAGCAGGCCAAGGCCTTATATAGTAAACATTTCTGTTCCCTCCTTTTCTAATCCTGAACTGAGCCATTTTCTTGAGGAGATTAAACAACGACCGGTAATTATTTCCAAATTGCTCAATCGCGAACTTGATCCCTCCGTTCTGAAAATTGCAAGAAAGCACGGATTGCAGGTATTTCCCAAACAATGGAGGGATTTTGACATGCAATGCTCCTGTCCTGACGGGGCTGTACCCTGTAAGCATCTGGCTTCCGTGATTTACAAACTCAGCTCCGAAATTGACAATAATCCATTCATGGTTTTTGATTTACACAAGGTGGATTTGCTTGAGGAGATGACCAAAGCCGGTATTTCAATCAATAAAAAAGCAGCAGAGGTTCCCGCTTTACAGGATTTATTGTTTCGAAGAGGCAGAACACCAACGAAATTTGACAAAGAACTGGCTTATACCAAACTGGATTTTTCAGGTCTGAAACCATTACACGAGCCGCTAACCGCTTTGTTGTCGCCAAACCCGGCTTTCAACGTTACATCAAAGGTTGATTTTCGCAAAAACTATGAGAATACATTAAATCGTGTTGTAAAAACTGCACAACGCATTGCATCAGGCAAAGATGATTTATCGGATATTTTAGATATTACTCTTGCTGAAGATGACAGAATTACGCCTCACACAAAATTTTCCATAAGGTTTGACGATACACTCAATCCACATGTAATCAGCGATGACGAGACAATACGCCCTTGTATCCTGATGCAACAGCTTGCAGAAATACCCGGTTCTCGTACTCCTGACTATCAGCCATCAACTGCTGCATTACATACCACATTGCATTTGGCTATGCAGTTAACAGCCAAAGGTGCCATCGTACCACAAATAGTATACTTACCAGACAATAATTATGCGGTTCGGTGGTTGCCCGCCATGTTGAGCAATAAAGTTGCGAATCTTTGTCAGAAGCTGGAAACAATTTTACCTCCGGATTTATTGACAGGCACATCAAAGGACAAAAACAAAGCAGTAAATAATAACAGGGCGGTTAATTTGTTATCGGTTTTTATCAGCGAACTGGTTAATTACGCAAGCAAAGATGTCAAAAATGACCTGTTCCTCAGCTTATTTTTCAAGGACATCAGGTACCGGTTTAACAAACCAGGTGAGGAAGCACTGGCCGGTGGAATCATGTCCTGGCTGCAAAAGTTTTATCTTTCACAGGGTGATGTCAGGCCTGTTATAGCAGTAGAAGAAACGCCGGGTCAGCAATTCAGGATCAGCATCAAGGTAGAACTTCCCGGCGGTGATATCAAACAGAGGGTACCACTAAAAGACCTTCTCACGCTGAAAAGTTTTGAACATCGTCGTTACGAGATATTGCAGACGCTTGCTTTGCTGAGCGGATTTATCAATGGCCTTGATGATTACATCAATTCAGCCGGAGAAAAGGAAATAATCATGGACAGCCAAAATTTTGCAGGTTTCTTAATGGAAATAGTTCCTGCCATTCAGCTTTTGGACATTCCGGTGATGCTGCCTAAATCTCTGCAAAGCATATTGAAACCCAAACCAGGCCTGAAAATAACAAGCAAAGGAAAATCTTCCGGATTCTTACGCCTTGATAAACTGCTCGATTTCGACTGGCAGGTGGCTGTTGGTGACAACTTAATGAATGAAGATGAGTTCAGACAGTTACTCAAACAGTCTGAAGGTCTTATCAAATTCAAAACCAATTACATATACGTCGAAAAGGAAGAACTGGAGAAACTATTCAAGCATTTTACCTCTGGCAAAAAACTGTCTTCTTTTCAGGTGATGCGTGCAGCACTGGCCGGTGAATATAAGGGTGCCCCCATCGCGCTGGACAGCGATGTTAAAGAAATGATCAATGAATTAACAAAAGTTGAAGAAACAAGCTTACCACAGGATATCAACGCTCAAATGCGCGCTTATCAGCATCGGGGATTCTCCTGGATATACCGGAATGCACGGATTGGATTCGGTTCGGTACTGGCGGATGACATGGGTCTGGGCAAAACACTGCAGGTAATTTGCTCCCTCCTGAAATTTAAGGAGGAGGGTTGTCTGGATAAGAAAAAAGCCCTTGTTGTGGCTCCAACAGGTTTGCTTACCAACTGGATGGCCGAAATTCAAAAATTCACACCCACCTTAAAGGCTTGCATTTATCATGGCCCTAAGCGTGATCTCAGCGACACAAGCGATTTTGATCTGGTCATCACCTCATACGGAATACTGCGCAGCGATGCTGATAAACTCAACAAAAAAGCATGGTACGCAATGGTCATCGACGAGGCCCAAAACATCAAGAACATTCAAACCGCACAAACCCAAGCGGTAAAAAGCATAAAGGCTGAAAACTATATTGCCATGAGCGGCACCCCTGTAGAAAACCGTATGAGTGAATTATGGAGCATCATGGATTACAGCAATCGTGGTCTGCTGGGTAGTGCCAAAGATTTTGCCGGCTCGTTTGGTAACCCGATTGAGCGAACCAACGATAAAGCTGTCGCGGAAAAACTGAAGAAAGTAACAGCACCTTTTCTCATGCGTCGATTAAAAACCGACAAAAGCATTATTACCGATTTGCCCGATAAAGTTGAAATTGACAGCTTTGCTTCCTTGTCAAAAACGCAAGCCGGATTGTATGAGAAAACGCTGGAAAATGCCATGCACGCAATTAAAAATATTACATCAACCGACAGCAAATCATTGTTTAAACGGCAAGGTCTGGTGTTACAAATGATACTGGCACTGAAACAGATATGCAATCATCCTGCACAGTTTTTAAAAGACAGCAATACCGATCCCGGCTTGAGTGGCAAAACAGACTTGCTGTTCGACAAGATCGACAGCATAATCGAAAGCAATGAAAAGGTTTTGATATTCACTCAGTTCACTGAAATGGGGAAATTGCTTGAAGCATACATTGAAGAGCGCTACGGGGAAAAGCCCATGTATTATCATGGCGGTTGCAGCCTCAACCAACGAAAAGATATGGTAGAACGTTTTCAGACAAATCATGCCAACAGGATTTTCCTGCTCTCACTGAAAGCTGCCGGCACCGGGCTTAACCTGACTGCAGCAAATCACGTCATTCATTACGATCTGTGGTGGAATCCTGCAGTAGAAAACCAGGCAACCGACAGGGCCTATCGTATTGGCCAGAAAAGCAATGTGATGGTACATCGCTTCATCACCAAAAACACATTTGAAGAGCGCATTAATGAGATGATTCAGCAGAAAAAAGCACTTGCTGAAATGAGCGTATCCACAGGTGAAAACTGGATTGGCAACCTGTCAAACAAAGAATTGCAGGATGTATTCAGGTTATCGTAGCGGCACAATTGAAAACTATCCGTCAAGCTCGTCGACACGAGGTATGACCGATTTATCCGACGATTTTTTGCTTTGACATCACTTCACCACCAGCTTCTCCTGCCAGGTGTTGTTGCCGGATGTGATTTTCAGCACATACTGACCGGCTGACAGTTCATTCAGCCTGAGGGTAGTAATGCCTGCTTCCATCAGTCCGGTTTTCAGCAGTTTGCCACCGGGTGAAAACAGCTTATATTCAGCAGTCTTATTTAGCTGGATGTTTACACGATCACCGGCAGGATTCGGATATACCTTAGGTTGGTTTTGGCTGATCATGTTTTCAGTCCCGGCAAGCTCCTCTCCTGTTATTGTATGATTGGCATCCAGTGTCATGACAGCACCACTGACGGGATTGCTCCAGTACAGGCTAAACTGCAGGTCCAGCAATTCGGGCATGGGATCCGGCACATTGTATATCAGGCTAAAAGACTGGTTACTGCGATCAACAGACTGATGTATCATATAGCTGGCCTGGCATTGCTGTGATGAAATCATATTGGCGGATAGCAATTCTATGGAATCAATGGCATGGAAAGGCATAAAGACATCCGGATTGCTTCCAAGGCTGCTGTCAGCCATACTGACATGAGCCGTTTCCGGTGCCGGAGTAACAAGATTTAGCGCCATGCTGACAGCTGAATCGGGCATCATGTACATCCGTGTCGCCGAGTCCAGGGAACAAGAAACGTCGTTGATGGGATACTCTGTGGTATCGCTTTGGCCCGGCATGTCATAGGTAATGCTTTTGCCATCCGGGTAGGAAAATTGAATGCTCACAGCCTTCAGTTCACCATAATCGTATTGTTCACAATCGGAAACCGCCACACCCCATGGTTCGGTAAGCGGATAGCCATAGACAGAATCCCAGGCTTCCACGGATGCATAATCACCAGTCAAAGGGGTTGCAGCATCGCACACGCAAAGTGTAAAATCAGGATCAGCGGCGGGCAACGTGCTTGTAAAGCATAGGTTCACCACGTTGTTTCCGGATTGACAGTTTGCATTTTCCTCAGTTGTTTCGGAGCAGCCCAGAACATCAAAAGGGATACCTGTCCAACCAGAATACTCGGCATCGGGTCCCCAGTTTGACACCGATGGCAGCAACTGCACAACGCCATGATTTCCCGGGGCGATGGTATCTCCTCCCGGAGCAAGCAGGTAAAATCCCAGATCAGAAACGTAGGTATGATCAAGGGTAAAGCAGACGCTAACGTCCACGGTTTCGTCCATAAGGTATTGTGCCTGCACTGAACCACCAATGGAAAGCACAAATAGTAAAGCAATCAGAGTTTTTTTCATAATAATGGCTGTTTTGCTGCTAAATGTACAAAATTTGAAAACAAAATCCAAACATTTTCAAAGAAAAAATCAGACCATTTATCAATTTTCCGGCTTATTTAATGATTATCCGGAGAAAAAGGCCATAATAATACGTTAAGCTCCCGTGTATTATACACTTCATCAACCTCTGTTAATGAGGACATCACGTCATAATCCTCTTCACCTTCTTCCATAATTCCATCTATCTCAGCAATTTTATGCGTCAGTCTGAAATACAAACCGAGACCGGCGTATGTCATGCAGTTGGAATTTAGTTATTGAAGTTCCAATTGACAAGAGGTAATGCTCTTTTTTCGTTTTTATTCCATATTCCGAGTTGAAATCCTCT
>JBNJGS010000056.1:0-19283 GCA_051747965.1 Bacteroidota bacterium
CTGTATTCGGTATCTGCAGCCGGACTGACGGAAATGTCGGCCGTTGTCTCGGATGTGCTCCACAGGTAATCCACGCCACCGGTTGCGGTCAGCGTTGTGCTGCTGCCGTTGCAAATGTCGGTGTCAGCACCAGCATCGGTTGCTGGCAGAGAATGTATTGTGAGATCGGTTCCCCAGATGTCACTGGTGTAAACCGGGTGTGAAGCCTGAAGGCGAATTTTGTAAGCAGAACCCTCAGGTAAATCAGCAGGCAGTGATGCCGTTATGCTTCCGGAAGAATTGCTGGCAATGCTACCGATGATTGTCGGAGAACCAAAATTGCCACTGCCATCTGAAAGCTCAGCCGAAAATACATTTTCAGTCAGGTAATCCCCTGTTGCCTGATAATCGATGGTAAATGATTCACCTGCACAAAATTCACTTCCTGTAACATTTGTGATATCCAGTTCATAAAGGTCAATGATTTCAATTTGTCCGCTGATCAGGCCGGATTCAAGCTCATCGTAATTGACATCGATAAATTCCAGTGGTGTGGGCGTATTAATAAAATCCACTTGAGAGACATCTCCGATATTCCCGACAAGGGTAAACTGCATAACGAACAAAGCTGAGTCATCTGTTACACTAAGACCTGTTAGGTTTGGGTCGTTCCAGCTAAAGCTGATGCTTCCTGATGCCGCATTGTTGGTGCCAAAATTGCTGTAAGCCATATTATCCAGCCCGTACTGTGTGATGGTATCAAAGTTTGCGACGGCAGAATCAAAGCTTATGCTTCCCTGCATGGACAGGATGTCCTGAAATCCCCTGGCTCTGACCGGAACTTCAACCACTGCACCAATGGCATCTTCAACTGAATCAGCATGAATGACCAGTGAATCGGAAGCACTGCTGTTGTTGATGAAAATGGTTCCAGGAACATGGGTAAAATCTACAGGACTATAAGATGTATCAGTGAACTCGGTTTGCGTGGGTGAGTTGTCAAGGCTTACCTCAGTTTGCGTACCATTGCCGCCAATAGCTTCAAAGCGGAGGGAGAACAGGGTTTGACCATCAGAAAGGCTTTCTCCGCTGAGGTCTCCATCATCCCAGCTGAATGTGAGAATTCCGGAGGCGGTATTTGTGGTTCCAAAATTACCCGAATTCATATCCGGCAGGTTGTAGGCTTCTGTACTGACAAAACTCAACACGGCCGGGTCCCAGACAATGCTGCCCTGTATGCCAAGCATATCATTGAAATGGCTTGCTTTTACAGGGACGAGTATCTCATCACCATTTTGTACGCTGTCATCAGGTATTGAAATGGTAAGCTCATCACCGGGTTGAGGGTCTTCGAGAATGTTCACTTGTCCGGTCTGGTCAAAAACGTTTAATTCGGTATAGCTGCCGTCAACAACTTCCACCGGTGTAACGGCATCGCTAAGTAGAATTGGTGTGCTGCTGCCAGGAGTCCCGGTGACCTCAAAGCGCATGGCAAAGAGGGTGCTGCCATCCGGCAGGCTTTGTCCGGCCAGGCCTGAGTCGTACCATGAGAACGTCAGGTAGCCGGAGCCTGTTTGGGATGTGCCAAATGAGCTTCCACTCATGTCTGAAAGTCCGTATTGTTCGGTTCCAATGAAGCTGAGTTGGGAGTCATCAAATTCGATGGTTCCCTGCATGGATAAAATATCCGTAAAATCTTCAGCCGTAAAGGCAATTACTACTTCAGAGCCGGGAATTCCGCTGTCACTGCCAATTCGGAGGGTAACTGAACCGGTCTGAGCCATTGTGGTCATGCCGATGCAGATACTTAATATGATTAAAAACAATCGTTTCATAATACTGAGTTTAAAGCATTCAACCAATACTGATTACCGGATAATTAATTTGCGGTTCAGTGTTTTGTCTCCTGCAATAAAGCGCAGAATGTAGGTTCCGGGACTAATCCTTTGCCCGGTTTGTCTGTTGCTGTTCCATTCAAGACCATGCATACCTGCATTGTATGTCTGATTATGTGTCCAGATTTTTTGCCCGGTCAGACTCAGAATTTCCATCCTGACTTCTTGTTTTTTGCTGATGAAAAACTGGATGCGGGTCATTTCATGCATTGGGTTAGGATAAACGCTGAGCTTTGTAGCCTGAGCATCATCCTTTCCTGTGGTTACCGGATTAATGCTGATGCTTCCACCTTGCAGATTGATATCCAGGATGTCCAGGTCGCTGGTATAAGCTTCTGCTGCAGTTAATGCCGAAGTAAAACCAATTGCAGCACTCGCATCAGATGTGGCATCAGTGATTCTGAAATTCAGGGTAAAGAGCGCTGTGTTTTCATCCAGCGTTTGACCGTTTGCATTTTCGGTGCTCCACAGGCAGGTGATGATTCCGTTATCTGCCATGCTTGTGCCGGTGAATGTTTCCAGAGCATTATTTTCCATGCCAAGGAATTCAAGTTTGTCAGCATCAAATTCAATGCTCATCTGGAACCCGCTGATGTTGCTGAAATCACTGGCATAAACCGGCATGCTGATAACATCGTTTTCAAATGCCTGGCTGTTTTCAATCACAAAGCCAATATCTTCATTGTCAGACTTAGCAATGTTGTTGTTCCATGAATTGTTCACGTCGCCAAGTTTAATACCCACGAAATTCTGATCTCCTGCTTCAGACGCACTGCTGTATGAACGTGTATGTTCATACGGGAATGGGTTCATCGCATCCGGGAAAACATAATCGCTGTTAACAAATGTCCAGAGGTCACCACCCGGGAAACTGGTGCTGGTCTGGAGAATCATGGCTCGGGTATAGACGATGTCAAGTGTGCTCACGGATTCTGAGCGGTTGACATCAGCAGCAATCACTTTGTAGGCAGAGCCAAGATTCTGGACGCCGAGAATATGCCGTTGCATTAGTATGATGTCAAGGGTTGATACACCGTTGTTGGTGCTTACATCATTGTTTTTTGATGGTGCAATCACACAGGAGCTCCCATTGGCAACATCAAAATTGTATAAACCATCGGTACCGCTTGTCATGCTGTTTGTCTGGTCACCTGTCAAGTCAAGGCTGACGCCATTCACAGGCAGACCTGCTTCGTTCATCACTGCACCGGCAATTGTAACGGTTGCCGGGGTGCCTGAAACGGTTACGGTAGTACTTGCCGGGGTGCTTTCGCATCCGTAAACAATGGCCGTAACCTCATAAACACCATCAAGGGCAGAGGTGGCATTGTCAATTTCAGGATTTTGCATGGGTGAGCTAAAGCCATTGGGTCCAGTCCAGCTATAGTTGGCATAAGGAACGGTGCTTGCAGTGAGTTCCAGTGTTCCATCCAGCGGTACGGGTGAATTGCTGCCCGCTACCGGGGAAGATGGTATGGGGTTCACGCTTATTGTTACTTCGTCAGAATCTGTGCATCCATTGGCATCTGTGACAAACACGGTATACGTGGTAGTACTGCCCGGATTAGCGGTTGGATCGGCAATATTCGGGTCACTCAGGCCGGTTGTTGGCAGCCATGAATAGCTAACACCACCACTTGCATTGAGCTGATAACTTTCACCTGCGCAGATGGCAGCATCACTACCTGCATCGGCCTGAACGGTGCTGATTTCAAATTCAGCCGGACTGCTTCCGTAAAAGTTGTTGTTATTTGCATCGCTTACCCTGACAAGGCATTGCTGTGATGCTTCATTCGGAATGGTCCAGTCGTATGTGTAAAGGCTGGTGTTGTAATTATCGACGATGGAAGTCCATGTGGAACCGCCGTCGGTAGAGTAAGCCAGATCAAAATTGTCCGATGTACCTGTTGGTGTCCAGCTGATGGTCTGATTGGTACATCCGTTCCAGATTTCACCACCTGCAGGTGCATCCACAGTAATGTCAATGGCCGCTGTGCCGATGGCAAATACCTGATCACTCATGTCGGTTTTACAGGTATTTACATTGTCTGTTACTTTGATCAGGCAATTTTGAGAAGTGTTGCCGGGCACAGTCCAGCTGTAGGAATCTGACGTGATGTTTTCGTTGAATACGATATTTGTCCAGTTGCTTCCACCATCGGTAGAGTAATCAATGTTGTAGTAATTGGAAACCCCGTCACTGTTCCACAGTATATCGTAAGCAGAACCATTGGTGAGGCTTTCGCCACCGTTTGGTTGTGTTACTGTAATGGCAGGTGAGATGGTAAACGTTGCATCACTGATGTCGGTTTTTACAGAATTGTTGTTATCCGTAACCCGCACCAGACATTCGGACGAGGGGGAATTGGGTAAGGTCCAGTCGTAGGTATTGTTAAATCCGCTGCTGTAGTAGGATGACTGAATGGTATTCCAGTTTTCACCATTATCAACAGAGTATTCAATTGTAAAATAACTGCCGGTACCACCGGATGTCCAGGTGATGGAGGTTTCTGTACAAACACGCCAGACTTCACCGCCGCCGTCGCCGTTTGGCGTAATCAGCACAATGCTGGGTTCAATGCTGAAAACATCGTCGCTGATATCATAAACCGAGGGATCATTGTAATGACTGACCTTAACAAGATTCTGATCACCGGGGTTATCAGGAATGGTCCAGTTATAGCTACCGTCATTTTCCGTAACCTCAGCGATGTCCTGCCAGGATGCACCGTTGTTGTCCGAATATTCGAGTTTGACATAATCACTGTCTATGAATTCATCCGTCCAGGTGATGTTGTAGGAAGAAGCCACGTAGAAAGTGTTTCCGCCGTTGGGATAATTCAGAGCAACATCCCCGGGAGTGACAGTGAAGTAATCATCGCTGACATCATAAATACAGGAATTGTCGTAATCAACAATTTTAAATTTGTACTGTGATGAAGGATTGTTGGGAACCGTGAAATTATAATAATTTGAATACGGGTCGTCAAGGTATGTCCATGAACCATCATCAACAGAATAATATACGCGGAAACGATTCGAGCTTTCTGCAGACACCCATTCTACGGTATGGGTTGTCCCTACCTGCCAGAATTCTCCGCCATTTGGTGTGGTGATGATGATATCTTCATTTTTATTAATGGTAAAGGAAGCATCGCTTACATCACTGGTTTCAGCATTATCTGCATCGCTGATACGAATCCGGCAGTTGTCAGATTGAATGTCATCAATGGGACTCCAGGTGTAATTGTTGCTTGTGGTGTAGTAGCTGCTCGACAAAATATTCCAGTCGGAGCCACCATTCTGCGAAAACTCAATTTTGAAATTGTTTCCGGCTCCGCCTTCTGACCAGCTTATTGACATGCTTTCACAGCCTTCAAATACTTCTCCTCCGTTGGGTGAATCCAGCGAAATAAAAGGCTCGGCGATGGTGAAATTGTTATCACTTTCATCAAATACGGCCGGATTTTCGTATTCGCTTATACGAATTCTGCATTGATCGGAAAGGCTGTCAGGAAATGTCCATGAATAACTGCCATCGTCTTCGGTGAGGCTGGTTATTTCTGTCCAGCTGTTACCGTTATCTGTGGTATAGTCTATGCTGACAAAGGCAGAGGTCAGGTATTCACTGCTCCAGGATATGGTGGTGTTGTTGCCTGCATAATATGTACTGGCTGTGTTTGGACTGTTAACTGTTATTACCGGAGTGGGAGGAATGATGCTGAAAACAGCATCATTTTGATCACGCACACAGGTATTGTCATCATCCCAGACTCGTATCAGGCAACTGTCACTCACGGCATCAGGTATTGTCCAGTTGTATGAGGTTGAGTAGGTGTAATCAATGTAATTCCAGCTATTTCCATTATCTGTGGAATAATATATGTCGTATTTGTTTGAGCCGAGCGTTGACACCCAGTTGATTTCCTGACTGGTGCCTACTTCCCAGCCCTCTCCGCCGTTGGGTGTGGTAAGCACGATGTCTGTGTTCAGGTTAAGGCTGAAAGGGGCATCGCTTTCATCCTGTATAGCAGTATAATTGTGATCTGTAACCCGAATCAGGCATTCATCCGAACTAAAATTATCTACAGGATTCCAGGTATAATTGCCACTGGAGCCGCTGTCGTATACGGAATAGGCGATGGTTTGCCAGGTAGCGCCATTGTCTGTGGATATGTCAATGTCGAAATAACTGCCTGTTCCTGCGCTTGTCCAGGTAATGCTGTGGTTATCGCAACCGGTCAGGCTTTCGCCGCCATTAGGCGATGTGACTTCAATCCAGGGTTCTGTGATGGTAAAGGTGGCATCACTGCTGTCCGCTACTGCCGGATTGCCGTATTCGCTGATTTTGATCAGCGCTTCTGTGGTGGGCGTTTCCGGAACTGACCATGTGTATGAACCGTCATCCTGTGAGGGTGATTCAATGGTGCTCCAGCTGCTGCCGTTGTCATACGATACTTCTATGGTAACGAATTCTGATGTCAGGTATTCACTTGACCAGCTGATATTCATGTTGTTGTTGAAATAATAGGTGCCTGAGTTTGGCGAATTAACGGTAATTTCAGGCAAAGGGTCTGAAATGGTGAAAACAGCATCCGAAACATCCATAATACAGCTATTGTCATAATCAACCACCTTAAACAGGCAGTTTGTGGAGGGCTCATTTGGCACTGTCCAGTTATGCGAATTTGAATAAGTGTTGGCGATGTAATCCCACGAGCTCCCGTTGTCTGTTGAGTAATAAATATTGAAACGATCCGATGTGGATGCAGATACCCAGGTGAGGCTGTACGAATCGCCAACCTCAAATACTTCGCCACCGTCGGGATTGGTGACAATGATGTCTGTGTTTGGGTTCAGACTGAATGTGCCGTCACTCTGGTCTGTTATCAGGTTGTCATTAATGTCTGTGATGCGTATCAGGCACTGAGTGCTGCTCAGATTGTCTATCGGATCCCAGTGGAATGAGCCGCTTGACCCAGACTCGTAGATGTTGTTTGCAAGGCTTGTCCATGTGCTGCCGTTATCGGTTGATAATTCAATGTCAAAATAGTTTCCGGCTCCTCCGCTTGTCCAGTTGATGTAGGTGTCACTGCAGCCCTGCAGGGTTTCACCATCATTGGGGCTGGTGAGAGTAATGTAAGGGGCAATCAGTTCAAAATTCTCATCACATACATCATAAAAGGCCGGATTCCCGTATTCGCTGATGCGTATCTGACAATCGCTGGAAACTACATCCGGAAATTCCCATGAATAAGAACCGTCATTTTCAGTGGTATTCACGATTTCTGTCCACGTGCTGCCATTGTCTGAAGAAAATTCCAGTGTCACAAAATCCACATCGTTGTATGCGTTGCTCCATGTGATGTTATATGTGTTTCGTGCATACAGCGTGTTGCCGGAATTCGGGTATGTAATGTTGATTTCCGGAGTGGGTGGGGTAATGCTGAATGTCGCATCCGATACATCATGAATGCAGGAATTGTCGTAATCTGTGACCTTAATCAGGCACTGGTCTGAAACATCATCCGGAATGGTCCAGTTGTGGTTGTTTGAATAGGTGCCCCCTATGAATAACCAGTTGCTGCCGTTATCAATTGAGTAATACAGTCTGAAGTGATCAGATGTTGAGGCTGAAACCCACTCAATCGTATGGTTGTCACCTACCTGCCAGGCTTCTCCACCACTGGGGGAGGTAAGCACAATGTCCGTGTTTTTATTGAGTGTAAATGTTGCATCGCTGAGATCGTTTGTGCCGGGAGCGTTGCGATCGCTGATGCGAATAAGGCAGGTGTTGCTCTGAATATCATCCACCGGATTCCAAGTGTAGGAACCCGAAGATCCAGACTCATATACGGATGAGGCAACTGTTTCCCAGCTTGAGCCATCATCATAACTCACTTCGATATCAAAATAATTGCCGGTTCCGTAACTTGCCCAGGTAATGGATTCGGAGGAACAACCTTCATAGCTTTCACCACCGTTGGGTGAGTTGACAGTGATGTATGGTTCTTCGATTGTAAAGTTGGTGTCACTTATGTCATACACTGCAGCGTTATTGTATTCTTCCACTTTAATTAAACACTGCGAAGAAATGATGGCAGGAACTTCCCAACTGTAGGAGCCATCATCTTCGGTAACGGATTCAATGACATTCCATGTGCTGCCGTTGTCATCAGAATAATAAAGCGCAACAAATTCGGAAGTCAGATAGTCGCTGTTCCAGCTAATGGTGTAGTTGTTACCCTGATACAGTGTTGTCGCGTTGTTTGGACTGGTGAGATTGATGACCGGAGTCGGAGGTGTGATACTGAAACTGGCATCGCTGATGTCTTTGATGCAGGAATTGTCGTAATCCACAACTTTTACCAGCGCTTCTGTACTTTCATTTTCAGGGATGGTCCAGTTATAACTTCCGTTGTATGTACTGGCAAGGTATGTCCATGAGCTGCCGTTGTTTACAGAGTAGTAAACATAAAAATGGTCGGAGGTGGATGCAGATACCCAGTCGATTGTCTGCGTTGTGCCAACCTCCCAGTTTTCGCCACCATTTGGTGATGTGACGATGATATCATCATTTGCATTGATGCTGAAAACAGCATCGCTCTGATCCACCACAGATGTCTGGTTGATGTCCGTGATACGGATAAGGCAGTTGTCTGAATCGGTACTTATTATGGGATCCCATTGATATGAACCCGATGTGCCGGAATTGTAATAAGATGATGAAAGCGTAATCCATGAACTGCCGTTGTCCGTGGAATACTCTATGCTGAAATAATTACCGGTTCCACCACTTTCCCAGTTGATGTACTCACTGCTGCAGCCCTCAAGGTTTTCTCCGCCATTGGGACTGATGATGGTAATATAGGGTTCTGCAATGGTAAAGGTGGCATCGCTCTGATCCTGAACTGGATTGTCGTTGGAATCCATTACCCTTACCAGGCAATTGGCGGATGGCGTATTTGGAATTGTCCAGCTGTAGCTTGTACCACTGTAGTTACTGGCAAGAGATGTCCAGCTCACACCGTTGTCTATGGAATAATCCAGGTTGTATATGTCTGAAGTATTGTTTCCTGTCCAGGTGATGTTGTAATCTTCCCCCGCATACCATACTTCCCCGCCATTGGGGTCTGTCAGCGTAACAGAGGATGCGGCTTCACTGATTTCAAACAGGGCGTCGCTGATGTCTGTCATGCAGGAATTGGAATGGTCAGTAATCTTTACCAGGCACTGTGTTGAAGGGGCATCGGGGATGTTCCAGTTGTAGGAACTGCCTGAAATGTATTGATTATAACCAATCTGATTCCAGCTGCTGCCCGCATCGGTGGAATAATACAAATCAAAATAATTCGATGTGCCGTTGCGGTTGAATGTGATGGTTTCCTGTGTGCTTCCCTCCCAGATTTCACCTCCATTTGGTGCTGTAACGGTTAAGGGGGA
This sequence comes from Bacteroidota bacterium, assembly GCA_051747965.1. Lineage (GTDB taxonomy): Bacteria > Bacteroidota > Bacteroidia > Bacteroidales > ML635J-15 > JAQIBY01. The sequence continues at coordinate 9,318 of JBNJGS010000056.1, forward strand.
AGTGATGGTAAAAACAGCATCACTGATATCGCTGGTGCCGGAGTTGTTGGAGTCCGTAATTCTGATCAGGCAGTTGCCCGATGATGTGTTGGGAACATTCCAGCTGTATGAGCCGCTGGTGGTGTTGTAATAACTTGTGATGGATGTCCAGGAACTGCCGTTGTCGGTGGAATAATCCAGCGAATAATAATCAGATGTTCCTGAAGATGTCCAGGTGATGTTTTGTTCTGTACATCCGGCCCAGGTCTGGCCGCCGTTAGGTGAAGTAAGTGTAATGCTTTGCGCTGTAATTTGAAGAGAAAACAGGCTGAAGAGGGCAAGTAAAATGGTAGTTTTTTTCATGCTGGATTAGTTTTTAAAATGGAAGCTTTAAAACTACAAAATTTGTACCATATCTGTGAATAAAGCTTTGCATATTATATCACCATGAAAGTGATAATATCAGCATTGCTTTCTTCTCCTACCAGCAGAATAAAAGTGGAGGCCTGATTCTGGTGATTCGAAAAAGTTTACTGATAGATAAGTAGTCTGTCAACAATCAACTTGCTGTTGGCTCCTGTGCGGAAACCAAGTACAGAGCCGTATATGTCGTGGATGTCAGTGATGTAAATGAATTCTTCGTCCAAAAACATATGGACATATTCTTCATCATAATAAAGGCTGATTTTATGATAATCATTGACATTGTCAACGGCTTCCATTGGATTGTGAAACTTGAAGTAGGTGTGGTTCTCCTCATTATTATGCAAACACACCGCCTTGTTCATACTATAGCCGGCAATATAATAAGCGCTGTCGTCATTTCCTCCCCAGACAAGGCCGTTGATGTCAAACTTGTTTCCTGATTCGAGCTTAAAAATACACTCGATCAGAAATGTCTCATCGGCATCATAATCAATTTCCTGAAGGTGTACCCAGGGTTCATCGCTGTCGTTCAGGAGTTCGAGTTGCCCGTTGCCCGGATTTGCATTGAATGTCTGGTTGCTGCTACTCCAGTCATCATCTGTATCAAGAAAATCTTCCTGATATACAATCTCAAGCACATCTGTTGGTATGGATTCGTAGGATGAAGTATAATCAGACCACCACGGAGGGTTGGTATCTTCTTCAAACAATTCATCTATGTAATAGTTTTTTCGGAAGCCAAAAAAATTAATCCCTTCATAAACAACCTGATCAACCTCAAAAGGTCTGCCCCGCATGATGCTGGACCATTCATTGTTGGGGAAAAGCTGGTTGGTATTGTGCCTGTTGAGAAAGCCCAGCGACAGATTTTTTAAAATGATTTCTTCACGCCTGTCTTCATTGGCTTTATGCCAGCTGTCTGTGTCAATTTCTATGCGGATTGGATCTTCATAATTGCATCTTGAAACAGTGTCATCTGCAAGATCTGTAAATTCTATTATCAGACCGGCTTCCTCAAAATCAAATTTATATCCGTGCTCATTGGCATACTGATCAAAAGCATCTACATATGGTTCTGCCTTGTCTGGTACATTGTACCACTGGTCATTGCAGGCAGTGAAAAAAGCTATAGCCAGGCCAAGGGCTGCAAAAATAAATAGCTTTCCGCTAATACTTGCGGCTGACTTTGTGGTAATTTGGTGTAACATATTTTTTATCATGTCATTACATGGCAAAGATACAAAAATTTAACGACTCGGAGTTATGGCAGTCCTGAGGAAGCTACACCATCATGAAGCTCCGGATTATCAGACTGATGGAAATAGGCCTGAATACGAAAACAGTTCAGCGGTAAATTCCGGGTATCATGTAAATCTTTGTATGCATCTGCTTTTTGTCTAAATTTGCCTAAAATTCTGGATTATGGCTGATATAAAGAAAAATCTGAAACAAATACGCGAAGAAATTCCTTCAGACATTACTCTGGTAGCGGTGTCCAAAACCAAACCCAATGAAGATATTATGCTTGCTTATCATGAAGGGCAGAGGATTTTCGGTGAAAATAAGGTGCAGGAGCTTATGAGCAAGCAACCGGAGCTACCGCCTGATATTGACTGGCATATGATTGGTCATCTGCAAACCAATAAAGTAAAATACATTGCTCCCTGGGTAGGCATGATCCATTCTGTTGACCGAATGAAATTACTTCGCTTCATCAATAAAGAGGCAAAAAAGCAGAACAGAAAAATAAAATGTCTTCTGCAATTTCATATTGCCGAGGAGTCTACAAAATTCGGACTTGACTTTGAACAAGCAAGGAAAATGCTTGATTCTGACGAGTATAAAGCAATGGAAAATGTGCAGCTCTGTGGTGTGATGGGCATGGCAACTTTTACTGAGGACATGATTCAGGTACGCCGGGAATTCAATAACCTGAAAAGCATATTTGACAGACTGAAAAAAGAATATTTCAGCTCAGACGATAAATTTTGCGAAATATCCATGGGTATGTCAAATGACTATCCGGTAGCCATTGAAGAAGGTACCACCATGCTGCGTCTGGGAAGCACTATATTTGGTGCCAGAAATCAGTAAATGGCTTTTTTGCCGCATGATTATCTGATTCTGTCGGCTGCTTTTACCCTCGCATCATCTTTTGCGATGTTTCTCATGGCAAGGTAAATGAAGATGATACTTACCACCGGCAAAATAATGGCTATGGTGAAATCTTTTTCAGCATCCAGTTGTTTGGCTACATCAAAAATGTAAAACAAAATGAGGCCAATCTGTCCGATCAGCAGAAAAATATTGACACCACATAAGCGTATCTGAAGCTGCCGGCGCTTATACAGCAGAATGATGATAAAGCTCAGTGCCGTCGTTAAAGCAAATAAAACCGTCAGTGGCAGGGCATTATACGCATTTACAGCGATATCGCCAGGCTTAATTCCATAATGATAAAACTCCAGCACATTGGGGCCTGCAATTATATGTGCAAGTGGAATGAAAAACATGATGATGCCGGTAATTACAGCACCCAACAGATATAAACTCTGAATTCTCTGAATCATAGCGTGTCATTTTTGACAAAATTACGATATTATCCTGAATTATTACATCACGGATTGCAAATAAATCCACCATTCTATGGATCAAATGATTCAATAAAAAACCGATGCCTGCGATTTTTGTTGTAAAATACATACTTTTTTTTTCTTGAATTAGTTGTACATTTGTTACAAATTGAAATTGAATCCATGGAACAACAAAAAAATGATGTTGAAGCGGTAAGAGAACTGAATGAGAAATACAAAATACTTACCAAAGAGATAAATAAGCGTATTTTTGGTCAGGATCAGGTGATTGAAGAAGTGCTGATCAGTATTTTTTCCCGGGGTCACTGCTTGATTGTAGGAGTACCCGGATTGGCAAAAACACTGCTCGTTAATACCATCGCGCAGGCACTTGGCCTGAAAAACAACAGGATACAGTTTACCCCTGATTTGATGCCATCGGATATTATCGGTACTGAAATACTCAATGAAAAACGTGAATTCAGGTTTATCAAAGGGCCCTTGTTTGCAAACTTTATCCTGGCAGATGAGATTAACCGTACCCCGCCAAAAACACAGTCTGCATTGCTTGAAGCCATGCAGGAACGAGCAGTAACAGCTGCAGGTACCAATTATCAACTCGATAATCCCTTCTTTGTGCTGGCAACACAAAATCCCATTGAACAGGAAGGTACTTATCCTCTGCCGGAAGCACAGCTTGATCGTTTTATGTTCAATATCAATGTGGATTATCCCGGCTTTGAGGATGAAATTACCATTGTTAAAAATACTACCTCCGATATCGAAACTGAAATCAAACCAGTCATGAGTGCCGAAGAAATCATAGGCTTCCAGAATCTCGTGAGAAAAATACCGGTCAATGACCAGGTTTTGCATTATGCTGTCAATCTTGCCGCCAAAACCCGACCCGGTACAGAAAGACAACATCCGATGACAGAAAAGTATATTCAGTGGGGCGCAGGGCCCAGAGCTTCTCAATATCTTGTGATTGGCGCAAAAGCCCATGCCATACTACATGGAAAATATTCTCCCGATATTGAAGATGTCAAAGCAGTGGCCAAAATCATACTCAGGCACCGCATCATCAAAAATTACAAAGCCGAAGCCGAACGCCTCACTACTGAGGAAATTATAGACGCTTATCTGAAAGACTGATGAAGCTCTGCCTTAAATACGGCCTGTTTTTTGTTTTTTTGTTGATTGCTGCTTTTGCCTCCGGGCAGGACGGAAAAAAGATCAACATCATTTCTGCGGATGAAGCCCGCTTTGATAAACAAATTGGAACCAACGCAAGGCGACTCATCGGCAATGTGGGATTCAAACATGAAGATGCCTACATGTATTGCGACAGTGCATGGTTCTATGGGGAAACAAATTCAATGGATGCCTTTGGCAATGTCGTACTCGAACAAGGCGACTCTGTTACCATGACCGGAAAATATATGTCTTATAATGGCTACACACGGCTGGCAAAAGTGCGGGATTCTGTTGTGCTGGTGCATAAAAACTCCCGTTTACTTACCGATTCCCTGAACTTCGACAGAACAGAAAATATCGGGTATTTTTTTAACGGAGGTGAAATTATTCACCAGGACATAAACATGACCAGCAGGGAAGGTTATTATTATCCCGATTCAAAAGATTTTAATGCGGTATATGATGTGGAAATGGTTCATCCCGATTATACGATTTTTGCCGACTCTCTCAAATACAACACAGAAAGCGAAATTACCACTTTCGTGGGACCAACACATATTGTCAGTGATTCCTCACGCATTGTCTGCAGCTCTGGTTATAATGATTCCCAAAAAGAAATCTCCGCCTTCGGAAAAAATACCACCATCTACCAGCAAAGCCAAACCATCAAGGCAGATTCAATATTCTATGATCAGAAAAGTGGTGACGGACGGGCCTGGAAGAATGTGGATATGCTTGATACCGCTGAAAACTTTGCCGGAACCGGACATTATGCCGAATATAATGATAAGAAAAATGAATCCATGATGACAGATTCTGCTCTTGTTATGTATTTTGAAGATACCGATACTACCTATATACACGGAGATACGGTTTTCCTGTATAAAGATTCCCTTGACAAACGTATCATTAAGGCGTATTATCATGTGCAGATTTTTACATCTGATTTCCAGGGGCGATGCGATTCTCTCATGTATCTGGAAGGCGATTCACTGGCTAGAATGTTTCATGAACCGGTTTTGTGGGCAGAAGAAAGTCAGATAACTGCAGATACAATAGAATTGTTCCTGAAAGACAACAAGGCGGACCGAATCAATATGCTGGCAAATGCACTGATTGTCATTGAAGAAGATTCCATCAGATTCTCGCAAATATCAGGAAACAATATGTTTGCCAAACTCAAAAATAATGAACTCTCCCGAATATTTGTGCCTGAAAATGCCGAAACTATTTATTATATCCGCGACGATAAAACCGAAGACATCATCGGAGTAAATAAAGAAACAAGCCAGGAAATGACAATTTTCCGCGAAGACGGCCAGATACAACAAATCAAATTCGTCAATAATCCCGATGGGGCACTCCTCCCGGATGACCAGACAAATCCTTCCGAACTCAGACTGAACCAGTTCAAATGGCTGAGTGAATTAAGACCGCAAACCATTTATGATCTCTTTGTTTGGTAGTCGATACGGAGCCAAACATACTTAAAAAACAAACCAATATATAATACTTGACGTGCCGGCCAGCCTTCCACGTTTATTGTCTGATTTTATTCGTATTTTTATCCTGTTCAGATAATAGGTTGCTATAAATTTAGTAGGATGATTGCAATGACAAAGCTTAGTGAAGCACCAAACATTGGAAAAGTACTCGAGTTGAAATTGAGAAGTGTTGGCATTGAAAGCCTTGAAGACCTCAAAGGTGTTGGGGCCGAAAATGCATTTGAGAAAGTCAAACAAATTGACCGAAATGCCGGAAGGAGCATTCTCTTTTCACTTGATGGAGCTATTTCAGGATTGAAATGGCACAAAATTCCGGAGAATCGTAAACAAGAACTCCGGACTTTTTTTAATGAGCTCGAACAAAAGAACTGACTTTAGTAAGCCGTAAAGCCCGGTTCTCTTTTGAGCGTATTCTTTCTCTGTGAATTCACCTGCTTGGTGGATAGGGATTTACTATCTTAAATTTTTCCTAAGTAGCCAGAAAAAAACCTGACAAATCTCATTGGTGAAAGTCTGAAGTATCATCATCTTTAAGCTGTCAAGATGAATCTCAGGAATTATGCGGAAAATTGAAACACACCCCATCCTTGATGTGCCGGAATCACGGAAAGTGAGCTTCAGGTATAAAGGAAATGAAATAATTGCAGAAAGTGGTTTTACCATAGCAGCAGCACTTCATCAGGCCGGCTATCCGGTTCATTCCCACTCAATTCAAAACAGGAACCGATCTCTGGAATGTGGGATTGGAAAATGCGGAGCCTGTGAAATGCTGGTGGATGGAAAAATCAAACGCATATGTATCACCATAGTAGATGGCGTTAAAGAAGTACGCGAAATCCCAAAAGATTATCAGCCTGATATTGAACCCGCCAGCACAGGTGAACCCTATCGTACCTTCAAAACCCGTGTTGCAATCATTGGCGCGGGCCCGGCAGGACTGGCTGCCAGAGAAGTCCTGAACAACAATGGTGTGGACAATCTTGTCATTGATAACAATGAGAAAATCGGTGGACAGTTTAACATGCAAACCCACCAGTTCTTCTTCTTCGAAAAAGAAAAAGAATACGGTGGTATGCGTGGCTTCGATATAGCAGAAACACTCGCAGGAAAAGACCATTCCGGAATAATTCTGAACTCCACCGTCTGGGATATTCTGGAAGGTAAACGCCTTGGTGTGAAAAATATCAAAACCGATGAAATTTTTTATATTCTGGCTGACCAGCTCATCATCGCCACGGGTGCTGTGCCATTTATGCCCGGTTTCGAAAACGACGACCTGCCGGGGGTCTATACAGCTGCTGTTGTGCAGAAAATGATGAATACTGAATTTACCCTCCTCGGAAAAAATGTACTTACCATTGGTGCAGGAAACATTGGATACCTTACTTCGTATCAGTTGATGCAGGCCGGTGCTAATGTTAAAGCCATCATTGAGGCTCAAGCCATGGAAGGAGGATTCCCCGTACAGGCAAACCGTGTGCGCAGACTCGGTATTCCTGTGATGACAGGATACGTGCTGATTAAAGCAATCCCAAACAAAGACAATACCGGTATCATAGGTGCAGTTATTGCCAAAGCTGAAAACTTTAAGCCTGTGCCGGGTACCGAACAAAAAATTTACGGCATTGATGCCATCAATGTCTGTACCGGTCTTATTCCGGATGATCAACTGAAAGACAAAGGCGAAGAAGTATTTGGCCGGCAATTACACACGGTAGGAGATGCTCTCAGAATAGGCGAGGGGACAAGCGCAGTGCTCAGAGGCAAGCAAGCCGCTTATGAAATCCTCGAACAAAGCAAAATCCGCTTCGATTATGATACATACCTGAATGTCTCCAAAGAATACATCGATTCACAGCAACACCCTACAAGGGTATTGGATGAGCCACTGAAACCATCATCTGAAAGGGCACTGGAAAAACCCTTCGTGCTGATCGATTGCCTGCATGGTTTCGCTTGCAATCCATGTGCTTTTGCCTGCCCGTATGATGCCATTACCAAATCGTCAACAAGCACTGCGCCCCATATTGATTTTGACAAATGCATCGGTTGCATGAAATGCGTTAGCCTGTGTCCGGGCCTTGCCATTTTTGGTTATAACCTGAAAAAAGACTGGCTCTTCCTGCCCATCGAATATGAAGTAACGGAAGATGAAGACGTTTACCTTGTCAATAACCAGGGTGAAAAGCTGGGAAGTGGTGTCATTGAAAAGATCATGACAAAACCGAACAAAACCAACGTTGCCAGAGTAAAATCCAAAGACCTGCATGGAGAAGACCTCATGAAGGCACGTGGGTTTATTGCCAAGGATACCTACCCGAAGCCACTTGAAATCAAACCGGGAAAGGACGAGCATCCCGCAAAAATCTTTGTCTGCCATTGTGAGGATGTCAGCCTGCAGCAAATACTCACTGTCATTGGTGAGAGAAAATTTATTTCCGTTGATGAACTTAAGCATACCACCCGTATAGGCATGGGGGCTTGTCGTGGTAAACGTTGTATAAAGAGACTGCGCCAGATGATTGCTCCTTATGGCATCGAAATTACCGGAGAAGCTACACCCAGAGCGCCATTGTCAAACCAGTTGACCATGGCGGAAATGTATCCCCATTCACCTGATGAACAGATATTTACCAGCGTGAATGGTGACAAACCCAAAAGGGTGAAAGTGAAGAGTCTCATTGCCGGGGGAGGAATGGCAGGATCTGCACTGTTTCGCTATATGTCCGAAGCCGGCCAGGAACCGGTGCTGATGAACAAGGGCAGGGGAGCATCCTGGAGAAATATTGCAGGTGGAAGACCGGCTTTTTCACTGCCCGCCCTTGCCGATATAGCCATTCATAACAAGCAGATTTTCGAAGAGCTGCAGAAAAAATCAAATATTGATTATCGGGACATCAATTATGTGAGCTTTGCACATGATGATGCTACTTACCAATCACTTGATGCTTCGCGGGCCTGGAGCGATGCCATTATGATAGAACCCAAAGATTTCCCGAAATACCTGTCGCCACACTTTAATCCCAATCTCGGGAAATACAAATCCGCACTGGTAACCAACGATTGCTGGCAGGCAACTCCAGGAAAAACCCTCGACCTGATCAGACATCTGGGCATTGAGGCTGGTGGGTTGATTCAGGAGGACTGTGAACTGATTGATCTTCGGAAAGAAGGCGATAAAGTGATTGCCCTGGCCCTGCTGCACAATAATACTTATATTGAATACGAAACCGAACATTTTGTGAATGCACTCGGACCCGATGCTGAAAAATTTGCCCGCAAACTCAATATCCATACCGGTCTTTTTCCTGTCAGGCATCAGGCATTCATTACTCGCAGACTCCCCTATATGGGCATTGACGGTAAACCCCTGCCCATGATGATCGATCGCCAAAATTATAAAGGCTTTTCTGCCGTCTACGGGCAGCAACTAGCAGAAACTGGCCAGATCATTGGATGCGCCAGCCCGGCAGTTGATCCCATGGAAACCGGTAAAAACCTGAAAATCAATTCCCGGGAATTCATCAATATCGTCTCCGAAGTATTTGTCGACTGGATTCCTGAACTTTCAAGTGTGGGATTCCAGGCCGTCTGGGGTGGGTACTATGTGGAACCTCGCTATATCGTTGATCCCGGACTGGGCCTTTTTGTCGGACTTCGTGGCCACGGCTTTATGCTTAGTCAGTATCTGGCCAAATTGTATGTTGATAAGCTGACCGGCAAGATCGTTCCTGACTATTTCGACAAGCTAAGGCTGAAGGATGAAGGCCTTTCCGAAGCAGCCTTTAAATAAACGATTTCTCTGATTCCTTTTGTTCATAATTAAGAGCCGGTGTATGCCGGCTTTTTTTTTGGGCGCCTTTATCTGCCTGCGGTTGCAAGTCACAAGCGGCTGTGCCCGCATTTGCCCGGCGAGGCATGAGCTTCCCGGCTGCAAGATAATTTGTGATGTATTCAGGCAGGCTCACACAGGAAATTGTATGGACAGAATCAACAAACCATGCATATATCTTGCAGCCGGCAGAGCGCTGGTCGCTATGCCCTGCCGGCAATATGCAGGGGCACAGCCACCTGTGAGCTTTCCACCTGCGTCAGGGCGCGGGTTTTTTCATTGATGGTTATACTACAGATTAAGTGGGTAATGCAGAATTTTTGATTTGCGGTACTCTGCTCCTCTGTTCAAACCTGCCAGCCGGTTTACCAGCCGTGGCTGCCTGGCAGATTTACGGTACTTTATTTTTCCCTGCCATAAAGACTTCCAACAGACGGCTTTTTACAGAAATAAT
>JBNJGS010000057.1:0-16118 GCA_051747965.1 Bacteroidota bacterium
CAGTGTGAATGTAATTGTGGAGTAGACATACTAAAACAGAAATATATATTCGCCCGGGTTGGTATTTACTGATTCGGGCTTTTTTTTACTTAGCGCTTTTCCAGAATGTAGAGCTTGTCTGAGCAACGTATGGTTTGTTTCAGTTTAAAAGAAACCCGGCTGCTTTTGGGCGCAGTTTTAACAATCTTGTCATCCACACGCATTTCTGAAATTTCATGCTCAATAACGCCCGTGGTTGGTCCGGTGATGAGAATTTTATCGCCGCTGTGCAGTTCTCCGGCTTCCAGCAGGAAATCAGCCACCCCGATTTTATCAAAATAATTCATCCCTTTGCCCAGGTAGCGTTTTTTGGTGGTGGCTTTATTGCCATAATTGTCGGCCCATTCACCAATTTTCTGCCCCAGGTAGTAGCCGTCCCAGAACCCACGGTTGAAAACGGATTCCAGCCGTTCGTTCCACATTTTCAGCTTTTCGGTACCAAAACTGCCGTCTGCAACTGCATGTATGGCTTCATCGTAGGCCTGTACCACGGTTTTTACGTATTCAGCCGATCGGGCACGTCCTTCAATTTTAAGAACCCTAACACCCGCATCCAGAATTTTATCCAGAAAATCTATGGTTTTCAAATCTTTTGGCGACATGATGTACTCATTGTCCACCTCCAGCTCATACCCGCTTTCCTTGTCTTTTACCTGGTAGGCTCTGCGACAGGTTTGGTAGCAGGCTCCCCGGTTGGCTGATTTGTTGAACTCGTGCAAACTCAGGTAGCATTTTCCGGATATGGCCATACATAAGGCGCCGTGAATAAACATTTCTATCCCGACAAGCTTCCCTCCGGGACCAGTGATTTTTTGTTCACGTATGTTTGTGGTGATCTGCTTTACCTGATCAAGGTTTAGTTCCCGGGCAGTAACCATCACATCGCAATACGCAGAAAAATGCCTTACGGCTTCGCTGTTTGAGATGTTGAGCTGGGTACTGGCATGCACTTCCATTCCGGTATCATGGCAATAGTTTATCACTGACATGTCGGAGGCAATGATGGCAGAAACACCTTCTGCTTTGGCTGCATCAACTACGCTGTGCATTTCTGCAACTTCCTCATCGTAAATCACCGTATTTACCGTCAGGTAAGATTCAATGCCATGCTCTCTGCAGACAGCGGCAATTTTCCGCAAATCATCCAGATCAAAGTTGTTGGATGAACGGGAGCGCATGTTAAGCTGACCAACCCCGAAATAAACCGAATCTGCACCTCCCTGAATGGCAGCCATAAGCGATTCATACGAACCCACCGGCGCCATAAGATTTATATCATTGCGTTTCATGCTATGTATGCTGGTTTACACTTTCTTTTCCTTTGGACAGGAAATATCCCTGGGCTGTTTCACTTTTTCTTTGAGCAGGGCAAATTCCAGCACATCCAGAATGGAATCAACATAATGAAAATTCAGACCTTTTTTGTATATGTCTTTAACTTCCATAATGTCTTTTTCGTTCCGGCGGGATAACAAAATATCGGAAATTCCACTTCGTTTTGCTGCCAGAATTTTTTCCTTGATACCGCCAACAGGCATCACACGTCCTCTCAGAGTGATTTCCCCGGTCATGGCTGTGTTTTTCCTCACTTTTCGTTGTGTAAAGGCCGAAGCCATGGATACCGCCATGGTTATCCCGGCCGAAGGGCCGTCTTTTGGTATCGCACCTTCAGGCACATGCAAGTGAACATTCCAGTAATCAAAAAGCTTTGGATTGATATCCAGAACTTCTGAATGTGCTTTTATATATTCCAGTGCAATGGTGGCCGATTCTTTCATCACATCACCCAGATTCCCGGTGATGGTAAGCTTTCCATTACCCCGTGAGAGGCTGGTTTCAATATAAAGAATTTCTCCACCCACAGATGTCCAGGCAAGACCGGTAACCACACCAGGCAACTCATTGCCTTCATAGCCTTCCTTAATATATTTGGGATGACCCAAAATATCTTTCACCTGTTTCTCGTCAACTTTGGAAACCACTTTCTCGTCCATCGCCACTTTGCGGGCAATCCGCCTGATTACCTTGGCGAGTTGCTTGTCAAGTCCGCGAACACCGGATTCTTTGGTGAAGCCTTCAATGACCTGCATAAGTGCATTGTCGGTGAAGCTTAACTGCTCTTTCTTCAGCCCGTGGTTTTCGAGCTGCCTGGGAATCAGATGACGTTTTGCAATCTCTTTCTTCTCTTCGGGGATATAACCGCTGATATAAATAATTTCCATCCTGTCCCTGAGTGCCGGGCTGATGGTGGAAACTGTATTGGCAGTGGCGATAAACATGGTGTGAGAAAGATCGTAATCAACCTCCAGGTAATTGTCATGAAACTCACTGTTTTGTTCAGGATCCAGAACTTCCAGCAGGGCGGATGACGGATCCCCACGGAAATCGTTGCCTACTTTATCAATTTCATCAAGAATAAAAACAGGATTCGAGGAACCTGCCTTTTTTATGTTTTGAATAATCCGTCCGGGCATGGCTCCGATATATGTTTTCCTGTGTCCCCGGATTTCCGATTCATCACGCAATCCGCCAAGGGACATGCGGATATATTTCCTGTCCAGGGAACGGGCAACACTTTTCCCCAGGCTGGTTTTGCCAACCCCGGGCGGGCCTACAAGGCACAAAATCGGTGCTTTCATGTCACCTTTGAGTTTCAGCACAGACAGATGCTCAAGAATTCTGTCCTTTACCTTATCAAGACCATAATGATCTTCGTTGAGAACAGTCTCAGCACGTTTCAGATCAAATTTATCTTCTGTGAATTCATTGAAAGGGATATCCAGCATGGTCTGCAGGTAATTGAGCTGAACAGAGTATTCACCTGCCGCCGGATTCATGAATTGCAGTTTATTGGCTTCTTTGTCAAAATGCTTTGCTATTTCCTTGTTCCACTTTTTCTTTTTTCCCTTTTCTTTCAGGTCTTTGAGCTCTTTTTCCATCGGACTACCGCCCAGCTCTTCCTGAATGGTCTTCATCTGCTGCTGAAGCATAAATTCCTTTTGCTGCTGAGAAATCTCCTTACGTGCCTTTTGTTCTATTTCATTTTTGATACGCAGGTGCTCAATCTGTTTACTCAAAATTTCCAGCAGTTTGGTTCCCCGTTCTTTAATATCATCAATTTCAAGCAAATCCTGCTTGTCCCGTGGTTTGATATCGCTGTTGGAACAAATAAAATTAATCAGAAACGAGTAACGCTGAATATTCTGAATGGCAAAAGAAACTTCATGCGGAATGGCATGATTGAGTTTAACGATTTGCAGTGATACTTCTTTAAGTGAAGAAACCAGTGCAACAAATTCGCTGTCCTGATCAAACGGCTTTAATTCCGGTAATTCGCGTGTTTCCGCCACAAAATATGGCACTGTTTTCACAAAATTTACCACTTCAAACCGTCTGAGCCCCTGGATAATGACAGATACTGTACCATCAGGCATTTCAATAATTTTGAGAATTTTGGCAAGTGTTCCGGTTGAAAACAGATCATTTTCACCCGGCTCGTCCACTTCAGGATCTTTCTGGGCCACACAACCCAGCAATTGTGAGCTGTTGTTGACATCTTCTATCAGTTGCTTCGACTTTTTCCGCCCAACTGTCAGTGGCATAACAACTCCCGGAAACAAAACAGTATTACGCAGTGGCAAAACCGGCAGATTTTCCGGTATTTCGGTGTTCATTAATGAATCTTCGTCTTCATTAGCAACAATGGGGATTACGTCGGCATGATCCTGACCCTGCAACTCCATCATATCTTCAAATTCTGACTTTCTTTTGTATCCCATGATAATTATTAACTTATTTCAAAAGATTAACACATTAACAGGTCTTATGTTTGATTATCAATTTGTATCACTATACCAGTTAACTTAGAATTTTCTCAAAGCTTTTGTCTCTTCGCACACATGTTCGAGTATGCTTTTATCCATGTCTGTGAGTTTCATCCTACGCCGTTGCATCACTGTATCTGCTACCTGAAAAGCTTTTGACAGTTTGTATTCTGTATATCCGTTGGCACCGCCCCAGGAGAATGATGGCACAAAATTCCGCGGAAATCCCTGACCAAAGAGGTTGCAACTAACGCCAATCACAGTACCGGTATTAAACATCATGTTGATTCCGCATTTGGAATGATCACCCATGATGAGGCCACAAAACTGCAGACCGGTTTTCACAAAACGTGCCTGATCATATTCCCACATTTTCACTTCGGCATAATTGTTTTTCAGGTTTGAATTATTGGAATCTGCGCCAATGTTGCACCACTCTCCTATCACTGCGTTACCGAGAAAACCATCATGCGCTTTGCTGGAGAATGACTGAAAAACCACATTGTTAAGCTCCCCTCCTGCCTTTACCCATGGACCAAGGACTGTTGGGCCGTACACTTTGGCTCCCATTTTTAACACAGCGTGTTCCCTCATGGCAAATGGGCCGCGTATCGAACAGGATTCCATCACTTCAGCATCCTTTCCGATATAAACAGGGCCATTGTTTGCATTGATAACGGAGGCTTCTACCTTTGCTCCGTCTTCAATAAAAACAGGATATTCACCAATCAGGATATTTGTATTGCTCAGTAGCTGACTCCGGCGGCCTTTTGTAAGAAGCTCAAAATCCAGCTTTATCATGCTACCCACGTGGGTAAAGATATCCCAGGGATACTGCAAAAATATCACTTCTTCCTCATATTTTTCAGCATTGTCGGTCGCTTGCATGCATGTATTAATATCTGATTTCTGACAAATAGCAGCAATCACCTCCCCGTTTTTCACCAGGCTGCCCCTTTCCATACTGCGTATGTGCTCAAACAAGGCTTTGTCAGGCAAAACAGATGCGTTGATTACAAGATTACTTTTGTCGGATTTCAGTGGCCATTTTTCGGACAGGTAACTTTCGGTAAACACGGAGCAGGGCTGATCAAACAGGTGTTCCCAGCGTTCTTTGGTGGTAAATATGCCGGTTCGCAAATCAGCCACAGGCCTTGTCCAGCTCAGTGGTTTAAAGCGTGTATGCTTGCCTGCATCGGCCAATATAATGTTCAGCATAAGACATGAGATTTTTTGAACTTCCAAAGATAAGGAAAACCTGCCTGAAGTCATAAGGGTAGCGGCTGTTTTATCATTTGGTTTTCCGGATTAACCAATATCAAGCTGCAGGTATAGGTATCAGGGCTGTCTGCGAGGCGGAGGCGTCCTGAATACCATCATAAAAAAACTCCCGCTGCAGAAGCAACAGGAGCCTTACTATTTTCATGAAAATGTAATTTACTGTTTCGCTTTTTTGTCGTAATGTTTTTTGTAACGACTGCGGAATTTATCCACACGGCCTGCGGTATCCACAAGTTTCACTTTACCGGTGTAAAATGGATGTGATGTATCAGAAATCTCAAGTTTGCAAAGGGGATATTCTTTGCCATCGATTTCAATTTTCTCTTTTGTGTTTACAGTGGATTTGGTGATGAACACCTCATCGTTAGACATGTCTTTGAATGCCACCATTCTGTAATTATCCGGATGTATTCCTTTTTTCATTTCCTTTAATCTTTTAGATTATTCAAATTCAGGGCTGCAAATTTAAGGATTGTCAGCAAATTAACAAAGTTTTTTGGGTATAATTTTCAATTTTTCCTGACAAGCGCTAATCATTGGTAAATCGCTCAAATTTTGCATTTCTGTCAAACAGATAGCGATAAGTGGTGTGGATTTTTGCTCTTTCGGCATTATGCATCTGTTTGTAAAGCTTGTTCACAGTATCGTTGTACTCACCCACCCATGACATTTCCAGCTCTTTTATGCCATGTTTACGCAGGCTTTCAGCCATTTCCATAAAAAGCGGGCCGATGATGCCGGTTTTCTGATATTCAGGTATCACGCCGCTGATAAGCATACGAGCTCTTGTAAGCACTTTCGGATTTCGTCTTCTGCGCAAAAATCTGATTTTATTCCACAGGCTAAGTTTGCCATTAAAAGGTTTGATGATCTGATTCACATCGGGAAAAGTAATGACCATACCAACGGGCTTGTCCTGATCGTAGGCGAACCAGATAAATTCCTCATTGATGATATCTTTGGACTCTTCGAGCATCTGCTCGATTTCTTTTCTGTCAAGCGGTGTATAATCTTCGTGGAAATCGGACCATACCGTATTGAAAATAAACTCTATATCATCAATAAATCTGTCAGCTTCTTTTAGTTTCAAATGTTCGAATTTGTAATTTTCTTTTCGCCCGATGAATTTGGCAAATTTCACCTGCCGTTGATTGAAGGGTTTTTTCAGGTCGATATGATATGAGTACTGGTTGTAATAGTTTTTAAAACCGTATGTTTCAAACAGTTTTTTGTAATAGGGTTTATGGTATTGCATGCCATATCCCTGATGTGTAAAGCCTTCAACCAGGAGCCCCCAGTACACATAGTTTTCGCCGAAGGTAATGGGACCATCCATGGCTTCCATTCCCTGAGCTTTGAGCCATTCTTTGGCTTTATCGAAAAGCATATCGGCTACATCCTGGTTGTTCACGCTTTCAAAAAAGCCAACGCCACCGGCGTAGGGTTTGTGTTTCATGGCTTTTTCCTTGTGGTAAAAGGCAGCAATGCGGCCGACCGGTTGTTTGTCCTCATCAACCACTACCCAGCGTACAGCATCACCGGCTTTAAAGGCCGTGTTGTGGCCGGGGTCGAAGATGGATTCAATTTCAATATCCAGGGGGCAGACCCAATGCGGATCATCAGCATAGATGCTGCGTGCGCAATCAAAAAACTGTTTTTTTTCTGCTTTATCTTTAACTTCTATCAGTTTAAATTCAGCCATAGTTTTAGCGTTTTTGACTTATTATCGTCGCAATTTACCCAATAATCGCAAAATTTCAAGGTAAAGCCAGATTAAAGTTACCATCAATGCAAAAGCGCCGTACCATTCAAAGCGTTTGGGAGCTCCCATAGCTTCTCCTTCGCTGATATTATCAAAATCAATGATGAGATTAAAGGCCGCAATGCCAACAACCACGAGACTAAAAAGAATGCCAATGGTGCCAGAGCCGTTCACCATGGGAATACCCTCTCCGATATTAAACATACCCATAATCCATTGTGCCAGGTAAACCAGCACTACAGCGCCCGTAGCAACAAACACCCCGCGGCGAAATGCAGGTGTGGCTCTGAGAACACCTGTGCGATAGAGAAGCAGCATGAGCAAAAGCACGGCAATGGTAAGCAAGACAGCCTGAAATACGATACCATCATAAAGACTGTTATACATCACAGATACAGCACCCAGAACAACACCTTCAGCCAGGGCATATAGCGGAGCGGTAATGTGGGCGGTTTTCGGACTGAAAATGGTTACCAGAGCCAGGATAAAACCAATGATGGCGGCACCAATCAGGCCTCCGTCAATCCACGTTGCTCCGGCAAGAGCAGCATTCCATGTTAAAGCTCCGGAAATCAGAATCAGGCCGAGCATCAAAAAGGATTTGTTGATGGTTCCTCTGATGGTCATCTGACCACCGAGTTCCTTTGCTGCAGCAGATTGAAAAACCGCTTTACTAACGGCTGGATTGGATGTTCTCATATTTTTATTGTTTCAATGATAATCAATCACGCAAAATTAGAATTTTTGTCGCACACAATTATTATTGTTTTCTTAAAATATCGGCTGTAAACGGATAGAATTCACAGTGTGTCATGTGTTCGGATTTTCACAAGGATACCGGAAATAATGTGTACACTGCCGGTGTAATTCCATCAGCAGACACTACTCTTGATTTTCCTGCCCGCTTGTAGGCTCCGGAATTTCTTCCTTTTTTGGATGTCTGTGATAAATATCGATGGCCACAATAACAGCAATGAAACCCCAGAAAGGCGCAGAAGCCTTATCTGTATCAAGAAAATTGTTGAGAAATCCGTGGGTAAAATAAGTCACAAGACCGGTAATGGCCATCAACAAAAGGGTACGTGTATCCTTGTCTCCACATTGTTTATAGCGCCGGAGACCAATTACAAGAACGGCAATAAAAACTGCTATAAAACTCAGCATACCCAGAACGCCCTGTTCGGAAAGCGGTCCCAGGTACTCTGAGTGCGCATTCCCCATATCTCCGGCATTGGTGGAAATGATGGTTTTTTCGTAAGAACGTTGAAAAGGGGCATATTGAAACTGATAGGTACCCGGCCCCCAACCCAGCACAGGCTTTTCTTCAAACATCCTTATGGCGGAATTCCACCGATTGATACGTTCACGGTTTGATGCATCGGTAGCTACATTGCTGATGCTCTGTATATGTTCCTTAAAATCTGTTGAGCTGTCCTGCTTATTCTGCTCCAGCACAATCATTATGTCCGTTTTGAAAATAAAAAAGGCTGCCACAAATACTGCCAGGCCTGTAAACACAATTTTATAATTGATTTTCAGACGGATGATGATGTACACGCCGAATGCCGCAATAAGGCTAACCCAGGCTGCCCGGGTGTATGACAATACGATGGATAACAAAAATATCATCAACACAAAAACAATTACATACCGGAAAAAGCCTTTATACTTTTTCAGTGACAGCATCCCGATCAAAACGGGAACATACATAGCAAGAACAGCTCCGTAGGATGTATGGTCTTTGTAAAACGGGTTCATAACAAAGTGAGCTGTGCGCTGGGTAAAGCCCATACCGGCATGTTTTACAAGGGTGATTCCGATCACAATGAGCAATGGAATCATATATATCCAGAAGTAGCGGTATATGTTCACTTTTTTCCGGAACATGAGGGCCAGCAAAAAATAAAACCCGACCACGAACCAGAATCTGGAAAGGAAATATTTTATGGACACCCAGGGCATAGTACTGGTAACAGTGGTTATGAGCATCCAAAACAACATGAAATATATCACCCAGGAAACCGGGTGGTTTGTTATGCGTTTATCATAGGTGTTTTCCAGAGCCTGCTTCATAAGGAATATCACCATCAGCCCAAACAAAATCGGCTCTGTTGGCAGGGCCATATCAAAATCAACACCGTACATGATTTCCTGCAGCGGAATGGATAAAGGCACAAAAAAGATACAAACCCACAGGAGTTTATCCATGGCAAAGAAACCAAAGAGTAAAATCAGCAGCACAAAAGGTAAAGCACTGGCAGCAACGGTCTGTTTAGTCACCAGCACATAGGCATTGAGTGCGATGAACAAAAAGCTCAGCAGATAAAACAGCCATATTTTTTTGTGCTTAAACTCCACGATGTTTCGAAGATATCCGGGCTTTATCGATAAAAATCAGTACAAGTATACCTGCTATCAGCGCACCAAGAACAGAAAAAAGAACAATGACCCATCTGATTGGATATGCTTTTTTATCGGCCGGGAATGGTGCTGAAACCACATGAGCATAGGATATTTCCTTATTGGAATCCAAAATGCTGGCATCCAGTTTTTCCTGAAATTCATTCCGTATTTTCATGGCATTCCACAAAAGAGAATCTGTTTTCAGATATTCACCGCCAAATTCTTTCCACTTGTTAAGCTCTTTTCTGACATCTTTCAGATTTTTACCCTGTGCAATAGCCTCCGTATATTCTTCTACCTGAATTCCATAGTCAAGCAGGTCATTTTCTTTTCGGTATTTATTAAGAACGTCTGTCAGGGAATCAATTTCCGAGTGCTTTCTGCGAATTTCGTATTTGAATGATCTGACCAGTTCTTTCGACTTGTTTCTGTTAAGCGCAAGAACTTTCTGGTTATAGAAAGTGATAATCGAATCCACAACATCTGATGCAAGTTGCGGATCCCTGTCAAGGAAAGTGATTTCAATGGCCTCATTGGGTGTTTTGCCAAAACTAATATGCCTGTCAAAACGGCTGTTCAGGTTATTCAGGTATTCAGGATCATTGGGAGCAATACCATAATGCTCATCCAGGTCAAATGCCTCATATATCTCAAATCTGATATCGTTTGATTTGATGATTTCCAGCATTTGTTCTGTTTCGGACTCCTCGGATAAAGGCGAAATATTGAAAGGATATAAAACGGCTTTGGATTCAAATTTTGGGTGAATAAACAAACTTGATGAAAACAAAACGCTTAAGCCACCGGCAACAAGCATCAGGATCAACAAGTGGTATTTCCATTTGCTAATCAGCTCAAACAAGCCTTTGTTTTTAAAGTAGTTTTCCATAGTATTATAATTTGGCAACAAAAAGACCCAGGTATGAATCTTAATTTTAATCCTGGATTTTGGTTTTATTTTTTTTTTAGGTTTTCAATTATAATCAAAGCAATCAAGGCCAGCAATACGCTCGATATGGTAGAAAGCATAACAATCAGCCAACGAACAGGATAACTTTTCTTTTCGGCTTTTACTGCTTCATTTACCACATATTTGTGTGGCAAATCCTGTGTAGCGTCAACTTTCGCCTCAACATATTTGGATTCTATTTCTGTGAGTTTCTTTTGTTCAAATTCCAACTGTCCAATAATACCGGTATAGGCTGCACCGTATTTTGCGAGGGTATCAAGTTTTTCCTTAATTGCCTTAGCTCCACTATAGTTTCCCGATGCCAGAGCAATGGCATACTGATCATTGAATACCTCACTCTGGGAAGAAAACTCAAACACACCATGCTCATGCAATTTGTTAAGTGAGTCTTTCATATCCTGCACCTGTTGCTTCTGATTCTGATAAGCTTCGTTAACAAGCTGGAGAGCTTTACCTGCCCGCTCCTGTTTCATGGAATTCATTACAGAATCAAGCTGGGCGGCAATGCTGTTGGCGATAAGAGCCGCCGTATCTGCACTGGGGTCCAGCACTTCAATCTCTACAGACATAAACTCAGTACGATTGATATTTATGTTGTTGTCATATTCCCTGTAAAGATTTGTCAGAGGATATTTTGAATCCATTTCTATGCCATAATGCCTGGCAAGATCATATTTCTCAATAATGCGGTTTCTGATCGTGCTTGATTTGAGCACCTGTATCATCTGTTCCACCTCCTCTTCTTCACCAAAATTGAGCAACTCATTCTCAGTAGCATTGGTTGAAAGCAGGGCTTTGGAAATGCTGGTGGAACTGGTAGGGTACAAAATAACGCTTGACTTGTATTTCTCCTCGATGACAAGACTAACCGCAGCAGAAGCAAGCACCGCAACCACACCCACTATTAAAAGGGGTTTCCAGTACTTGATAATCAAGTCCAGAAGGTTGTTCGCTTCAAATTGGGCTGAATAGCTTTTATTCTCCTTCATGCAATTTTTTCAAAAAATTTAACATCAGCTGCAAACATAGGAAAAATTTCAGTAATTTCATTGAATTTCCTCCATCATCATCAAGCTTATCTGAATTTCATGTATAGTACCGGGAAAAATCACCACTCACAAAACATTACTCAGCATGATGCGTCTCTGAACACGCAAAAAAACAATGTCTTATGCCTTGTTTTGCAGCTTGCCGGAACAAAGGATAATAAAAAAGTATTACCTTTGCTTTTGTAACCTAATTTGTTATTATGAGAAAGATTCAGGAGGAACCCTATTGTAATGAATGTAACAGGGTTGTAAGTACCATGTTTTCAAAGTTGCTTCCGGATGAGTTGGATTATATCAACGAAAAGAAAACCTGCGGCCGCTATGAAAAAGGCATGATGCTTTACGACGAAGGGAACCGGATTAATGGGTTTTATTGCATATGCAGCGGAATAATCAAGGTTTTCAAAACCGGCGTTGAAGGCAAAGACCAGATCATCCGTTTTGCCAAACAGGGCGATATCATTGGATACCGGTCTGTCATTAGCGGAGAACCAGCATGCACATCTGCCAAAGTACTGGAGGATGCTGTGATCTGCTTTGTGTATACAAGCGATTTATATTACCTGCTGAGAAAAAATGCGGAATTCGGAATTGAAATGTTACAACTTGCCTGTACAGAACTGGGGGAAGCAAATAATTTCATCACCGATGTTGCACAAAAATCTGTACGGGAAAGACTTGCTGAAGTCCTTGTTAACCTGAAAAATGATTTCGGACTTGATGAAGATGGAATCCTTCAGATATACCTCACAAGAGAAGAACTGGCCAACCTCATCGGTACAGCCACAGAATCCGTAATTCGTCTTCTCTCTGAATTTAAAAATGATAAACTCGTGGCTTTACAGGGAAGAAAAATCAAAATACTTGATGAAGCCAAACTCAACCGCATCGCAAATATGATGTAGGGATGATATCAGAAACACTACTGAATAAAATCCACACCGGACAATACCTGAAACCGGATGAAGCACTTCAACTCTGGTCGAGAGCCGCTTTGCCGGAACTTATGGAACTGGCTGACAAAATAAGGCGGGATAAGCATCCCGGCAATCAGGTAAGCTGGATCATCGACAGAAATGTCAATCTCACCAATATATGCTTCTCCCGCTGCCTCTTCTGTAATTTTTGTGTAAAAAAACAGGATACTGATGCCTACGTGCTAAGCATAGACGATTACAGAAAAAAAATTGATGAGCTTTTTGCCCTGGGTGGTAATCAGTTGCTATTGCAGGGGGGTATGAATCCTGAGCTGGGACTGGATTATTATGTTGATTTATTCTCTGCACTTAAACAGGAATATCCTACCCTCAAATTGCACGCACTGGGTCCACCGGAAATTGTATGGCTGTCAAAACAATCCGGAAAAAGTTATACCCGGGTGCTGGAAACACTGATTGATGCAGGCCTTACCAGCTTGCCCGGGGCCGGGGCAGAAATCCTCAGTGACAGGGTAAGAAAAATTGTTTCTCCCGGCAAAGCATCGGTAAAAGAATGGCTTGATGTAATGAGAGCCGCCCACAAACTGGGAATGATTACCTCTGCCACCATGATGTTTGGTTTTCTGGAAAGCACAAAGGAACGCCTTGAGCATCTTTTGCTTATCAGAGACCTGCAGGATGAGCGGCCGGCCGGCACACCGGGTTTTACCGCATTCATTCCATGGCCATATCAGCGAGAAAACACCCGACTGCATCAGGCTTTTCCAGATATGCCTGATGTGTACGCTGCAGAATACCTCAAAATGATAGCCATAAGCCGCATACTACTGCCCAACATACCAAACATCCAGGCTAGCTGGCTGACCGTGGGACAGGATACCGCTTCCATTGCCCTGCATGCAGGAGCCAACGACCTGGGCTCGGTCATGATAGAAGAAAATGTGGTTTCAGCAGCCGGGGCACATTATTCGCTCAGCCCGGAAGGCATGAAAGAACTGATCAGAAATTCAGAATTTGAGCCTGTCAGAAGAAATCAGGCATATGATTATCTGAAAGATCAGGACTGACCGGGAATTCTCATTGTCCAGAGTGCAGCCTTCATTTTTCGCATCTGATCCCGGTTGTTACCACGTGGATCGTAAGTAAATGCTTCAATGCAGACAAATTCATTTCTGGCTTCATCCCATTGTATAAAAGCAGCAAACGGACCACCCATAAAATCACCTTCAACCTTCCATAAACCCTCCACTATCCAGGTTTGTTCATTGTTCACCATACGGCGGCTCATGATGGGATAGTGAAATTTTGTTTCGGTGGTCATATAACTGCCTTCCCGCGGTCCGGGGACATTCTTTTTTAATGCCTCATTGCGCTTTTTTACAAAATACTCCAGGGAAGCACTGTCACGTTCACCTGAACCAAAACGATAAATCAGATATGAATGGGTGGCCTTTTGCGTTTCATATGACAACCAGGCAAAATCTTCTCTGTTTTCATCAAGATTATAATTCTTTGGCACGGCCATGGAAACATGATGATCCCGCTCCAGTCGCTCTCTGTATTCTGTATTGTGATAATCTTTCAAATAAGACAGAATTCTGTCACGATCGGCTTTCAGAAAGACCTCCACCATCTTTTCCTTATTCTCCTCCACAGTCTCTACAAATGACGAAACATCCGGCGCTTTGATGTACATGACGGTTTGGGGTTTGCTGTACACATTCCGGGATATTGTAATCTCCCCATACTCTGCTCCCTGTCCTATTTCAGGAACGATTATGTTTCTGTTTCTTTTGTTCAGATCTGCAAACTGACCTTTTTCTATCTGATACAGATTAAAAACCGCCTCTTCCTGCGGAACCGTGTATAAATCCCGGTGATACACATCCTTCAGCGCCTCTCCCATATCACCGTTCCATCGGGCATTGCTCATTACTACAAGAATCTCCCCGGCATTGCCGGTGGCAGCATCTTTCATTTTCAGGTCTTCTTTGGTTGACTGATTGCATGAGATCATCAATCCCGCAATCAATACTGTAATGACAAATGCAATGTATTTTTTCATAGTTCCTGTTTTTAATAATATTATTTAATGATCCTATCTGCAATGATAACGCAGCAAAACTGTTTTTTAATGCATCAAAGTTTATAAAAAATCAGGACATACCAGCAGCCGAATCACAATTCTTCACCATGCCCATCAGGATTTCATACGCAAATGCCAAGATAATGTTCAATCTCAGTGTAATGTTCTCAGGGTTTTATTATTTTTGAGGTCTATGTTTACAGAACGTCAAAATAAAGTATCTAAGCTCATCCAGAAAGATATCAGTGATATCTTCCTGAAGCATGCCAAAGAATGGTTTGGTCAGACAATGGTTACGGTTACTGTTGTACGGATCACCAAAGACCTTTCCATCGCCAGTGTATATCTGTCTGTTTTTCCCTCATCAAAAGCAGATGAAATTGTTGAACTCCTGAACCACAATGTAAAAAAAGTTCGTTTTGAACTTGGTAATCGCATACGTCATCAGTTAAAACATGTGCCGGAACTGAGATTTTATCAGGATGACAGCCTCGACCATATTGACAGAATTGATGAACTGCTAAACGAATAAGCATTGAACTTTCCATTATACATAGCCAAACGTTACCTGATTTCGAAAAAACGCCGGAATGTCATCAATATCATTTCGGGAATATCTGTTACGGGTGTTGGCATCGGAACCATGGCACTGATTGTCGTATTGTCGGTATTCAATGGTTTTGACGGACTGCTGAAAAATCTGTTTTACTCGTTTGATCCCGACTTAAAAATCACAGCCAGCGAGGGAAAAAGTTTTGATGCTGATTCAGCTCTGCTCAATAAATTAGAAAACCATCCCGGCATAGCTCACTTCACCAAAGTCATTGAAGAGAATGCCCTGCTCAGATACGACGATCAGCAATTCATTGCCACGCTTAAGGGAGTTGATGAGCATTATATTGATGTTGGCGGCGTTGATACCATGATGTCTGCCGGGGAATTTACACTACACGAAGGTGGTGTGCCTCTGGCAGTAGCAGGTCAGGGTGTGGCTTATAATCTCTCACTTGGAATCAACCGGCATACACCCGTCAAATGCTTTGTCCCCAAACGAAATGCCAGATTTACCGGCAGCTTTATGGATGCCAGCAGCGCCATCAACCAAAAAAACATATATACAGCCGGATATTTTTCCATCCAGCAGGATTTTGACAACCAGTTTGTCTTTGTTCCGCTTGAATTTGCCCGGGACATTTTTGAATACAGCACCGAACTGACAGCCATAGAGCTTAAAGTTGCAGAAAATGCCGATGTAGAGGATGTAAAAGCATCACTCAAAAATGTACTCGGTGATAAGTTTCAGGTGCAGGACAGATACGAGCAACATGCATTTTTTTATAAAATCATGGCCTCGGAAAAATGGGCCGTTTTCCTGATTCTCAGTTTTATTTTACTCATTGCCTCTTTCAATGTCATTGGCTCCCTCACCATGCTTATCATTGATAAAAAAGAAGACATCTACACCCTGCGTAGCCTGGGTGCCGATAACAAGACCATCAGCAGAATATTCCTGCTTGAAGGCTGGCTGATAACTGCAGTAGGTGCCGTTACCGGACTGGCATTTGGCGCACTGGTAGCATGGATACAAATACGCTTCGGCGTCATCACCCTGGGAACATCCGGTTCTTTTATTATTGATGCATACCCGGTAGCCATGCGCTGGCAGGACTTTATCGCTGTCTTTGCAACTGTCATGCTCATAGGATTTCTGGCATCCTGGTATCCTGTGCGGCACATCACCGGGAAATATTTGTAAAATTCAAAAA
>JBNJGS010000057.1:16218-19019 GCA_051747965.1 Bacteroidota bacterium
CAGCGTTGAAAAAAAAACCGCCCTGATAATCAGAACGGTTTCTTCTTTTGTCGGGTGGAAGATGGGACTTGAACCCACGGCCTCCGGAACCACAATCCGGCGCTCTAACCAAGCTGAGCTACATCCACCATTTGAGGATGGCAAAGATAAACAATTCCTGCGATTATTTCCAAACTTTTTTGCAAAATTCAATCCGCCAAACAAAGTGGAATGCTATCTTTGTCAAAAACACAGATTTTGCGGTTAAGTAAATATATAAACAATATCACCGGATTGCAGTTTTTTCAACTGTTTCGCTTTGGTATTCTTTTTCTGATCAGCATCATCTTCTCTAAATCCAGTCTCAGCCAGGGTGAAATCGGAATATATGAAACTTTCCTGCTCATCGCCGGAGGTGTAAGCTTCTTTTGGATATCCGGCCTTCTGCAATCCCTGATGCCACTTTTCAAACACAGCAGAAGCCATGAAAACAGCACTGATAACAATCCTGTACTCTTCAATTCTGCCTTGCTGATGCTTTTCATGAGTACCCTCGCCGGAATTGCCGTCTGGCTTGCTGACAGCTTCCTGGCAGACATTCTGTCCCTGCACACCGAGTCTGTGCCTTACCTGAAAATTCTGGTGGCCTATATCATCCTGTCCGGACCAAACAACTTGATAGAATATGTTTTTCTCCTGAAAAATCAATCAAAAAATATCATCATTTATGCCGTAGTAAGCCTCAGCCTGCAATTGTTCTTTGTTACTGCACCTGTTTTGCTAGGTTACGACCTGGGTTACGGATTGTATGGTCTTGTGGCTGTGAATATGCTGAAATTTGTGCTTCTTGTATATCTGGTAAGAAAATACAGCAAAATTAAATTATCCCTCCCCTACCTGAAAGAACACATTTTACTTGCCACACCCCTCATCCTGAGTATACTCCTGTCCGGCTCAGCCACCTACTTCGACGGATTCCTGGTATCATACCATTTCGATGAAGCAAAATTCGCGGTATTCCGCTATGGTGCTCGCGAACTGCCTTTTGTAGTACTCCTGGCCAATGCTTTTTCAAATGCCATGATCCCGGAATTCAGTCTGCCTGCAAAACGAAAACAGGCAATGGAACACATGAAACAACGCTCAGCAAAGCTCATGCTTTACCTCTACCCGGTAACAATAATTTTCCTGCTCACCTCCCGCTGGCTGTATCCTGTGGTTTTCAACCCATCATTTACCGAAAGTGCTACTGTCTTTAACGTTTATCTATTGGTGATTTTTTCCAGGCTTCTCTTTCCGCAGACAATCCTTATCGGCTGGAGAAAAACCCGGGCCATCATGTTCTCTTCACTCATTGAAATACTCATCAACATTGGCCTATCACTATGGCTGATTCAGATTTTCGGGCTTGTGGGTGTAGCATGGGCAACCGTCATTGCTTATCTGGCACAAAAAATAATCCTGATGGCTTATCTCTGGTACCGCAAAAACATACCACCTGCCAGATACATACCTGTACGGGCATGGGCATTATGGAGCATTCTGTTAATTATGGCTTACCTGGGAGCCAACTGGCTTTATTGGTAAAAAATATTTTGATTGGTTTTTGGGCAGCGTCACCCTTTTGCCACGTATAAACATGCTCTCTGCCTGCGGTTATTAGCTGCACACGGCCATGTCTGGTTTGGCACCGGCCGCCCAGGGAGCTTCCTCCCGGTCGCTCCTGCCCGGCCTGCCAAAACCGCCATACCCGCGCACAGGCTAGCCACCTCCGTCAGGCTGCAAACTGGCATTAGCAAACAAAAAAAGAAAATTATTTCAGAAGCTTTCTCTCATCTTCAAGAACCTGCAGTGCAGTTTCAAAAGTGGTGTCAACGCGGTGAATTACAGGATAAAACCCTGCATCATTCAGCATGTTCCTGCTCACCATGGCCATCACCTGCGTTGACAAAAGATTGCGGCTTTGTTCCAGTTGATTATGTGTATAGTCAATGCCTGACTCTTTCACAAAATGCAGAAATTCATCAATAATCCCGGTGCCCTTCAGATGTTTTACAAGTGCTTCTGCATCATCGAAGTTTTCCAGCGTTTCTCTGTGCTGGTCTGTATAGCGGAAAGCAAATTCATACACCAGATTTTTATTCTGCACCTGCTGATATAACTTACCAGTACCAGTAGTATCAACAGGAACAAAAATATCTGGCATAATCCCACCACCACCATATACGGTACGTCCGGAACTTGTTTTGTACTTCAGCGAATCAGCAAATTTTATGCTGTCGGCCTGCATGAATTCATCATTCATGAAGCGTTCGGTAATATTTTTATAGTAATCTTCAATATCCTCACCGTAATCCCTCTGAATGCAACGCCCGGAAGGAGTATAATAGCGTGCTACCGTCAAACGCAGAGCTGAACCGTCATCAAACTGCACAGGTTCCTGCACCAGTCCTTTACCAAAGGAGCGTCGTCCGATAATCCAGCCACGGTCGTTGTCCTGAATGGCACCGGCTACAATTTCACTGGCAGATGCAGAAAACTCATCAATCAGAACAGCTACATCAACCTCCACCAGGCTGCGCCGGCCATCTGTAGCATGCTGTTCCACCTTGCCATGCTTGCGTCCCTGGGTATAAACAATCAATTTGCCGCCTTCCAGCAATTCATCGGCAATATAATCTGCTGCACTCATAATACCCCCGCTGTTACTACGCAAATCAAGAATGAGATTTTCCATGCCCTGCGCCTTCAAATCCCGGACAGCATCCATAAATTCAGCATAGGTGGTATTGGAAAAAGTACTCACCTTAATAAAGCCTGTA
>JBNJGS010000058.1:0-18411 GCA_051747965.1 Bacteroidota bacterium
CAAACGACATCATGTTTCACCCTTTCCTCCTGCCAGAAAAAAGTTGTTTTATGCAGAAACATCGCTTGAACTGGGAGTCAAGGCCATACAAAATGCCATCATGGATGCCGGTCTGAGTGTCGGTGATATATCTGCATGGTTTGTCAGTACTGTATCGCCACATGAGCAGGCACCGGGACTGGCAGCTACCATAAAAGCACATTTCACTGATCTTGACAATACAAATCCTGCTTTCACGCTGGCATCCGGATGTTCCGGCTTCAATCTTAACCTTGAACACGCCATTGAATATCTGGCCAGCAATCCCGGGGCCAGACATGTTGTGGTTGCACACACAGAGACCATGTCCGATTTTCTGACCCAGCGGACAAAGTTTGTCCCGTTTGTGACTTTTGGTGATGCAGCCGCGGCTGTGGTTCTAAGCCGGGAAGAGGCTGAAGAAAAATACGGTTTGTTGTCTGTCAGCAATTACCAGGACATGCAAATGGTGGATTTTGTGGGTGTTGACAAGGAAGGGCATTTGTATATGGAGGATTCTGTCATCAAGGACAGGGCCATTGTCAACATGGCAAAAAGCGGAAAGGAAATGCTGGAGGGTCTGCACTGGCAGGCACAGGATATTGATCATTTTGTACCCCATCAGACCGGCAGTGCCATTTTACTGCCCACAGCAAAGGAGCTTGGCATAGATAGCGGACAGTTGTTTCTGGATGCTCAGAAACAATTCGGCAATGTTTCAGGTTCCACAGTTCCCATCAGCTTGTCCATGCTCAGCAATGAAAACAGGCTACGGCCGGGAACGAAGATACTCAGCACTGTAGCAGGCGTGGGTGGAAAATACGGAGCATTTGCCTATCTTGTGCCCGACAGAAAAAACAAGCCGGTAGAGGTATTGCATCGCAATGAGCTTAGCGGTAAAACCTGCCTGATAACGGGAAGCACAGGGGCCCTGGGTTCAGAAATTGCCCTTGAGCTTGCCCGGCGTGGTGCCAGTCTGATCCTGCATCATGCAGGCAATGAAACCGGAGCTGCAGCTCTGGCATCTGCGGCCAAAAATCTGGGTGTAAAAGCAGACATCATTTCTGCAGATTTCACCAGTAAAATAGAGACCAATGAATTCATTGATAAAATTCTGAAAGGATACAACAAGATCAATTACCTTGTTCATGCTGCAGGGATATCAGAGAATCCCGCATACGAAAATTCTCCTGGTGTTGATGATATGATGCAGGTCAACTGTTTTGCCCCGCTGGAAATCAGCAAAAAGCTCATGCCTGTGATCAAAGAAACCCTGGTATATTTGGGTTCTGCTGCTGAAGACATTCCCATTGAAGGATTTCCGGGTTTTGTAGCATCCAAAGCCTGCCTTCATGGCGCAGCCGGCAGTGCTGCAGGCGAATTCATTTCTGTGGGAATACGCAGTATCTATTATATGGCAGGCATTCTGGACAAGGGAAGCAGTCAGAACATTCCCGCCAGACAGGCATTTCAGTTTATGATAAAAAACGGACAGGAAGTACCCATCCCTGTCAGTGGAACAGCATACCGAATTGTAAACTCACTGTATATCCCCAAAGTCCTTGGCGTACAAAATGTTTGGGAAGGCCCGATGATTGTCCGCAGGGACGGTTATGTACTGGAGACAGATGTATGATTGCATTTGTCAGAATAAATGTTTAATTTTGTGCCAATTTTTGAGAAAAACCGGATAAATGCGTCAATCAGCATCATGCCCGCGGACATACCTGAGAAAGAGTTTTGCAGACTTGTATTCAAACAAGGCCGGACCGTGGTAGATGCAAGTAATCTGGCTGTTTGCTGATCATTCATAAACCCACCAGCCAGTATCCGAATTCAACAATAAGTTAGGTTTGTTTGTTAATCTTATTGATTTTCAATATCTGAATAAAGAAAGGATTATTTATGACACATATTTCCACATTAGACAAGATAGCGCTGAATCCACGTGCACACAAATTATTACATCAACTTCTTGAGGAGAATCCCACTGTACGGGACATTCTGGAGAAGGCTGAAACAGACACAGAAGCTACTGAAGGCTTCAGGGAATGGGCCATGTCAATTCTCGGGGAATCGCAGGTTGCCATGGATTATTATTTACGGAAGGTAAAAGGCAGGGAGTATTTTGATAAACTCCGCTGGCAGGATTATGCCGCCATCAGGATTCTTGATTATATTGAACATGCGGACAGTTATTTTGAAGACGGCAACCTTCGCGGAAAAAAAGTTGCCAATCATCCTGTCAGGCTATTGTGGCTGGCGCATAAAAAAGGTACGGGCGGTGCCAAGCCTGATTTTTTCAGGGATATGATGTACCTTTTCCGTCAGATGAGTGGAAAGACTGCCAGAAAGAAATACAGCAAGGAGCAGGTGCTTAAGTGGATGGATAGATGGCCCAGCGGACTTGACAGCAGAATCATTGAGCAAAGGGAAAAAAACCGTGACAGGATCATCAGGGTCTTCATTGAGAAAATAGATTCCGGAGAAATCAAAGATAAAAAATACCGGTTTGATCCGGAGATGTCAGACAATGAGAAGTACAAACAAATGCTGGACTGGTGGAACAAATCCGTTTTTCACCTTCGCTTTGCCATCCGCAGTCCAAAGCTTCTCAACGAAATGCTTGACAACAGTCTGGACACAGACACCATGGAATTGCTGGAGCGGGCAAAAAAGGCCGGAATTCCTTTCTTTGTCAATCCATATTATTTGTCTTTGCTGAATGTTCATGCTCCGGATTTTGCCATAGGTGCAGATCTGGCCATACGGCAATATGTGTTGTATTCAGAACAGCTTGTGCATGAATTCGGACATATTGTGGCCTGGGAAAAGGAAGATATTGTAGAGCCGGGCAAACCCAATGCTGCCGGCTGGATACTGCCATCACGCCATTCCGTTCACCGGAGGTACCCCGAAGTAGCCATCCTAATCCCTGAAACGGTAGGTCGTGCCTGCGGTGGTTTATGTTCAAGCTGTCAGCGCATGTATGATTTTCAACGAGGCAATCTGAATTTCAATCTGGATAAGCTCCGACCAGATGAAACCTGGACAGAACGGCTTGAACGCTACCTGAAATACTGGGAGGAAGACACCCAGTTGCGGGATATTCTGATTACCGGAGGCGATGCACTGATGAGCAGTGACAAATCCATGGGTCGTATTTTAGAATCCGTATACCAGATGGCACTCAGGAAGAAAGAGGCCAACAAAAATCGTCCGGAAAGTGAAAAATATGCTGAAATTGTCAGGGTAAGGTTGGGCACAAGGATGCCGATTTATCTGCCTCAAAGAATCACTGACGACCTGATCAGGGTTCTTCGCGATTTCAAGGAAAAAGCCAGATCAATCGGCATCAAGCAATTTGTGATACAAACACATGTTGAATCACCCATGGAAATCACACCAGAATCCAAATCAGCTTTTGACAAACTCATTTCCGCAGGCTGGACAGTAACCAACCAGCTTGTATTTACGACAGCAGCCTCACGACGAGGACATACAGCCAAGCTGCGTGAGGTACTGAATGATATCGGTGTTCTCACCTATTACACCTTCTCTGTTAAAGGATTTATGGAAAATTCATCACAATTTGCCACCAATGCCCGTGCAGTGCAGGAGCAGATTGAAGAAAAAGACCTTGGCCGGATACCCGAAAAACATTATCAACGCATCAAACAATTTCCTCTGAATGCCGAAAACATGGTTGAGCAAATTGATTCCCTTCGCAAGGAAGAAAATATTCCTTTCCTGGCCACTGACCGCAACGTCCTCAATATGCCGGGCGTTGGCAAAAGCCTCACCTACCGGGTTATTGGCATCACACGGGACGGACGCAGAATCCTTGAATTTGACCATGACAGCAACCGCCGGCATTCACCCATTATCGACAAAATGGGTCGCGTGGTAATCATTGAATCCAAATCCATGAACACCTACCTTGACCAACTTGAGGCCATGGGTGAAGATAAAGAAGAGTATGACAATGTATTTGGTTATTCGATTGGTGAAACCGAGCCGCGCATTCCAATATATGAGTATCCCGACTATGATTTTGCCATTACTGATGAGATGACCAACCTTAATACAGAGGCTTAGTCAGTTCACAGTATAAGGAAGCAATTATCCTGTAAGCAGGAAGAAAAACATTCATTTTTCTTCCTGCTTACAGATTTTTTTGCAGAAAATCCTACAAGCAAGGCCTGGCAAGGCTTCACATACACTCTTCTCTTTCCCGGACAAAGTAAAACGGCAAAACATGGTAAAATTCACAATTCTCAGGTCAGAAGTTCTGTTTTTTTGCCTGCCTGATATTTCGGAAACCCGGAATTCTTTCTTATTTTTAGCCGACCAAAAGGCATCACATGAAAAAAATAAGAATAGAATCACAGGCCGAAATTGATGAAATTATCAGGAAAGCTGATGTATGCACACTCAGCATGACTGACGGAGAAGAACCATATGCTGTTCCGATGAACTTTGGGTATCGTGATGGTGTTATTTACCTACACAGTGCTCCCACAGGCAAAAAGTTTGACATTCTCACCAATAACAACAAGGTATGTATTGTCTTTTATGTTGATGAAGCCATGAACATCCGGCATGAAAAAGTGGCTTGCTCCTATTCGATGAAGTTTCGGTCAGTCCTGGCATACGGCCAGCTTGAGGACATCACCGATCATCAGGAAAAAATCGATGGTATGAATGAAGTCATGATTCAATACACCGGGAAATCTTTCAGTTATAACGACCCTGCCATTCGCGGAGTAAGGGTAATGAAAGTGCATGTTGACAAATTCACTGCCTTCAATCGCGGTTACTGATGCTAAGCGAAAACAACAATCGATACTGGGACAGGCGTGCAGGAGTTCATGACAAGAAAAACGCTTACGGCAAAAACCGGATTTATGCCAAATGCATTGATTTGATAAGGCAAAGCATTGACAAAGGTTGCAGTGTTGTGGATCTGGGTTGCGGCACCGGCATTGTCACCTACAGTCTGGCCGATATAGCAGCCTCCATCACAGCCATTGACAGCTCTGAGGGAATGATTTCCATGGCCAGAGCCAAAAAAAGAAAAGGCCTGCACGACCACATCACTTTTACAATGGCAGACATGCACTACACAGGCCTTCCTCCCCAGGCAGCAGATGTCACACTATTGTGCAATGTTCTTCATTATTCCTATTCTCCCCAGGCATTGCTTATGGAAGCCAAACGCATCACCAAACCCAACGGCCTGATAATCATTTTCACAAATTGTTATGCCAGCTTTAGAGGCATCAATGGATTCATCGCATTTACGCAAGGCTTTTTGGGCAGGGCTTTCAGGCTGATACCATGGGTCAAATTGTATTCCCTACGGCGTTTACGCAATACACTGGAAAACAGCGGCATGGTCATCATCGCAGAGCGAAAAATTTCACGCAGAGGCATACTGGGCTTATTTACAATCCTGAAAACCTGAGAAGATGAACAGGGCGAAGCGAAGCATACTAATCCTGAGCTTATTTCTGACAGGCATACTGGCAACACCCTCACTGTCTGCCGGCACTGCTTCACCTGACAGCATGCATGTTACGCTTCCGGATATCATTGTCAGCAAAACCGATATTAATATTGGCATTGTACTCTATAAAGATGGTGAAGTGATGCACGACTACTCTGAGGAGGGCCGTGTACGGGTAAACGGAGAAGTTGAATACCTGAATTTTCTCAATGGCAGGGCTGAACTCACCCATCGTTTCGACAGAAAACAAAGCTTCCGGCTTACCTGTGACAAGCAAACCTATATTCGTAATGTCAGGCCAATTCCTTTATGGATGAGTGTGATTCCTCCTCTGATAGCCATTTTGTTTGCCCTGATATTCAAAGAAGTCTTTTCCGCCCTGGTTTTGGGAATTTTCAGCGGGACATTAATCATCAGCATGTACCAGTTTGGGTCATTCTTTAAGTCTCTGCTGAATGCCTTTTTACGCTTAATAGACACATATATCATTCAGGCCCTGAACGATGCCGGACACTTATCCATCATTGTTTTTTCCATGTTGATTGGCGGTATGGTAGGCATTATCACAAAAAACGGCGGGATGCAAGGGATTGTCGCAGTTTTATCCAGACGTGCAAAAACGTCCCGCTCGGGGCAGCTTGTCACCTGGCTGATGGGGCTGGCCATATTTTTTGATGATTATGCCAATACTTTGGTTGTGGGCAACACCATGCGCAATGTCACCGATAAGCTAAGAATATCGCGGGAAAAACTTGCCTACATTGTTGACAGCACAGCAGCTCCGATTGCGTCCATTGCTTTTATCACCACATGGATAGGTGCAGAATTGTCTTACATTCAGGATGGTATTTCCACCATCGGCCTGGATACCAATCCCTACAGCGTATTCTTTGCCTCCCTGAAATATTCATTTTATCCCATCATGGCTCTGCTTTTTGTTTTGATGATAGTAATGACACGCCGTGATTTCGGCCCCATGTTTAAGATTGAGCTGAATGCACGCAAAGGCATCATCGACAGCAATCAAAAACAGACATCAGAGAAGCAGGTCAAAAAATCTGCATCTTATAATGCACTGATTCCCGTATTGGTCATTGTTTTTGGCACAATTACCGGACTAATATACTCAGGCTGGGACAGTGAACTCTGGCACAATCCAGGGCTGAGTATTGGTGCAAAATTATCCCATATCATTGGTGAGGCAGACTCCTTCAAAGCCCTTCTCTGGTCTTCTTTTGCCGGAGTATTGGTTGCCATCACACTGACAGTGAGTCAAAAGCTGTTGAATTTAAGAAAAACAATAGATGCCATGGTCGGGGGATTCAAATCCATGCTGACAGCCATTTTGATTCTAACCTTTGCCTGGTCGCTGGCACTGCTCACTGAGCATTTACACACTGCAGAATTCATCAGCACTACCATGCGCAATTTATCTGTTTCCCCTTACCTGATTCCAACCATCAGCTTTGTCTTTTCCGCTGCCATAGCTTTCAGTACAGGTTCAAGCTGGGGAACCATGGCCATCATGTATCCCTTGATTCTGCCCTCCAGCTGGCTGATTTTTGCAGAAAACGGCCTTGACCATGCCACAAGCATGATGTTGTTCAACAATCTGGTTTCCACCGTCATTGCCGGTTCGGTACTTGGAGATCACTGCTCACCTATATCGGATACCACCATATTATCTTCACTGGCCTCAGGTTGCTCACACATCCAGCATGTCAGGACACAAATGCCTTATGCCCTCACTGTGGGCAGTGTTGCTGTACTGACAGGTACTTTGCCGGCTGCCTACGGGTTCCCTGTTTATATTTCAATTCCAGCAGGATTGTTAATTTTGTATCTGATATTGAGAATTTTCGGAAAAAAATTACCGCTTACTAAACTTTAATATTTGCATTTTGTTAGACTGATAAGATACAAGGAGAAAATAATTATGTTGAAACTGATTTTGATAGCAAGTTTACTACTGGGATTTGTCATTCTGTTGCTTGGCGTTCAGATTTTCTTCGGCAAAAAGAAGAAATTCCCTGACACACATATTGGCGACAATAAAGATATGGAAAGATTGGGAATTTCTTGTGCATCCTCAGATGATCCGGGAAGTTGTTCATGCCAGGTTGAAGGCATAAAAGGGGCTTGTCAGAACAAAGACTAAACCCCAGAATCCCGGGGCACACTGTTTTTTGATAAGTATTCCCGGTTTCCAAACACCTTATTCATCTCCGAGTCGTTCCAGACCTTCGAATACATCCAGCAATCTGAGGTGCACCACCATAGAACCGGAATAATAATGACTGATGATATCTTCATAATCATACTGTAGAAGGGCCATAGCCATAGCACCTTCCTGGCTGAGCCCTACACCATGGCCATAGCCTTTTCCTCTGAATATCAACTTATTATTCTCGATATCCATAGTAAAATATGCGGATTTCAGGTCAAAATATGATCTGATCTTTCTCATGGGAATGCTAACCCTGTTAAACTGAATGACGGGACTTCGTTCTTCAATTTTTTTAATCAGCAGACTGTCATCAGTATGTTTGGTATCCACACCTTGATTTGTCAGAAAAATACGCCATTCAGCAAGGCTTATATCTCTTTGCCAGGTAGCATGTTTGCCTCCGAGGCTAAAAGTATCCTCTACGGATACCAGGTAATCCAGATGTGAGGTCCATACATCACGTGCGTTGGCGGTAACACCTCCGCTGTTGGAATGATACACGGCATTGATGAGAGTAAATGTACTGTCAACAATCACCTCCCCTCTGGTTTGGCCGGCTGCCTCAATAATGTCCGGGTCAGTGGCCTTACCGGGATAGACCTGACAATGTGTTTTATCACAAAGCTGAAATCCTTCTGCCTCGTGCCGGTGCAGATTTCTCAGGGCATAAGTTCGGGCAATCACTGCCTGGGTCTTATAATATTCCTGATGTGCATTGTACCCGCCTTCTGCTTCTGCGGTGGCTGCCACATATGCTTCCAGGGGTACCAGGTTTATCGCCCGCAGAATCCCGGAATCATCATAAAACTTAAGATTTCCGGTATAAGCTCTGGCTCCGGAATCTGCTCCTGGCAAGTTGATAAAAAAACCACTTTCTGTACTGTCGGCAAGGAGCAGAATTTCGCCGGCTGTAAACTCGATGCTGTCTGAAACCAGCGTCACCTGCCCGTTGTGAGCGCTCATACTAAGGTTTGTATTTGCCGGCAACACAGCCATTGTACTGTCTCCGGCCACAATTTTGTAATTGTCTTTTTGTGTTGTGATTTTGAAAGCATCTGTATCCTGCTGATAAAAGAGTGCCACACTGATCTCCTGAGCAATACCTGAATAAGAAAAGAGGCAAAGACAAATCAGGAGGCAGTATTTTTGAAGATACATCATGAAATCAGACTGTACATTGCTGCGGCAATCCGGTCAGATACACCATGTTCACCCAATTTTGTTTTCAGTTCTTCGTACTTTTTGAGCACATGTTTTCGTTTTTCTCCTTCGGGGAGAATTTTCTGAAATTCATTTTCGAGGCTCTCTCTGGTCATCTGGTGCTGGATAAGCTCGGTGACCACATCCTCATCCATAATCAGATTTACGAGGCTAAACCGACGTATTTTCACAAACATACGTGCTATATTGAAACTCAGTGGGCTTGTTTTATAGCACACAACCTGTGGCACATCAAAGAGGGCAGCTTCCAGAGTAGCAGTTCCACTGGTAATCATACCGGCCTTTGCATGATAAAGAATATCGTAAGTAGCATCAAACAACAAGTGTGCGTGGGGATATTCACGGACGAACTGTTGATAAAACTCATGTTCCATGCCCGGTGCACCGGCAATCAGGTATTCATATCCAGGAAATCTGCCTGCAGTTTCAAGCATTAGTGGAAGCATTCTGGAAATTTCCTGTTTTCTGCTTCCGGGCAAAATGGCAATTACCGGCTTATCCGACAATTTGTGTTTGCTTTTGAATTCCGGCAGTGGCAAAGGCTGGTATTGGTTGACAGCATCAATCAGTGGATGCCCCTGATATTCAACCTCCACATCAAATTTTCTATAGAATTCCGGTTCAAACGGCAGAATGGCAAAGATTTTATCAAGATTTTTCCGCATACTGTACACGCGGTCTTTTTTCCATGCCCAGACATTGGGAGAAATATAATGAAATGTTTTGAATCCGGCTTTTTTTGCCCATTTGGCAAGGCGCAGGTTAAATCCTGGGAAGTCTATGGTAATCAGCACATCCGGATTAAACCTGATAATATCATTTTTGGCAAATCTGAAATTTTTTCTGATGGTATTCAGATGGGCAATTACCTCAACAAATCCCATGATGGCAAGTTGCCTGTAGTGTTTGCGGATTTCAGCCCCTGCTTCCTGCATTTTTTCTCCACCCCATGCGAGGATTTCCGCCCCGGGATCAGCTTTTTTGATTCCCCGGATGAGATTGGAACCGTGGAGGTCTCCGGATGCTTCGCCTGCGATGATGTAATACTTCATACCGCCATGAAATTAGGCAAATTTCAGAAGAATCACGACAATCACATAGAGAAAAATGGAAAAAACAATGCCTCTGTTTGCATACCAGTACTCATAGCCTTTCAGTATATAGAAAGGGATGAGATTAACCAGGGTGGCAAGGCTGAAAATGGGAAGGAAAGTTCCCATGGCCACCAG
Source organism: Bacteroidota bacterium (assembly GCA_051747965.1). GTDB lineage: Bacteria > Bacteroidota > Bacteroidia > Bacteroidales > ML635J-15 > JAQIBY01. Next base: position 10,205 of record JBNJGS010000058.1, read on the forward strand.
ATAATCCAGGTATTGAAACAAACTTACGCCGGATCTTGCACGTGTAAGGTAAAAAATCACTACCACCAGTAAAGGAAGTGTCAGTCCGATGAGCAGACCAAACCATGGTTTATTAAACTTCTGACGCTTTTTCTTTTTTTCATTCATGATTGAAACAAATTTGGGGTTAAAATGTCCAGTCAGACATATTTTGCAAACTGTGATAGTCTGTCAGGTCAGCCTTGACAGGGACAACGGAGGCCTTGTTTTCAGAAAGCACATATTCATCGGTATTTGGTGTTCCATCCTCGTTGTTTTCAAAATATCCGGTAAGCCAGTAATAAGGTGTACCTCCCGGATCGTTGCGTTTTTCAAATTCTCCCTGCCACACACCAAATGTCTGCCGGCAAACCTCAATACCTTTGAACTCCTCAGGCCTGATATCGGGGATATTGACATTAAACACCACGCGGTCGGGCAGATTTTCTTTCAGCATTTTATTGACCACCTGTTTCACCACCTGTTTTGATAAGGTAAAATCGGCATCTGCAGCATGGTTACATAAGGAAAATCCGGCTGCGGGAATATTGTGTAATCCTGCTTCAAGGGCCACACCCATGGTGCCGGAATAGATGACAGAAACTGCCGCATTGGAGCCATGATTTATACCGGAAAGCACCATGTCAGGACGTTCGTCCAGAATCTGGTCAATGGCCAGTTTGATACAATCCACCGGTGTGCCATTCACCACATAGAATTTCACATCGTCACTGCGCTCAACTTCCCTGATCCGGAGTGGATTCTTTACGGTAATGCTGTGTGATTTTCCGCTTTGTCCTTCTTCAGAAACCACGACCACAACCCGGCCAAACTCTTTGGCAACTGCGATTAAACTATGCAAGCCCTCTGCATAAGGGCCATCATCATTGGATATCAAAATATAAGGCTTCGCCATAAGTTCAAAATAATTGGGGAGCAAAGATAGCAAAATCAGGCGGTTTTCAAACAGTTTCCGTGCATATCCGTTCCCGGAATTATCAGTATAAAAGCGTAGAATCTTTTCAGCCTTTTCACGGTCATTCGGGGAAAGGACTGTCCCTATATTTGTTACAGATCAAAACGATTAAGGATAATGATAAAACAGATAAGCATATTGGGCGCAGCCATTTTCCTGCTGACATCAGTCAGCATCGCTCAGACATCTGTTATGAAAGCAGCTCCGGAAATTGATTTTGATCAGAATCAGTCCGATAAGGATGTTTATGCAGAAGAATTTGATGACAATCTGTACATATCCCTGATCCTAAAGAATGAAGAGACAAGTGGATTTTACACTTTTGAACGTTCCTATGACAATGAGAACTATGTTATTTTGTCAAAAAAGACATTCAGTGCAGATGTTGATTACGAAAATCGTCAGTTTACATTTATAAGCAAATTACCTGACAAGCCTGCGATGTACAGGATATACAAATTCACGCCGGAGAAGGTAAGTCTGGTAAAGGAATATGAGTATTATCCGCATAACAATGGAGGTCTTGCAGAGAAATATTATTAAGTCTATCCCCTATCCCCCAATATCTGGTTATATTTACTTCGTAACTATCTCACCAATGAAACCGCCCCTGACCCCATCAGGGGCGGTACTTTTTGTAAGGGTTACAAACAACCGGCAGAGACAACATTACAATGCCGGATACTGCATATCTGATTTGCAAAAAACCGGGCACAGGAGACTTGCAAAACACGTCCGGAATGATTATCTTTCACCGAAATGGAAACATCACCTCAAATAGAGAAAAAACGATTCCGGATATCCCTCTTTGTCACGCTGATGCTATTGTTGCTCATGTGGGCCGTTCACCTTTTGAATTTCAGCCTTGATATGGAACTGAACCGATACGGCATCAATCCGCGGGAGTGGAAAGGGCTCATCGGTATACTGGCAGCACCCCTGCTTCATGGCGACTGGCAGCATCTTACAGCCAACAGCATGAGTTTCATTGTCCTGGGGACGGGTTTGTTTTATTTATATCCCAAAACAGGCTACCGGGTTTTTGCACTTTCCTGGATAAGTTCAGGGATACTTGTCTGGCTGATTGCACGTCCCAGTCACCATATTGGTGCCAGTGGAGTTATTTATGCGATGGCAGCATTTTTGTTTTTATCCGGCATATTGCGCAAAGATTACCGGATGATGGCAATTTCCCTGATCATCGTTTTCATGTATGGTTCCATGGTGTGGGGGATCTTCCCCGGAAAGCCAGGTATAAGTTGGGAAGCGCACTTTGCCGGTATGTTCATGGGCTTTTTGCTGGCATGGGTATACAGGAAGCATGGACCTCAAAAACCTGTATATTCATGGGAAACAGAAGAATTACAGGATGATGATGAGGATGAACACACAAGCAGGCCCGGCTATCACTCTAGCCACACTTTATTTGAGGATGTGGAAATCCACTATCCTGAAAACGATGACAAAGAAGATGAGGATGAAAATTCCGGGTAAGCAGAGCTCATCACTTTTTGTATTTTGAGCAGATGGCTTCCACACTGGTTTGATACTTTTTCAGCATCAAATCATATTCTTCCTTTAAGACTTTCAGCATTTCCCGTATCTGGCTTTTGGTTTGATACAGACTCAGAACAACCCTCACCCCACCCTGATGATACGGTGTGGCAGGGAACACACCGGGCGTAATATGATACCCCCGGCTCAGCATACCCCGGCAGACATCTATCACCATATCAGGAATACCGGCAGCAATAAAAGCAATGGGGGTTAGTGTTTTATCGATTACAGGCAGTTCAAGCTTTTCAGCCTCATCATAAAAGAGTTGCATCTGCTCACGAAGGGTATTTTGCAGAAGAGAGATTTCCTTTGACTGATGAATTCCGGCGGATTCAATGATCGCTCCCAGCACAGAAGGTTCCGGCGGAGAAGTAAATATCAGGGTTGAACCAGTAAAAAGAATTTTTTCACGTGTCTCCTCATCAGGACAAACCAGCAATCCCCCTCCTGCCCCAAATCCTTTTCCCAGCGAGGTAGAGAGAAACATCTGCTTGTGGTATTTCATTTTTGACAATGTCCAGCCTTTTCCATTTTGGCCGCACCACCCCATGCCATGTGCATCATCTACATACAAACGAAACTGTGGATATCTGTTCATCAGTTTTTCCAGTTCCGCAGCGGGCAAAACATCGCCAAACATAGAATATATCCCGTCAGCCATATACCAGATTCGTTCATATTTTGAGCTCAGTTCCTGAATTCTGGTTTCAAGTTTGTCCATCCTGTTGTGCCGGACTATTTCGATGTGTACACCATAGCCTTTCAGCATATCGCAGGCCAGCCTGACAGATGTATGTACCTGATGGTCAAGTATCACAGCATCGTTTTTGTCAACAAGCACCGGAATTGCAGCTATATGCCCCAGCGTGGTCCGGGGTGTTATGATGACAGGTTTGCCAAACAAATCTGCCATGACATTTTCTGCTCTTCTGTAGATATCAAGTTTCATGTATGTACGTGAAACGGCTGTATATACGCCATTTTCCATGACCGCACCGGCTGCTGCTTTACGCAAACGCTGATCCACAGACAATTTATGATAATCACAAATGGAAAAATTCACAAAGCTTTCCCCTGTTTCCAGGATTTCTTCATATCCTGAAAAAGCTCCACCTGAAATGCTGAGATGAGACATCCCTTTTTCTTTACCTGCTTTCATAATCGAAAGCGCCTGCTTCATTTGTTCGTTGTTCATATTGAAATTTTCTGCCAGCATATTTTCCTAAAAAACTATCAATCAGGTATAGCAGAAGGAAACGAGCTGATGCGGTTTATACCTGCAATATAATCTTATCTCAGCCGCTTATTGTGTAAGTTTGGCTTTTTTAGACTGACTCATTCTTTTATTATATTCTCAAAGCAACAAAATATGAATAACAACAGCATTCAAATATTTACAATTTTATGAATCTGCTTCAGTATAATTAAAATTGTCATTCCACTGAGAATCTTAGTTCACATTATAATTACTGTTACCAATGCGAGTAAGTTCTCTTTTCCCGATTTCTCAAGAACTATTTTTCGCTATTTTTGTTGAAATTCTGAACATGATATGATCGCAGTCAAGAATAAAATAACAAAAGGTCAAGAATTCATTGATTTTGAAAGAAAGTTCGTCATGGCCCTTAGCCTGATTGCAGGCATAATGGCTCTTGTGGGAACGATCATCAACATCAGCCTGGGTTTCCCCCTGATATTGTACCTGATTCCTTTTGTCGGCGCCCTGTTATACGCTTACACTTATTATCTGGCGTGGAAATCGACAAAAATGTTGCTGGCCAAATGGCTTGTCACCATACTCAGCCTCCTCATTGTCAACTCCCTCTGGTTTTTCAATTACGGATCAGACGGACCGGCACCTTACTTTTTTGTTGTTCTGTACAGTATTTTGATTTTTACCTGGTCGGGACGCACCCTGGTATATATTACCATTGCCATGGGCCTGAACCTGCTGGGCATTTTTCTGCTTGATCTTTATGTACCAGGCCTTACCGGAGAATATGAATCCGAGCTAACCCGCCTGGTTGACACCTATACGGGGATTTTGATTTATATTGCCATCATTTTCGTCATTCTACGACTCTCAAAGCACGCCTATATTAAGGCATACCGCGAAGCAAGGCAGGCAGACATGCTCAAATCGGCCTTTTTGGCAAACATGAGTCACGAAATACGCACACCGCTGAATGCCATTCTGGGTTTTAGTGAAATGATGACAAAGCGCAATTTGACATCAACTCAGAAACATGAATTTCATAAGATCATCAAAGAAAACAATGATCAATTGCTGCAGGTGATCAATGATATTTTGGATGTATCAAAAATTGAAGCCAGGGAACTGGAATTAAACCCGGCTGTTCATAATATTACAGAAATACTTGAAAATCTGAAACATACATTTGACCAATTCCTCGAAAATCAAAATAAACCGGAGGTAACACTTTCATTTGAATACCCCGGTGAGAAAATATATCTGGAAACTGACAAGTCACGGCTGAGACAAGTGCTGACAAATTTGTTAAGCAATGCCATAAAATTCACACATGAAGGCAAAGTTGAACTGAAATGTGAAGTTCAGGAAGACAGTGTTCAGTTTTCTGTTACCGACACCGGCATAGGCATAAGCAAAAGTGATCAGGAAAATATTTTCAAACGTTTCTACAAGGTTTCCGATACCATCAATGATGAAGTGTATAGTGGCACAGGAATTGGCCTGTTTATAACAGAGCATCTTGTTCAACTCCTTGGCGGAGAACTGAAGGTGAGTTCAGAAGTAGGCAAGGGTTCAACATTCAGTTTTGCATTGCCCAAAAAGAATTTTTCCACAGAACTCCCCGCTCCGGAGAAAAGCATACAGGCAGATACAGAACCTGATCTGAGTGAGATTAAAGTCATTGTTGCTGAAGACGACAAATTCAATCAGCACTTTTTTAAGCAGATATTGAACAGTTTTGGCATCAACCCCATTCAGGTAACCGATGGCAATAAAGTCATGGATGCCATCAGGGAGCATCCGGATACAGACATCATCCTCATGGATTTAAAAATGCCGGATCTGGCGGGTACAGCCGCCATGAAAAAAATCCGAAAATTCAACTCTTCCGTGTACATCATCGCTCAAACGGCACATGCCATGGCTGAAGACGAAGCCAAAACCATAAAAGAAGGATTTGATGATTACATTTCCAAGCCCATAGATACGGAGATTTTGAAACGCAAACTGCTGAAAGGCATTAACAAAAAAAGGAAGAACAAGTAAAGAGCAGCAGATTTGCATAAGCGTAGTATTTTCTATTCTTTTGATCCGGCTAATTCAGGCAATATGCAAGAAAAACCATGGAATGATTATCCGGGCTTTGTCCGCAGGCAGTTTGGCCGGCGCGTGCAGAAAATTTCTGTCAACACCGGTCTGGGTTGTCCGAATCTTGACGGCAAAATCAGTAATCATGGCTGCACTTATTGCAACAACAGCAGTTTCAGTCCGTTTTACTGCCGGGCAGACAAATCTGTCAGCCAGCAACTGAAGGAAGGCATTGATTTTTTTTCGAAGAAGTACAAAGCCCAAAAATACCTGGCATATTTTCAAAGCTTTACGAACACTTATACCGGTTATGAGCATTTTCGCAGTCTCACAGAAGAAGCACTGTCTGTTGACGGTATTTGCGGACTGGTAATAGCCACCCGGCCGGATAGTATTACAGATGAGCAAATTTCCCTGCTGGATGATCTGGCAAAAGAGATGTATGTGAGTCTGGAGTTTGGGGTAGAATCATGCATAGACCGCAGCCTGCAACGCATTCATCGTGGCCACGACTTTGCCTGTACGCAGGCGGCATTTACAAAGTGCCGCCCTAAGGCATTCAGAACCGGTGCTCATCTCATTCTGGGCCTGCCCGGAGAATCAAAAGAGGACATGCTGAAACAGGCTGATTGCATCAACAGGCTGAAACCAGATTCACTGAAACTACATCAGCTTCAGGTACTGAAAGACACGGCCTTGGCGGAAGAATTTAAACAAGTACCCGATGATTTTGTTAAGTTTTCAGCAGAAAGTTATATTCGCCTGGTAGCTGCATTTCTGGAAAAACTGAATCCGGAAATTGTGGTAGAACGATTCACCAGCGAATCGCCCAGGGAACTGGTAATCAGTCCTGACTGGAAAGGTATGAAGAACTTTGAATTTGTGGATCAATTAAAAAAATACATGCTTACATCCGGCATATGGCAAGGTAAAGCATATGAACAACATGCAGATTATTGACATACATACGCACAGCGAATCCGGAAATGAGGATCATATTGAGATTGTGAGCCACTTTCACCGCAGTCCTATTCCCGATACACCATGGTTTTCCATGGGGATACATCCCTGGCATGCCGAAAAAACAGATATCAATTCACTGATGGACGAATTATATCCCAAGGCATACAAGGCCTTTGCCATAGGGGAATGCGGACTTGACAGAGCATCCAGCGTAGCATGGGACACACAGATAGCCGTTTTCAAAGCCCAGATTGACCTGAGTGAGAGAATGAGGAAACCACTGATTATTCATGCTGTGAAAGCCTATCCCGACATCATCGCTATGCACAAAATAAAGCGACCCAAACAGGCATGGATTATCCACGGCTACCAGGGCAATCAGCAAATCATGGAACAATGCACCGATCACGGGATATATCTCTCCTATGGCGACAAACTTATGCACGGCATAGAAGCACTTGAAACAACACTAAAGGCAAACCCGTCCGGACTGCTGTTTTTGGAAACCGATGAAAGCAATATTGATATTGAAAAGATTTATGAGCAGGCAGCACGAATCAGGCAAATCAGTCCCGGGGATTTGGCAGAACAGATACAAAAGAATTTCAAAAGCATACAAAACAGATGAACACAGACTGGCAGGAACGTAGCAGGATGCTATTGGGAGAAACCGGACTGGAAAACCTGTCATCAGCCTCTGTACTGGTTGCCGGTTTGGGCGGAGTAGGCTCCTGGGCTGCAGAACATCTGGCCCGCAGTGGCGTAGGGCACATCGGTCTGATTGACGATGACAGGGTAAGTGTCACCAACATCAACAGACAACTACCGGCCCTTCATTCCACCATTGGCAGGCAAAAAACCTCGGTAATGAGAGAGCGGCTGCAGGATATCAACCCACAAATAAAAATAACGGTCCACCCCTGCTTTATCACCGGCGACAGCCTGCAAAGAGAGATTTCCATTGACAAACATGATTATGTTCTTGATTGCATCGATACCCTGACACCAAAAATTGAACTCATCAGCCACTGCCTGCAAAAAAAAGTACCTCACATGAGCTCACTGGGCTCAGCAGGAAAAACCGACCCAAGGGCAATACAAATCAGCGATATAAGTAAGTCTTACAACTGCAACCTGGGACGCATACTAAGGAAACGATTACACAGGCAAGGTATTTACAAAGGATTTCCTGTGGTATTTTCAACAGAAAAGACCGATAAGTCAAAGATTGTTCTGGAACAAGGCCGTCACAAAGTTTCCAATGCAGGCACAATATCCCCCATTCCATCAATTTTCGGTTCATTCATGGCCGCAGAAGCCATAAGATGGCTGGTGGAAAGGTGAGGGGAATTATATTTGGGAGTTGGGTTTCCAGGATGGTGGGATTTGAAG